>NZ_DASVOK010000386.1:0-13574 GCF_036383415.1 Rudaea sp. | reverse complement strand
GGCAAGCACGCCTTGCGCGATCGTCTGAAATCGCTCGGCTACGAGGTCGACGACGCCCAGGTCGAGGAAATCTTCCCGCGCTTCAAGGCGCTCGCCGACAAAAAGAAAGAGGTGTTCGACAGCGATCTCGACGCGCTCGTGCTAGGCCAGGACCCGGCTGCGCTCGGCCCGTGGACGCTGGAGCAGATGCACGCGACCTCGCATCTCGGCGGCGGCGCCTCGGCTTCGATGCGCCTGCGCCACGAGGACGGACGCAGCGTCGGCGAGACCGAAGGCTCGCTCGGCGACGGCCCCGTGCACGCGATGCTGCGCGCGATCGAGCGCGCGACCGGTACGACGCTCGACATTTCCGACTTCCAGATCCGCTCGCTGAGCTACGGCGCCGATGCGCAAGGCCGCGCGACGTTGACGGTCAACCACGGCGAGCGCGAATTGATCGGCCGCGGTGTGTCGACCGACATCGTCGAGGCCACCGCGTTCGCGGCGCTCGAGGTAGTCAACCGCATCGAGCGGATCAAGCTCGGCCAGGCGCTGCCGCTGGTGGCGAAATCGGCATGAAACACAGGTTTTCGGCGCGGCGCGCAGGGGATAGGACGTAGAATTCACCTACGGCGAGGCGTTTCGCTCGACCCATCACCCGTATCCAAACCGCTTCAGGAATTGCAAAGGACCCACTATGGCAAACACAGAATTCATCTGGCACAACGGCAAGCTCAAGCCCTGGAACGAAGCGACCGTGCACGTCACCGCGCACGCGCTGCATTACGGTTCGTCCGTGTTCGAGGGACAGCGCGTCTACGCGACGCCGCAGGGTCCGCAGCATTTCCGCCTCGCCGACCACACGCGCCGCCTGTTCGAGTCGGCCAAGGTCTACGAGATCGAAGTTCCCTACACGTTCGATGAGATCATCGCCGCGAACAGCGAAGTCGTCGCCGCGAACAAGATGAAGTCGGCCTATCTGCGTCCGCTCGTGTTTCGCGGCGCCGGTCCGCTCGGCGTGTTGCCGAAGGAAGGCTCGAGCGTCGACGTCTGCATCATCGCGATGGAGTGGGGCGCCTATCTCGGTGATGCGATCGAGAAGGGCGCCGACGTCTGCGTGTCGTCGTGGAATCGCGCGGCACCGAACACGTTTCCGTCGTGGGCCAAGGCCGGCGGCAATTACCTGTCGTCGCAGCTGATCGGTCTTGAAGCCAAGCGCCACGGCTACCACGAAGGCATCGCGCTCGGCTACAACGGCTTGCTCAGCGAAGGCGCGGGCGAAAACCTGTTCATCATCCGCAACGGCAAGATCACCACGCCGACGACGAGCGCGAGCATCCTCGCCGGCATCACGCGCGACACGGTGATCACGCTGGCCGGCAAGCTCGGCCTTGAGGTGATCGAGCGCGACCTGCCGCGCGAGGCGCTGTACACGGCCGACGAAGTCTTCATGGTCGGCACCGCGGCAGAGATCACGCCGGTGCGTTCAGTCGATCGCAAGCCGGTCGGCGAAGGCAAGCCCGGACCGATCACGAAGGCGTTGCAGAAGGCGTTCTTCGGCCTGTTCAACGGTGAGACCCGCGACGAATGGGGCTGGCTGACGCCAGTGTCCACGGACCAGAAGAAGGCGGCTGCGTAACATGTCCACGGCTCCGCAAACCCTGCTCGACAAGATCTGGAACGCGCATCAGGTCGCCGCGGAAACCACGGCGACGCCAGCGATCCTCTACATCGACCTGCACCTGGTGCACGAAGTCACCTCGCCGCAGGCGTTTGCGGAGCTGCGTGCGTGCGGGCTCAAGGTGCGGCGTCCCGATCGCATCGTCGCGACGATGGATCACTCGACGCCGACCTTGCCGCCCGACGCGAACGGCAAGCGCCCGTATCTCGACAAGGCGACCGAAGCACAGGTCGCCGCGCTCGAAGCGAACGCGAAGGAGTTCGGCGTCGAGCTGTACGGCTGGAACAGTTCCAACCGCGGCATCGTCCACGTGATGGGACCGGAACTTGGCGCAACCCAGCCCGGAATGACCATCGTCTGCGGCGACAGCCACACTTCTACGCACGGCGCATTCGGCGCACTCGCATTCGGCATCGGCACGACCGAAGTCGGCCACGTGCTCGCCACGCAGTGCCTCCTGCAGCGCAAGCCGAAGTCGCTCGCGATCACGGTGAACGGCAAGCTCGGCAAGGGCGTGACCGCGAAGGATCTGATCCTGCACATCATCGGCAGGATCGGCATGAACGGCGGCACCGGCCACGTCATCGAATATCGCGGCAGCGCGATCGAAGCGCTGACGATGGAAGAGCGCATGACCGTGTGCAACATGTCGATCGAGGCCGGCGCCAAGGCAGGCCTGATCGCGGCCGACGCGGCGACGTTCGAATTCCTGCGCGGGCGCGAGCGCGTGCCGAAGGGCGCGGATTGGGATGCAATCGTCCAGCGTTGGAGCGAGTTCAAGTCCGACGCCGGCGCGAAGTTCGACCGCGAAGTCGTCATCGACGCGGCCGAGGTGAAACCGAGCGTCACCTACGGCACGAATCCGGGCATGGTGATCGCACTCGGCGCGACGGTGCCGGCGGCGAAAGACGCGCTCGAACAGCGAGCCCTCGACTACATGCATCTCAAGGCAGGACAGGCCCTGCTCGGCGAAAAGGTCGATGTCGTCTTCGTCGGCAGTTGCACGAACGGGCGCCTGTCTGATCTGCGCGCAGCCGCGAACGTGCTGCGCGGACACAAGGTTGCCGACGGCGTGCGCATGCTCGTCGTGCCGGGTTCGGAGCAGGTCAAGATCGAGGCCGAGAAGGAAGGGCTGCACGAAGTCATTCGCGCCGCCGGCGCCGAATGGCGCGAGCCGGGCTGCTCGATGTGTCTCGGCATGAACGGCGACATCGGCAAGCCGGGCCAGCTCGTTGTCTCGACCAGCAACCGCAATTTCGAAGGCCGCCAGGGGCCGGGCGTGCGCACCGTGCTCGCGAGTCCGCTCGTCGCGGCCGCATCGGCGCTGGCCGGCGTCGTGGCCGATCCTGCCCAATACGTTTCCGAAGCCGCATGAATCCGCTGACCCACATCCATTCGCGCACCGCCGTGCTGCCGTTCGAGAACATCGACACCGACCGCATCATCCCGGCGCGCTTCCTCACCACGACCGAGCGCACCGGTCTCGGCAAGTCGTTGTTCAACGACTGGCGTTATCTCGCCGACGGCGGCGAAAACCCCGATTTCGCGCTGAACAAGCCCGAGGCGCGCGGCTGCGAGATTCTTGTCGCGGGCCGCAACTTCGGCTGCGGTTCCTCGCGCGAGCATGCGCCGTGGGCGCTGACCGATTACGGCATCCACGCGGTGTTCTCGAACGAGATCGCCGACATCTTCCGCGGCAACGCGCTGAAGAACGGTCTGCTCGCGGTCGTGCTCGCCGATGCCGATCACCAGTATCTGCTCGATCATCCTGGCATTGAATTGAATGTCGATATCGCTGCGCAGACGATCACGTTGCCTGACGGCAAGCGCATCGAATTCCCGCTGGAGCCGTTCGCCAAGCATTGTCTGCTCGCGGGCGTCGACCAGCTCGGATTCCTGCTGCAGCACGAAGCGCAGATCGCGGCGTTCGAGCAGGCGCGGGCAGCGTAATTCCAGAACAGAAAGGCAAAGAATGAAAGCAAAAATCACCCTGTTGCCGGGCGACGGCATCGGTCCCGAAGTCGTCGCCTCGGCAGTCGAAGTGCTGAAAGCCGTAGCGGCGAAGCACGGCCATGATTTCGCCTTCGACGAACAGTTGATCGGCGGTGCGGCGATCGATGCGCACGGTAGTCCGCTGCCGCTGGCGACGGTTGCGTCGTGCAAGTCGGCCGACGCCGTGCTGCTCGGCGCGGTCGGCGGCCCGAAGTGGTCCGATCCGAATGCGAAGGTGCGCCCGGAGCAGGGTCTGCTCGGCCTGCGCGCGACGCTTGGCGTCTACGCGAACCTGCGTCCCGTGCGCGTGCATGCGAAGTTGGCGAATCTCTCGCCGCTGAAGAACGAGAAGCTGCAGGGTGTCGACCTGTTGTTTGTTCGCGAGCTGACCGGCGGCGCCTACTTCGGCGCGAAGACGCGCACGGCCGACACGGCGACCGACGAGTGCAAGTACACCGCCGCCGAGATCGAGCGCGCCACGCGGCGCGCGTTCGAGTTCGCGCGCGGACGCAAGAAGCACGTCACCCACGTCGATAAGGCCAACGTGCTCGAGACCTCGCGTCTGTGGCGTTCGACGGTCGAGCGCGTCGCCAAGGACTATCCTGACGTCAAGCTCGAACACCAGCTCGTCGATTCGATGGCGATGCTGCTGCTGACGCGCCCGTCGGCCTACGACGTGATCGTCACCGAAAACCTGTTCGGCGACATCCTCACCGACGAAGCCGCAGCGCTCGCCGGTTCGCTCGGCCTGCTACCTTCGGCCTCGCTCGGCGACGGCAAGGCGGGCCTGTACGAGCCGATCCATGGCTCCGCACCCGATATCGCTGGCAAAGGCTTGGCGAATCCGCTCGGCACGATCCTGTCCGTGGCGCTGCTGCTGCGCTATTCGCTCGGTCTCGAAGCCGAGGCGAAGGAAGTCCAAGCGGCGGTCGATGCCGTGATCGAGCAGGGCACGCTGACGCGCGATCTCGGCGGCAGCGCGAACACGGCGGAAGTCGGCGCGGCAGTGCTTGCCCAACTCGGCGCGCAGCAGAAGGAAGCTGCGTGATGCCGAACGAAGAAACAACGCTGCGCAGCGATGTGATGAAGTCCGGTCCGGATCGCGCGCCGGCGCGCGCGATGCTGTACGCGACCGGGCTCGACGAAGCCGCGATCAAAAAGCCGCTCGTCGCCGTCGTGCACACCTGGTCGAACGTGTCGCCGTGCAACCTCAACCTGCGCGAACTCGCCGAGCACGTCGCCGAAGGCGTGCGTGCGGCGGGCGGCACGCCGATCGAATTCAACACGATCGCGGTCACCGACGGCATCGCGATGGGCACGCCGGGCATGCGCGCCTCGCTGATCAGCCGCGAGGTGATCACCGATTCGATCGAACTCGCGGTCGACGGCCACTCGCTCGACGCGATGGTCGTGCTGTGCGGCTGCGACAAGACGATTCCGGCGGCGGCGATGGCGCTCGCGCGCCTCAACATCCCGGGCGTCGCGCTGTACGGCGGCAGCATCGATCACGGCACGCTCGACGGCAAGTCGATCACGATCCAGCAGGTGTTCGAGGCCGTCGGCGCGCATGGCGCCGGCAAGATCGATGACAATCGGCTGCACGACGTCGAAAGCAAGGCGTGTCCTGGCGCCGGCGCCTGCGGTGGCCAGTTCACCGCGAACACGATGGCGATGATGCTGATGACGCTCGGCCTGTCGCCGCTCGGTTTCAACGACGTCGCCGCGACCGATCCGTACAAACGCGAAGTGGCCAGACGCTGCGGCGAAATCGCGGTCGAGAATCTGAAGCGCAACCTGCGTCCGCGCGACGTGCTCAGCCGGACCTCGTTCCTCAATGCGGCGCGCGTCGCCAACGCAACCGCAGGTTCCACTAACGCAGTGTTGCACTTGCTCGCGATCGCGGGCGAGGCCGAGGTGCCGCTGACGATCGAGGATTTCGAAGCCGCGTCGAAGACGACGCCGGTGATCGCCGACCTCATGCCGGGCGGCAAGTACACCGCGATCGAGATGACCGCGGCGGGCGGATTGACCCAGGTATTACGCGAGTTGCGCGCGGCCAAGCTGATCGAAGACGCGCCGACGATGACCGGCAAGACGCTGTTCGAGGAAATCGACACGGCCGCGCCAGCGCCGACCGGTCAGCAGGTTGTCGTGCCGGTGGAGAAGGCGTTCAAGCCGCGTGGCGGCTATTCGATCCTCTACGGCAATCTTGCGCCCGAAGGCTGCGTGCTCAAGCTCGCCGGCAAGGGCAAGCTCAAGTTTTCCGGTCCGGCGCGCGTGTTCGAGAGCGAGGAAGACACGTTCAAGGCCGTGCAGGCCGGAGAGATCAAGGCCGGCGACGTGGTCGTGATCCGCAACGAAGGTCCGGCCGGCGGACCCGGCATGCGCGAGATGCTCGCCGTGACCGCGGCGCTGGTCGGGCGCGGGCTCGGCGACGATGTCGCATTGATCACCGACGGCCGCTTCAGCGGTGCGACGCACGGCTTCATGGTCGGCCATATCGCGCCAGAGGCGGTGAAGGGCGGCGGCATCGGCCTGCTGCGTGACGGCGACACGATCGTGATCGACGGCGAACGTCGCGTGATCGAGACCGACGCCGACCTCGAGACGCGGCGCAAGGCTTGGGTCGCGCCCGAACCGAAGGTCAAGCGCGGCATCCTCGCCAAGTACGCGAAGAGCGTCGGCTCGGCATCGCGCGGCGCGGTGATGGAAATCTGAATTTTTTACCCCTTCCGAAACTTGTTTGCTTTTTATCTTTGTGGAGAAATCGAAAATGTCTACCGCTACCCCCACCATCACCACCGCGGCGCTCGAGAAGTCGAAGATCGCCATCCTCGGCTACGGCAGTCAGGGCCGCTCGCATGCGCTGAACCTGCGCGACTCGGGCCTTGACGTGATCGTCGGCCTGCGCGCCGGCGGCGCTACGGCCGCGACGGCCAAGGCCGACGGCTTCACCGTGGTCGAACCGGCTGAAGCGGTGAAGCAGGCTGATCTCGTCGCCGTGCTGACCCCGGACATGGTCCAGCCCGACCTTTACGTCAACGCGATCGAGAAGAACCTCAAGCCGAACGCGGCGCTGCTGTTCGCGCACGGTTTCAACGTGCACTTCAAGACGATCGCGCCGCGCGCCGACATCGACGTGATCCTCGTCGCGCCGAAGGGCCCGGGCCATCTCGTACGCACCGAGTACGAAATCGGCCGCGGCGTGCCGTGCCTGTACGCGGTCTACCAAGACGTCACCGGCAAGGCCAAGGACAAGGCGATGGCCTACGCTGCCGGCCTCGGCGGCGCGCGCGCGCTGCTGATCGAAACCGACTTCAAGGAAGAGACCGAGACCGACCTGTTCGGCGAGCAGGCCGTGCTCTGCGGCGGTGCCAGCGAGCTGGTGCAGAAGGGCTTCGAGACGCTGGTCGAAGCCGGCTACCGTCCGGAGATTGCCTACTACGAAGTGCTGCACGAGCTGAAGCTGATCGTCGATCTGCTCTATCAGGGCGGCATCACCAAGATGCTGACCTTCATTTCCGAGACCGCGCAGTACGGCGACTACGTCAGCGGCCCGCGCATCGTCGATGCGGCGACCAAGGAGCGCATGAAGGCGGTATTGAAGGACATCCAGGACGGCACCTTCGCCAAAAATTGGACCGCCGAGTACAAGGCCGGCCTGCCGAACTACAAGAAGTTCAAGCAGGCCGATCTCGACCATCCGATCGAAAAGATCGGCGCGCAGTTGCGCGAGAAAATGGTGTGGCTCAACCAGCAAAAGTGACATTGCTTACCTTCTCCCGCCGGGAGAAGGTGGCGCGGCAGCGCCGGATGAGGGAAAAGCCTCGCACGAATCGCTGCCGCTTCAACATTTGCAATGCCTTTCCCTCATCCGCCCTTCGGGCACCTTCCCCAGTGGGAGAAGGGAAGATAGAGAGCAAAGACCGTGAACGCACAACTGAAACCGTCACAGATACCGAATACGCATCCACAAGGCACGCATCCGCTTGCCGGCAAGAACCTCAGCGGCGCGGACATCGTCGTACAGGTGCTCGCCGACGAGGGCGTCGATGTCGTATTCGGTTATTCGGGCGGTGCGATCCTGCCGGTCTACGATGCGGTGTTCCGCTACAACCACGAGCACAAGCGTACCGACGGCAGCGAGCCGCTGCCGCTGATCGTGCCGGCGAACGAGCAGGGCGCAGGCTTCATGGCGCAAGGCTATGCGCGCGCGTCGGGCAAGGTCGGCGTGGCGATCGTCACTTCGGGTCCCGGTGCGACGAACACGGTTACGCCGGTGCGCGACGCGATGGCCGATTCGATTCCGATCGTCGTCATCTGCGGCCAGGTGCCGACGGCGGCGATCGGCAGCGACGGTTTCCAGGAAGCGCCAATCAGCAACATCATGGCGGCCTGCGCCAAGCACGTGTTCCTCGTCACCGACGCGGCCAAGCTCGAGGCGACGCTGCGCTCGGCGTTCGAGATCGCGCGTACGGGGCGACCGGGGCCGGTCGTCGTCGATATTCCGAAGGACGTGCAGAACACCAATCTCGTCTTCGACGGCGCGAGCCGGCTGCAGCTGCCGGGATATCGTGCGCGCCTGGACGACATCGCCAGGTCAGCCTTGGATGACGAAGCGAAGAAGACATTCTTCGATGCGTTCGCCAAGGCCAAGCGCCCGCTGATCTACGCGGGCGGCGGCGTGATCGCTGCCGAAGCCGCGCAGGCGCTGCGTGAATTCGCCGGAGCGTTCGGCATCCCGGTGGTGACGACGTTGATGGGCATCGGCGCGGCTGACACGACTCAGCCGCTGTCGCTGCACATGCTCGGCATGCACGGCACCGCGTTCGCGAACTACGCAACCGAGGATTGCGATTTCCTCATCGCGGTCGGCAGCCGCTTCGACGATCGCGTGGCCGGCGTGCCGAACAAGTTCGCCGCGGGCGCGAAGTTCATCGCCCATCTCGACGTCGACCCGGCCGAAATCGACAAGGTCAAGCGTGTCGACTGGCATCACCTCGGCGACTTGAAGCGCGCGCTCGATGCGTTGCGCGAATACGGCCTGAACGTGTTCGACAAAGGCGGCGGCTCCGATCCGAAAGGGAGGGGCGTGTTCGCGAACTGGCATGCGCACATCGCCGAGTTGAAGAAAACCTATGCGATGAACTTCGACCGCAAGGCCGCCGTTATCCAGCCGTATGCGGTGATCGAGGAGATCAACAAGCACACGCAGGGAAATGCGGTCATCGCGACCGGCGTCGGCCAGCATCAGATGTGGGCGGCGCAGTACTTCGATTTTTGCGAGCCGCGGCTGTGGCTCACCTCGGGTTCGATGGGCACGATGGGTTTCGGCCTGCCGGCGGCGATCGGTGCGGCATTCGCACGGCGCGATGCGATCGTGATCGATATCGACGGCGACGCTTCGATCCGCATGAATCTCGGCGAGCTGGAAACGGTGACCACGTACAACCTGCCAATCAAGGTCGTCGTGCTCAACAACTTCGGCGATGGCATGGTGCGGCAGTGGCAGAAGCTGTTCTTCAAGGGACGCTTCTCGGCGAGCGACAAGAGCCTGCACAAGAAGGATTTCGTCAAGGCCGCGCAGGCCGACGGTTTTCCATGGGCACAACGCCTCGACAAACCGGAAGACCTGCCGCGCGTGATCGCCGAATTCGTCGCGTTCGACGGTCCGGCCTTCCTCGAAGTCATCATCGATGCCGACGCCGGTGTCTACCCGATGGTCGGCCCCGGCATGGCCTATGCCGAAATGATCACCGGCGATTTCATCCCGTCGCGGCAGAAGCCGACCGGGCAGGAAGTCGGTCCGGCGGAGATGTTCTGATGCGTCGCATTATCTCGATCCTCCTGCAGAACGAAGCCGGCGCGCTCGCCCGTGTCGCCGGCATGTTTTCCGCGCGCGGCTACAACATCGAGTCGCTCACCGTCGCGCCCACCCACGACGAAGCCATCTCGCGGCTGACCCTCGTCACCGCGGGCAGCGACGCGGTGATCGACCAGATCATCAAGCAATCGCGCAAGCTCATCGACGTGCTCGAGATTGCTGACCTGACCAGCCTCGACCATATCGAAACCGAATTGCTGATACTCAAGCTCGAAGTGCGCGCCGAAGCGCTCGGCGCCTTCGTCGGCGCGTTGCGCAAGTATCCGCGCGCACAGGTGATCGACATCACCGGCAGCGTGCGCACGATCGAGTTCACCGGCAGCGGCGCCGAGGTCGGCGAATTCCTCGCGGCGTTCGCGAAGATCGGCGAAATCGTCGAACTCGCGCGCAGCGGCACGGCGGCCGTAGAGCGCGGCCTGTCGGTGTTGTCGCACGCGTCGCCACAACTGCGATTGCAGTCCGCATAAGGGTTTTTCGAGCACAAAGCCCTCGTTCGTGCAGCGGCAAGAACGGGGGCTTTTTCTTTTCTTGCTGCAGCGCGGCGTGAAAGAATTTTCGCGATTGTGCAAGTTCTCGTCTTGGCATGTCATCGGTACCACTCTGTCGGGCGCCTCGAAAAACCGTAGCGAGCGAAGAGAATTTGCGCGTCGCCGGAGCGCAGGAACCGGAATGTACTCAGATGTACATGAGGATTCCGAGCACCGCCGGCGCGCAAATTGTCGAGCGCAGTAGGTTTTTCGAGGTGCCCTGTCGAAGCAGGGCCAACCCGGTCACCATTAGAGAAGCCTGCGGGTAGGCTTGAATCGTTCGATAGCGGAGGCAGGCGTGTCATCGGAAACGAAAGTCAGCCATCGGCGCGCCGCGCTGGGCAGGATCGCGGCTCTCGCGGGTGCGGGAATTGCGTCGACGCTGGCGGCGGTCGAGCCGGCGAAGGCGACGCCGGCGAAGGCGCCGGGCCGGCTCAAGCAGTCCCTGTGTCGCTGGACCTCGAAGGCACCGCTGCCCGAACTGTGCCGCAGCCTGAAGGGCATGGGCTTTGCCGGCATCGACCTGATCTATCCGGACGAATGGTCGATCGTGAACGACAGCGGCCTGGCCGTGTCGATGGGCTATGCGAGCCGGCGCGAGAAATTCATCCAGACCGGATTCAACGATCCGGCCAACCACGCACTGCTGCTCAAGGAACTCGAGACGGCTATTCCGCTGGCGAAGCAGGCCGGCGTGAAGAACCTGATCGCGATGTTCGGCAACCGCAATCCGGCGATCGACGAGGGCAGGGCGCGGGAAAACTGCGTCGCCGGCTTGTCGAAGATCGCGCCGCTGGCGGCGGAAAACGGCATCACCATCTGTGTCGAGTTGCTCAACAGCAAGGTCGACCACCATGGCTACCAGGGCGATCACACCGCGTTCGGCGCGGCCGTGATGAAAGACATCGGCTCACCGAACGTGAAGCTGCTCTACGACATCTACCACATGCAGATCATGGAAGGCGACGTGATCCGCACGATCCGCGACAACATCGCCTGGATCGGTCATTTCCACACGGGTGGCGTCCCCGGCCGGCACGAGATCAACGACACGCAGGAACTCAACTATCGCGCCATCGCGACCGCGATCGCCGATTTGAACTACGCGGGCTACATTGCGCACGAATTCTCGCCGACGCGCCCCGACGTATCCGTGTCGCAGGCTGAAGCATTCGGGATTTGTTCGGTGTAACTATTGGATCGATAAAAATGAGAGTTCACGACATGAAAACCCTTGCGTCCGCGATCGTGGCATCGTTTGTTCTCCTGCTTGCATGCAAATCGTCAGCACACGCGCAGGTTCGCGTCGTGGAGAATGCGCCGGAACCGACCGACCCGAAAGCTACCGAGCAGTGGGAGCCGGTGCCGCCGGTGATCACGCCGAGTAATGCCGCGGGCGCCGCGCCGTCGGATGCGATCGTGCTGTTCGACGGACACAATCTCGATCAGTGGGAAACAGTCAAGGACGGCTCGCCCGCACGCTGGAAGGTGCACGACGGCATCGTCACCGTGGACAAATCCACAGGCAACATCCAGACCAAGCAGCACTTCAAGAATTATCAATTGCATCTGGAATGGCTCGAACCCGAAGGGCTTACCGGCGAAGGTCAACTGCGCGGCAACAGCGGCGTGTTCCTCGCTTCGACTGGCAAGGGTGACGAGGGCTACGAAGTGCAGATCCTCGATTCGTTCAACAACAAGACCTATGTCAACGGCCAGGCCGCGAGCGTGTACAAGCAGGCGCCGCCGCTGGTCAATGCGATGCGTCCGCAGGGCCAGTGGCAGGTCTACGACATCGTCTGGACCGCGCCCGTGTTCGCCGCCGACGGCGCGTTGAAATCGCCGGCCTATGTGACCGTACTGCACAACGGCGTGCTCGTGCAGAATCATCGCGAGCTCGCCGGCGAGACCACCTACATCGGCAAGCCGAAGTACAAGCCTTACGCCGAGGCTGCGATCAAGCTGCAGGCGCATGGCGATCCGTCGCCGCCGATCAGTTTCCGCAACATCTGGGTTCGCAAGCTCGATTAATTCTGGGGAAGTGCATCGATGTCGATACCGATCGAAAATTCCATCGCGGGAACGCAAGTGGCGAAGCCGGTCAACGCGTCGCGCCTGTTCGTCGCCTCCTGCCTCGCCTTGCTCGTCACTTCGCTGACGTTCGCGCTGCGCGCGAAGATCGAAGGCGTGTTCCACGACAGCTACGGACTGACCCGCGAAGAGATCGGCTGGGCGTTCGGCCCGGCGTTCTGGGGCTTCGCCGTCGCCACGTTTCTCGGCGGCGCGATCATCGATCAGGTGAAGACGCGCAACGTGTTGCGCATCGCCTTCGTCTGCCATCTGGTCGGCCTCGTCGTGCTGCTGTTCGCCAAGGACAAGACGCTGTTGTTCGCGGCGAACGTGTTCATCGGTTTCGCCAACGGCAGCGTCGAGGCGGCGTGCAATCCGCTGGTCACCACGCTGTTCCCGGACGACAAGACCAAGATGCTCAACCGCTTCCATGTATGGTTCCCGGGCGGCATCGTCGTCGGCGGCATCCTGTCGTGGCTGCTCGTCTCGCAGCTCAATCTGCCGTGGCAGGCGCTGGCCATGGTGCTGTTCGTTCCGCTCGCGCTGTACGGCTGGCTGTTCTTCGGCGAAACGGTGCCCGAGACCGAGCGCGTGACCAGCGGCGTGTCCTACCGCGACATGTTCCGCAACACCGGCGCGCCGTGCACGATCATCGCGCTGGTCGGTTTCATGATACTCGCCACGTCGGTGCCGATCGCGATCGACTTCGGCGCGACTTCGACCTGGGTCGTGCTCGCACTGGTGCTCGTGGCGATCGTGGTCGAGTCACTCGTCGTCAACAAGACCAGCCTGCTGTTTCCGTTCATGGTGTTCTGCATGTTCCTGACTGCGTCCACCGAATTGGGCACCAACCAGTTCACCGGCGCGCTGCTCGACAAGACCGGCATCGATCCGCTGATCGTGCTCGTCGTCGTCACCGGTATCATGGCGCTGGGGCGCTACTTCGCCGGCCCGCTCGTGCACAGGCTCAGCACGGTCGGCGTGCTGCTCGTCTCGGCGATCATTTCCGCGATCGGGCTGTATCTCTACAGCACGGCAGGGGGCACCGGCGCCACGCTGTTCGCGGCGATCGTCTTCGCCGTCGGCGTCTGTTACTTCTGGCCAACAATGCTCGGCTTTGTCTCGGAATACCTGTCGAAGACAGGTGCGCTGGGCCTGTCGGTGCTTGGCGGCGCGGGCATGGTGGGCACGTCGTTCGTGCTGCCGATCATGGGCCACTCGATCGACACCGCGGGGCCGCAGCAGACGCTGCGCTTCATGACCGTATTGCCCGTGATTCTGATCGTCGCGTTCGCGTTGCTCGCACTGTATCTGAAGAATCGGCGCGGCGCCGGTACGCATTGAGTCGTCGGAGCACGACGAGAATTTCTTCATTCCAAGGCAGTCCACAGTTTTCGCAGAGGTAGTACATGCAAACGTTTTCGCGCAGACAGTTTCTCGG
>NZ_DASVOK010000385.1:0-1562 GCF_036383415.1 Rudaea sp. | reverse complement strand
CTGCCGGCTTCGTCCTGTTCGCCGGCGCCGCGCTCACCCTCGCCGGACCGTGGCTGCCCGGCGCGCATTGGCTGCATGCGTGGCTGCCGTTCGATTGCCTGCCGTCGACGCATTGACGCGGCAGCCTTGACCTGGGTCAATGCCGGCCGCCGACACAGACGGCACGATGGCGGCATGATCGCTTCCACTACCACCGCAGCTGCGTTCGACGCCGACCTGATCGCCCGCTACGATGTCGCCGGGCCGCGCTACACCTCGTATCCGACCGCGCCGAATTTCCGCAACGGCTTCGGCGAGGAAACGCTGCGCGGCATCGCCCGCGCCTCGAACGAAGATCCGATCCCGCGCCGCCTCTCGCTCTACGTGCATGTGCCGTTCTGCACGAGTCCGTGCTTCTACTGCGGCTGCACGCGCGTGATCACGCGCGATCGTTCGAAGGCCGACGTCTATCTCGCCCGCCTGTATCGCGAGATCGAACTCACCGCTCCGCTGTTCGACCGCGACCGCCCGCTCGTGCAGCTGCATTTCGGCGGCGGCACGCCGAATTTCCTCGATGCGGCGCAGATGGCCGAACTGCTCGACTCGCTCGCCGCGCACTTCTCCTTCAGCCACGAGGCCGAGCGCGAATTCGGCATCGAACTCGATCCGCGCTGGTGCGGCCCGGACTACGTGCGCATGCTCGCCGCGCACGGCTTCAACCGCGTCTCGGTCGGCATCCAGGATTTCGATCCCGTGGTGCAGGCCGCGATCAATCGCATCCAGTCGGTCGAACAGACGCGCGCGGTGCTCGATGCGGCGAAGGCGAGCAGCTTCCGCTCGACCAGCGTCGACCTGATCTACGGCCTGCCGAAACAGACGCCGCAGAATTTCCGCCGCACGCTCGAACAGGTCATCGCGCTCGCGCCCGACCGCATCGCCACCTATGCCTATGCGCACCTGCCCGAGCGTTTCCCGGCGCAGCGCCAGATCGAAGCGGCCGACCTGCCGAGCGCGGCGGCGCGCCTCGAACTGCTCGCGCTCACGGTCGAAACACTGACCGCCGCCGGCTACCGCTACATCGGCATGGACCACTTCGCGCGTCCCGACGACGACCTCGCGCGCGCGCAGGACGCCGACACGCTGCAGCGCAATTTCCAGGGCTATTCGACCTGCGCGAACTGCGACATGGTCGGCCTCGGCGTCAGCTCGATCTCGCACATCGGCGCGAGCTTCAGCCAGAACGCGCGCGACCTCGTCAGCTACTACGCCCGGCTCGACGCCGGACGCCTGCCGGTCGTACGCGGCATCGAACTCGACGAGGACGATCTGCTGCGCGCCGATGTGATCCAGCAACTAATGTGTCACGGCCTGCTCGATATCCCCGCATTCGAGGCGCGCCACCGCATCAATTTTGCCGCGTATTTCGTCGCCGATCTCGCGCGCCTGCGCGCGCTCGCGGGCGACGGCCTGATCGCGGTCGAACCCGCGCGCCTCGTCGCCAGTCCGCGCGGGCGCTTCCTGTTGCGCAACATCGCGATGTGCTTCGATGCCCACCTTCACCGAACCGGGACGCCTGCGGTACG
>NZ_DASVOK010000384.1:0-5581 GCF_036383415.1 Rudaea sp. | reverse complement strand
TCACGTCGATCGCGCTGGAGCGCACCAGCATGTCGGCGATTTCGAGCGCCTGTTCGCCGGTGTCGGGCTGCGACAGCAGAAGATCCTCGACCTTGACGCCCAGCTTCTCGGCGTAGATCGGATCGAGCGCATGTTCCGCATCGATGAACGCGCAGGTACCGCCAAGCTTCTGCGCCTGGGCGACGACCTGCAGCGTCAATGTCGTCTTGCCCGAGGATTCCGGCCCGTAGATTTCGACGACGCGACCGCGCGGCAGTCCGCCGATGCCGAGCGCGAGATCAAGCATCAGCGAACCCGTCGGGATCGCCTCGACCGCGTCGACCGTGCGGTCGCCCATGCGCATGACCGCGCCCTTGCCGAACTGCTTTTCGATCTGGCCGAGTGCGGCGGAAAGCGCCTTGCGCTTGTTGTCGTCCATTGCGGATACCTCAAAGTAGATTTTCTGTGGGCGGGATCGTGCGTTGCGCCGATCTCACGGATTGCGACGCTGTGAAGTATCCCACACCCGGGAGTGCCGACGCATGCGCGAATTCGCGCGTCAGCTTGTAAGAATTTTCTGCACGCCGCGCAGCGCCGCGGCGACAGTTTGTCGGCGCACCGCCTCGCGATCGCCGTCGAAATGAAACAGCTCCGCGTGCGCATAGCCGCCGCGGCGCTTCCAGCCGATCCACACCGTGCCGACCGGTTTGTCCGGCGTGCCGCCAGTCGGACCAGCGATGCCGGTGACCGCCACCGCCACCGTCGCGCCGAAGCGCGCGAGCGCGCCGGCGACCATCTCAACCACGCATTCGCGGCTCACCGCGCCGTGCTGCGCGAGTATTTCCGGGCGCACGCCGAGCAACGACTCCTTGGCCTCGTAACTGTAGGTGACGACGCCGCATTCGAACCACACCGACGAGCCGGCGACATCGGTCAGCGTCTTCGCGATCCAGCCGCCCGTGCACGACTCCGCCGTGGCCAGCGTCGCAGCACGCTGGACGAAGATCGTCGCGATCGTCTGCGCGAGTTCGTTGAGCTCGCGGTCGCTGGCGCCGGTTTGATGAACGTCCGGGGACGAAGACATGGGCAACTCCACTACAATGCTCGGACTTTCGAGGAAGGAAGTCTCCTCGGCAAGCACAGCATAAACCACAAGGCCACGATGACCCGCGACGACCTCGCCCAGCACACGCCGCTGATGCGCCAGTATTTCGCCGCCAAGGCGGAATATCCGGACACGCTGGTGCTGTTCCGCATGGGCGACTTCTACGAGCTGTTCTACGACGACGCGCGCAAGGCCGCGCGGCTGCTCGACATCACACTGACCCAGCGCGGCGCCTCGGCCGGCGCGCCGATTCCGATGGCCGGCGTGCCGTTCCATTCGGTCGAAGGTTATCTCGCCAAGTTGATCAAGCTCGGCGAGTCGGTGGCGATCTGCGAGCAGATCGGCGATCCGGCGCTGGCGAAGGGCCTCGTCGAACGCAAGGTCGTGCGCGTGGTCACGCCGGGTACGGTGACCGACGAGGCGCTGCTCGAGGAGCGGCGTGACAATCTTCTGCTCGCGATTGCCGCGGACAAGGCGACCTATGGCCTTGCGTGGGTCGATCTCGCGAGCGGACGATTCCTGCTCAGCGAAGCGGCGAATGCCGAACAACTCGCTTCTGAACTCGCGCGCCTCGCGCCGGCGGAAACTCTGGTCAGCGAAGACATCGCCTGGCCGAATTTCGTCGCCGCCCTGCCCGGTCTGCGCAAGCGCGCGCCGTGGCATTTCGACACAGAGACTGCACAGCGCCAGCTCAACAAGTTTTTCGGCACGCGCGACCTGTCCGGCTTCGGCGTCGAAGCGATGCCGCTTGCGATCGCCGCGGCCGGCGCGCTGCTCGGCTATGTCAGCGAAACGCAGAAATCGGCGTTGCCACATCTATCTGGCCTCGCTTCGGAAAACCCCGACGAAACGATCGCGCTCGATGCGGCGACGCGGCGCAATCTCGAACTCGACACGCATCCGAGCGGCCGCAACGAACACACGTTGCTCGGCGTGCTCGATGCGACGATCACGCCGATGGGCGCGCGCACGCTGCGCCGCTGGTTGCATCGGCCGCTGCGCGATCGCAATGTTTTGCGCAAACGCTATCAGGCGATCGAGAGCCTGATCGAGCAACACCGCTTCGACGGCTTGCGCGAGGTGCTGCGCGGCATCGGTGATCTCGAACGCATCCTCGCGCGCGTCGCGCTGCGTTCGGCGCGACCGCGCGATCTTTCGACTTTGCGCGACGGCTTGCTCGCAACGCCCGCATTGCGCGACGCGCTGAAGAGTTGCGACAGTCCGCTGCTAGCCTCCCTGCTCGACCACCTCGGCGAACATGCCGACACCGCGCAGCATCTCGCCCACGCCGTGCTCGAACAGCCGCCCGCGCTGCTGCGCGACGGCGGCGTGATCGCATCGGGCTACGACGCCGAACTCGACGAACTGCGTACGCTGTCAACCAACGCAAACCAGTTCCTTATCGATCTTGAGGAACGCGAAAAGGCCGCGACCGGCATCCCGACGCTCAAGGTCGGCTACAACAGCGTGCACGGCTATTACATCGAGATCAACAAGGGCCAGGCCGACAAGGCGCCGACGCACTACACGCGCCGGCAGACGCTCAAGGGCGCCGAGCGCTATATCACCGAAGAATTGAAATCGTTCGAGGACAAGGTGCTGTCCGCACGCGAGCGCGCGCTGATGCGCGAACGCGCACTGTACGAGGCGCTGCTCGATTTCCTGATCGAACGCCTCGCCGCACTGAAACAAGCCGCATCGGCGATCGCCGAACTCGATGTGCTCGCCGCACTCGCCGACCGCGCCGATGCGCTGAACTGGCGCGCGCCGCGGCTGGTCGAGTCCGAGGGAATCCACGTCGTGCGCGGCCGCCATCCGGTCGTCGAGCAGGTGCGCAGCGACCCGTTCGAGCCGAACGATCTCGTCTTCGACGACGCACGCCGCATGCTGATCATCACCGGCCCGAACATGGGCGGCAAGTCGACCTACATGCGCCAGAACGCACTGATCGTGCTGCTCGCGCATATCGGCAGCTTCGTGCCGGCCGACGCGGCGACGATCGGGACCATCGATCGCATCTTCACCCGCATCGGCGCGGGCGATGATCTTTCGCGCGGCCAATCGACCTTCATGGTCGAGATGAGCG
Source organism: Rudaea sp. (assembly GCF_036383415.1). Lineage (GTDB taxonomy): Bacteria > Pseudomonadota > Gammaproteobacteria > Xanthomonadales > Rhodanobacteraceae > Rudaea. The sequence goes on along the minus strand of NZ_DASVOK010000384.1, from coordinate 2,411 downwards.
AGACCGCAAACATCCTGCACAATGCGACCAGGCACAGCCTCGTGCTGATGGACGAGGTCGGCCGCGGCACCTCGACCTACGACGGCCTCGCCCTGGCGCAAGCCTGCGCGGTGCAGCTCGTGATCAAGAACCATGCGTTCACGCTGTTCGCGACGCATTATTTCGAGCTGACCGAACTGGCCGCGCAGTATCCGGGCATCGCCAACGTGCATCTCGACGCGGTCGAGTACGACGACCAGCTCGTGTTCATGCATGCGGTCAAGGAAGGCCCGGCCAGCCGCAGCTTCGGCCTGCACGTCGCTGCACTTGCCGGTGTGCCGAAAGCGGTGATCACCGATGCGCGCAAACATCTGGCCACGCTGGAGAGCACAGCGCAACGCGCGCCCACCTCTCGCGCCGCGGAAAAAGAATCCTCTCCACAGCTCGGCCTGTTCGAACTTGCCAGGCCGAGCGCGGTCGAAGACGCGCTGCGCGAGATTGACGTCGATGCGCTGACACCGCGTGCGGCGCAGGATTTGCTCTACCGCCTGAAAGCACTGATGTAGCTAGAATTCACCAGCCCTTTTCGGAACCCACCCATGCGCCGTTTTCTCGTCTTCGTCCTGCTGCTGATCGTTGCCGCCGCGGCGGCGGTGTTTTTTCTGCCGGCCAGCATCGGCTACAAGTACCTGATGAAGCCGTCGAAGACGGTGACGCTGTCCGATCTCTCCGGCACGATCTGGAACGGCCACGCCGGCAGCATCGCCGTGCGCGAACGCCCGCTCGGCCAGGTCGACTGGCATCTGCATTTCAAGCCGTTGCTCGAAGGCCGCCGCGTCGCCGACTTCACGATCAAGGGCGACACGCTCAAGGCCTCGGGCACGCTCGACCGCTCACCCGCCGGCAACCGCTTCGACAATCTCGGCTTCAGCCTGCCCGCGAGCGCAGCCGCCGACATGCTGCATATCCAGGGCAAGGCCGAGGGCGATATCGACGGCAGCGCCGCGAGCCTCACCCTGCTCGACGGCTGGCCGACCCTGCTGCGCCAAGGCAAAGCGCGCTGGATCAAGGCCAAGCTCGCCGACACCGACCTCGGCGTGGTCGAGGCGGCGTTCGACACGACCGACGACGGCAAGGTTGCCGGCACGTTGAAGAACACCGGTGGCGCCGCGCAGTTCAGCGGCGCGATCAAGCTCGCGCCGACGCGCGATGCGGAATTGAACGACCTCGCCTACAAGCTGCCGGCGCAACTCATGGCGACGATCCTGCGCCTGCCGAACGCGACGCTGACGGGCGACATCGAGGGCAAGCTGGTGCACCTCGCCGTGCGCAACGGCACGCCCGCCGAGGCGCGCGGCGATCTGCACTGGAACAACGCGGCAACCCAGTCGGTTTCGCACGACCTGCTCGGTAATGTCGAAGCGACGTTCGATACCGCGCCCGACGGCGGCGTGGGCGGCACCCTGAAGAACGACGCTGGTTCCGCGCACCTGTCGGCAAAATGGAAGCTCGGCGCCGAACGCGCGCTCGACCTGAGCGACGCGCAACTCAGGTTCCCGGCCTCGCTGCTGACGCCGCTGATCCGTCTGCCCGGCATCGAAGTCGGCGGCGACGTCGACGGCAACTTTTCGCGCCTCAGCCTGCGCGAAGGCCTGTGGCCTGCAGCGATCGCAGGCAAGCTGGTCTGGCACGGCATCACCGTATCCGGCGCGCGCCAGGCGGCACTCGGCGACATGGAATGGAATCTCGGCACCGATCCGGACGGCAGCATCATCGGCGTGCTCAACGACCTCGGCGGCCCGCTGCAGATCAACGGCACGTTCAAGGCGACGAAGACGGCCTACGACGCGGCCGCCCAACTCTCCTCACGCGGCGATGCGACGATCCGCACTGCGCTGCAGAAGTTCGGCACGCCGCAGCCGGACGGTTCGACGATCGTCCAGGCCAAGGGCGAATTCGGCAAGAAATAGCGGGCGGTCAATCGCGTTCGCAGCGTTCCTGGCTGCGGTCCGAATTTTTTCGTTGCACTGCAGCAAATTTTTGCTATCGTGGGTGGCATGCCAAAACCGTGGGGTTGAGCATGTCGATCCATGTCGCGCTGAACCACGTCTCGCACTATCGCTACGACCGGCTCGTGCATCTCGGTCCGCAAACGGTGCGGCTGCGGCCTGCGCCGCACAGCCGCACGCGCATCCTTTCCTACTCGCTCAACGTCGAGCCGTTCGGCCATTTCATCAACTGGCAGCAGGATCCGCAGTCGAACTGGCTTGCGCGCCTGGTGTTTCCCGAGCCGACGCGCGAGTTCCGCGTCGAAGTCGATCTCGTCGCCGAGATGGCGGTGCTCAATCCGTTCGACTTCTTCCTCGAACCCGAAGCCGAGAAATTCCCATTTGCATACAACAACACGCTGCGCCGTGAATTGACCGCCTACA
>NZ_DASVOK010000383.1:0-2109 GCF_036383415.1 Rudaea sp. | reverse complement strand
GCGGCGACCAGCTGCGCCTGGCGTGGCGCATCCGCGTCGGCCCAATCGTCGAACACGCGCATGGCCTCGTGCCACGCTTCGCGCGCACCGCCTTCCCCGTCGGAAATGTCTTCGCTCACTGCGCCCCCCGGCACGTTCATCGCCCGTGCATTGCAAGACGCAATTTGGCGGTCGCGCGTGTCACCCGGCGATCAACACAGCTGCCCATAGAGGAACGCACGCGCCTTGCGCCAGTCGCGCTTGACCGTGGGTACGGAGACCTCGAGCACTCCGGCAATGTCTTCTTCGGTCAGGCCGGCGAAGTAACGCATCTCGACCACGCGGTAGGCGCGCGCGTCGAGGCTCTCGAGCGCTACGAGCGCACGCTCGATCTCGGTCACCGAATGTTCGGTGAAGATCGTCTCGGCGAGGCCGGCGGTCAGGGTCACGTTCTGCACGCCGCCGCCGCGCTTCTGCGCATTGCGTTCGCGCACGTAGTCGACGATGACGCTGCGCATGACGCGCGAGGCGTAGGCAAAGAACACGCGCCGGTTGGTGTCGGGCAGAAGCTGGTTTGCGGTCAGGCGCAGGTAGGCATCGTGGAGCAGGCCCGGCGCGTCGAGCGAAAGCGTGCCGGCGCGCGCCAGATGGCTGCGCGCGAGCCGCATCAGCTCGGGATAGAGCAGGCGGTACAAGGGTTCGCGCGCGGCGGCATCGCCCGCGCTGGTACGCTGCAAGAGTTGGGTGACTTCGCTCATCGCCGGTGCACGCTGGATTCCGCCCCCGACCGCGCAGATGCGCGGTCGGTACCATTCTCTCAGATGTGCACCATCGCATGTTTGCAGCGAAAATCACGCGGTCTGCATCTCGCGATTTCCGCCAAATGCATCACATTTCAACCAATCCTGCTAACGGTCATCCTCGACGAACAGCACCCTGCGCGTCATGCCGCAGGTCAGGTCATAGCTGATCGTCCCGGCATGCGCGGCAATGGTTTCGACGGGGAGTTCCGAGCCCCACAGTGTCACGCGGTCGCCGACCTGCGCGGCCGACACGTTGCGCAGGTCGATCGTGACCAGGTCCATCGAGACGCGACCGACGATCGCGGCGCGCGCTCCGTTGACGAGCACGGGCGTACCGGGTTGCGCGCTGCGCGGATAGCCGTCACCGTAGCCGATCGCGGCGACGCCTATGGGCATGTTTTCGGGGCATTCCCAGGTCGCCGCATAGCCGATGCGTTCGCCCTTCTGCACCTGCTTGACCGAGATCATGCGCGTCGACAGCGTCATCGCCGGCTCGAAGCCCAGGTCGGCGCCGATCTTGCCCTCGACCACCGACAAACCGTAGAGCAGGCCGCCGACTCGCACCCAGCCATCCTCACGCGCAGCCCCGGCATCGAATGCCGTCGGCCAGCCGAGCAATCCGGCCGAGTTCGCCAACGCGCGCGCCCCGGCGAGTTCGACGGTCGCCTCTTTGAAGCGCGCGATCTGCGCGGCAGTGAGGCCGTTGTCGAACTCGTCGGAAGCGGCGAAGTGCGTCATCAGCACGATGTCGGGATCGATATTCGGCAGTGCCTGCAGTTTTGTATAAATTTCCACAATGTTCTGCGGATCGAACCCGAGCCGGTGCATGCCGGTGTCGATCTTGAGCCAGACGCGCAGCGGTCGCCCGATTTTCGACGATGCGCTGCGGTCCGCGGCGAGCCAGGCGAGCTGCGATTCGTGATGGATCACCGCGTCGAGCTGCAGGCGGCGGAACTCGGCGAGATCGCCCGGCTCGTCCGGCCCGGACAGCACGACGATGCGCTGGCGGTTGCCGGCCGAACGCAGGCGCAGGCCGTCGCCGAGCGCGGCGACGCCGAGTGCATCCGCGTCCGCACAGGCGCGTGCGACGCGTTCGAGGCCGTGGCCGTAGCCGTCGGCCTTGACCACGGCCATGATCTTGGCCCCGCGTGCGCGCTCGCGCACGCGCGCCAGGTTGCGGCGCAGCGCGCCGAGATGGATCGTGGCGGTGGTCGCGCGGCTCATGCCGGAGCCGGCAATCGGGAATGGGGTATCGGCAATCGGGAGCGCAACGTGGCGCGAGATTCGCCGCTGCGCCAAAGAAGTGGGGAATCGGGAATCGAAGCGA
>NZ_DASVOK010000382.1:0-1634 GCF_036383415.1 Rudaea sp. | reverse complement strand
GAACCACGGCGTCCACGGCTGCTGGCGGATGCGCAGCAGCGGCACGCGCGCGAGGTCGGCCGGATTGCGCAGGCGCACGCGCCGCGCGAGCGCCGGACTCACGGTCGGAAACAGCTCGTCGTCGAACAGCTTCTCGCTGATCAGGCCCTCGTAGTTGCCGGTGCCGTAGCGGATCGCGACGTCGACGCCGTCGCTGCGAAAATCGGTGACGGTCGGCGTGCTTTCGAGGCGCAGCTCGATGCCGGGATGGCGTTCGAGGAAACCGCCGAGACGCGCGACCAGCCAGGCCGCGGCGAACGAGGGCAGCACGCTGACTGTGAGCGAATTTGCACTGTCCTGGCCGCGCAGGCGTTCCAGTGCCGCGGCGAGCTGGTCGAGCGCGGAACGCACGTCCTGGGCAAGCTGGCGACCGGCATCGGTCGCGCGCATCTGTCGCCCGGCGCGCTGCAGCAGCGGCATGCCGAGCGTCGCCTCAAGCGCGTGGATCTGGTGGCTGACCGCGCTGTGGGTGAGACTGAGCTCGTCCGCCGCGCGCGTGTAGTTCTGGTGACGCACGGCGGCCTCGAGCACGCGCAGCGAACGCAGCGGCGGCAGGCGGTGCCAAGGATTCATGCGCGGGCGGCTCTGCGAAAGGTCCGGCGGGCAGTCTAACATCTGTGAGGAAAGCTCACAGATGACTCGAGAAAATAGCGTTTCCCGCGCGCACGCGCGAGGCTTAGGATGCGCATGTCGTATCACTGCCCGCGCCATTTTGCGCCGGTGGATCCCAAGGAGTGTCCGATGAATCCCTCCATCTTCGCCCAACTCGTCGTGCTCGGCATGATCTGGGGCGCGTCCTTCATGTTCCAGCGCATCACCGTGCCGGTGATCGGCGCGGGCATGACCGGCGCCGGGCGCATGATCTTCGCCGCGCTGACCCTGCTCGGCGTGCTCGCGCTGCTGCGCAAGCCGCTGCAGTGGCGCGCACGCTGGCGCGATTACCTCGTCGTCGGCTTCATCGTCATGGGTTTGCCGCTGTGCTGTTTCGCCCTGGCTGCGCGCTCGCTGCCGGCCGGCTACCTCGCCGTGCTCAACGCGACCGTGCCGCTGTTCGCCGTGCTGATCGGGTGGGTGCGCGGCACGCAGCCGTCGGCATCGAAGCTGGCCGGCGTGGTCGTCGGCGTGCTCGGCGTCGCCACGCTGGCGAAGTTCGGCCACCTCGAGATGAGCCTGGCCACCGCGATCGGCTTCGCTGCGGCGCTGTTCGCCTCGTTCCTGTACGCGGTCGGCGCGATCATGGCCAAGCAGCGTTACGGTGACGCGGATCCGCTCGTCATCACCGCGGGCAACCTGATCGGCGGCTCGCTACCGCTGGTGCCGCTCGCGCTCGCGACCGCGCCGGCGAGCTTGCCGCCGCTCAACGTCGGCCTTGCCCTGATCGCGCTCGGTATCCTCTGCACCGGCATCGCCTATGCGTTGTACTTCCGCATCCTGCGAGCTGCCGGGGTCGAACGCGCGGTCACGGTGACCTTCCTTGTGCCGCTGTTCGCGCTGATCTGGGCCGCGCTGTTCTTGGGCGAGCCGATCACCTGGGCCGCGCTTGCCGGTTGCGCGCTCGTGTTGTTCGCGGTCGCGCTGATCTTCGAGAAGGTGCC
>NZ_DASVOK010000381.1:0-2692 GCF_036383415.1 Rudaea sp. | reverse complement strand
AGACCGCGACCGGGATCGGCGAGTGCAGCAGTTCGACGCCGGCCTCGACCGCAGCGTCGCCTTGCGTGCGCAGCCAGCGCAAGGCGCCGTAGCGCCATTGCCGCTCGCCACGGGTTATCGGTGCCAGCGCGATCAGTTCGCCGACGCGCGCGCGTGCATCCTCGCCGGGCTTCCAGCGCAGGCGATAACCGTGCCGGCTGCTGTTGATCACCTCCGCACGTGCATGCTTCGCCTCCGCGCGAGTCGACATGCGCAGCGCCCAACTGGCGACCGGCAGGCTGGTTTCGCCGGCAAGCGGCGAGGTGGACTCCATGTCCTGGCAACCGGTCAGATGGGAATGCACGTGCGCCAAGCCGACTTCGGTTTCGAGCCAGGCCTGATCCGCACTACGCACGGACTCGCGCTCCGTGTGACCCGACCAGACGCGCCTGAGCGCCTCGACGAGATCCACGGCGAGAGTCGCCACGCCGTTGCCATACAACGCATGCACGACGATCCCGTCTTGCCCATGGCTGCCGCTGACGAGCGTGTCCAGTTGTGCGAACAGGGCGCGGATGTCCAGCATCCAGTCCGCGCCGGCATCCATCCATCCCTCGGCCGGCATGACCGGCGGCGACGTGTCGCTGGTGCTGCACACCGCAATCGCGCCGTTCACTGCGCGACCGCGACGTACTTCGCACCACGACGCCAGCACCGGCAGGCTCGTATGCAGTTGCCGGTTTCGTGCCTGGGTGAACTGATTCGGCTTGGCGAAGGCGAGCAGCAGTGCCTGCGTGTAGATCGAACGCGTACTCGCCCGCGCGCCGCCCTGCGCCAGCGTGCTCTCCCTGTCGACGCAACCGCAGCCGACGGCGAAGCCGAACAGGTCGTGCAGGCGCAGCCACACCCCCGCAGCCGGCGCGGCGAGCCTGCGGCAGGCCAGCCACAGGCGCCCCTTCTGGCATGCGCTCGCGCGCACCAGTGCCTTGGCCACGCAGCCGCGCTGCAGGAAAGACACCTTGCCGGAGCGCTCGGCGAGACCGCAGACGACCCCAATGTAGCCCAGCCCCAATTCGCCCTCGATCTCGTCGGCCAGAAGTATTTCGTCGACGCGCTGGGAGGACATCGGAAAAAACTCGCGCACTTCGTTCTTCACGTCGTCGATGAGGGCGGCGGCAGCCAGCTCGAACATTTCGAGCATGGCCAAGCGCTGGCGCGGCGCCATGAGCAGGGTATTGAATTCGCGCAGCGCGTTGCGCAGGCGCATCAGCGCAAACTGCCGGTCGGCGAGTTTCAGGCCGTCCAGCCAGCCGCGCAGGACAATCGGCTCGGCGACCGACGAACCCGGCTCCGGCGCGGATTGCGCCGGCAACATCGCTTCGAGACGATCCAAGACCTGATTCATGAGCTCCCCAAAAGCTGATGAATGTGCCTGCTGTCCGATGTCTAACGCTGTCCTTGCTGCTCGGCGGCGAATATTCGGGACGTCTTCCGTGGCGGTGCTGCGTTTCCGGTGCTTGCCACGGCATTCACCATAGCCCTTTCCCCGCGCCGTGTCCCAACAAAAGAATCCATACGGAATTCATGCACGACGATTACCGGGCATCGCCATGGCCCCGCCGGGCGAGCGCACGGAGCACCAGTCGCCGCGTTACCTTCTCGGCGAAGCTCGTCGGGTGCTGCAGACCCAACCTGGCCATGAGCGTTTCACTTTCAGAGACGTGAGATGGCGACAAAAAGGACAACAGCAAAAAAAATGCCATTTTGAGCTTGCTGGTCGACAAGGCCTTCAGCCGGGTCAGCGCCGGCAGTAGACGCAGCTCGGTTTCGTCGAAGTCGCTGCCGAACGGGAACTCCGGGAAGTGCGCCGCCAGTCCACTATGCTTCAGCGCCGTGGCGAGACTTTCCCTTGTATTTCCGCGACATGTGATAGGTATCACAAAATCACGACGCAGCTTGCCCGCGGCCTTGGCCTGGGCGACGAGGTCGTCCTGGAAACGCGCGTCGGCGATCGCGAGCATGGCGAGGATGCAGTCTTCGTCCGACTTGCCGCGCAGGTCGGCAACACCGTACTCGGTGACGTAAATGTCGCGCAGGTGACGCGGAATGGTCGTGTAACCGTAGTCCCAGAGGATATTCGACTCGACTTTGCCGTGGCTCTCGCGCGTCGAGCGCAGCAGCAGGACCGAGCGTCCGTCGGCCAACGCATGCGCCATCGCGACGAAGTTGTACTGACCGCCAACGCCGCTGACGACTTGGCCGTTGGCGAGCGCGTCCGAGGTCGCCGCGCCGAGCAGCGTCGCCATCATGCAGGTGTTGAAGAAGCGCGCGTCGCGGCGCTGCAACGCGTCGAGCGATTCGCGTCCGCCGTAGAGCTGGTTAATATCAGAGACGCGTGTCATCGACAAACCGTCGAAGGCAGCGCCATCGAGGCCGCGCAGCCAAGCGTAGAATGCGTTCGAACCGAGATAGAACGCTCCGCGCAGGTAACGTCCCTCGCGCAGCGTGCGGCCGGCGAGGACACGGTTCCACTGCGCGCGTGCGTCGGCATTGCCCAGATCGAGCGGCAGGCTCGATCCGTCGGCCAGCTGCAGCGCGGTGAATCCCATCTGCGTGCCCTCGGGCAACAGCCCGAAGCGGAGCAGACGCGCGAACCCGGCCTTGTCGATGTACGGGCCGAGCGCGCCGCAGGCATGCAAGGCGTCCGCCGCGT
>NZ_DASVOK010000380.1:0-8558 GCF_036383415.1 Rudaea sp. | reverse complement strand
TGCCGGAGCCGCCGGCTTCGCCGCGACAGCCGCTTCCGGCTTCGGCTTTTCGACATCGACGATGCGCACGAGCACGTTCTCGAAGAACGCATCGCTGGTCTTCACCTGCACGCTCGGCGCTGCCGCACGGATCTTGCCGGCCACCTTTGCCTGCCAGTATGGCGGCGTCGTCACGACGACGGTCTTGCCACTCGCCGCAGCCTGGCGCGCAATCTCGGCCAGCTTGGCGTCGGCCGCGCCGGATTCGAAATCCGCGCCGGTGATCGCCACGCTCTGCGCATGCACCGCGCCCGCGGCGAGTGCACATACCCCTGCGAAAACGGAAAACCGTTTGAACCACAACATGTTCTTTGCCCCTGTAAAAAAAGACTGCGGCAGCAAGAGGCTGCCGCGGCATTGGCCCGCTAGATACGTTTGCAACACGACGAGCGCAAGGACGGAAAACAGAATTTGTGACGCGCATCGACAAACTGCATCACATTTTACCCGCCCGACGAGCCGCCGTGCACGCCGCCGCGCGTCAACGCGGCCGGATCGAGCAGCTTTTCCAGTTCCGCCTTCGACAAATCGGTCGTTTCCAGCGCCACATCGAGGATAGCCCGACCTTCCTTGTAGGCACGCTTCGCCGCGGCCGCGCCCGCCTCGTAACCGATCACCGGATTGAGCGCGGTGACGAGGATGGGATTGCGCGCGAGCGCCTCGCCGACACGATCACGGCGCACCTTGAATCCCGCGATCGCGCGGTCGGCGAGCAGGCGCGAGGCATTCGCGAGAATTTCTATACTTTGCAGCAAATTGTACGCGATCACCGGCAACATCACGTTGAGCTGGAAATTGCCGCTCGCGCCGGCCACGGCGATCGTCGCGTCGTTGCCGATTACCTGCGCCGCAACCATCGCCACCGCTTCGGGGATCACCGGATTGACCTTGCCCGGCATGATCGACGAGCCCGGCTGCAACGCCGGCAATTCGATCTCGCCGATGCCCGCGAGCGGCCCCGAGTTCATCCAGCGCAGGTCGTTGGCGATCTTGGTCAGCGACACAGCGAGCGTCTTGAGCTGGCCCGACAGCTCGACCGCAGCATCCTGCGAGGACAGGCCCTCGAAGAAATTTTTCGCCGAGACGAAACGCACACCAGTCGCGCGGCTCAGCTCCTTGCAGATGCCCGGACCAAGCTTGGCATCGGCGTTCACGCCCGTGCCGACCGCCGTGCCGCCCTGCGCCAGCGCACGCACGCGCTCCAGCGCGCTTTCGATGCGCGCGATGTTCGATGCGATCTGCGCCGACCAGCCGGACAATTCCTGGCCGAAGGTCACCGGCATCGCATCCATCAGGTGCGTGCGGCCGGTCTTGACCATTTTTTTCAACTCCTGCGCGCGACGGTCGATCGTCTTGCGCAGGTGCTTGAGCGCGGGCAGCAGTTTCTCGCTCGCCGACAAGGCCGCGCTGACGTGGATCGCGGTCGGAATCACGTCGTTCGACGACTGACCCATGTTGACGTCGTCATTCGGATGAATCTTCAGCTTCGGCGTGGAAGCCAGATGCGCGATCACCTCGTTCGCATTCATGTTCGACGAGGTCGCCGAGCCGGTCTGGAACACGTCGATCGGGAACTGCGCGTCGAACTCACCCGCGGCGACGCGTTCGGCCGCCTTGCTGATCGCCTTCGCCTTGTTTTTCGGCAGGTGTCCAAGGCTGGCGTTCACTACGGCTGCGGCCGCCTTGATCATGCCCAAAGCGCGGATGAATTCGCGCGGCATGCGCAGGCCGGAGATCGGGAAATTGTCGACCGCGCGCTGCGTCTGTGCGCCGTACAGCGCCTCGGCAGGCACCTTGAGCTCGCCCATGCTGTCGTGTTCGATGCGGAAGTCGGGCATGGCACTCTCTCTTCGTCGGTTGCGATGAATATCCTGAGTTTGCGTTGGCGCGAAGCAAAATCAAGATAAAACAAGTCATTTCGGCTTTTTGCCGATATGACGGGGTTGGCTGTTGGTATCATTGCGCCCCCCAAAGCGCTGCCTGTCCCATGACCCACTCCACCCTCACCGCCTTGTCGCCACTCGACGGCCGCTACGCCGCCAAAGTCGAGGCCTTGCGCCCGATATTCAGCGAATACGGCCTGATGCAGCGGCGCGTCCTTGTCGAAGTGCGCTGGCTCGAGGCGCTGGCCGACGAGGAAGCGATCGCCGAAGTCGCACCGTTCTCCGCCGCGGCGCGGGCGAAACTGCGCGCGATCGCCGACGCGTTTGCCACGATCGACGGCGAGAAGGTCAAGGAAATCGAACGCACGACCAACCACGACGTCAAGGCGATCGAGTATTTCATCAAGCAGCGCATCGGCGACGATGCGGAACTGGCGAAAGCGAAGGAGTTCGTCCATTTCGCCTGCACCAGCGAGGACATCAACAACCTCGCCTACGCGCTGATGCTGCGCGATGCACGCGACGGCGTGCTGCTGCCCGCGCTCGACGGCGTGATCGCGAAGCTGCGCGAACTCGCACATGCGAACGCCGCGCTGCCGATGCTGTCGCGCACGCATGGCCAGACCGCCACGCCGACCACGCTCGGCAAGGAACTCGCCAACGTGATCGCGCGCCTGCAGCGCCAGCGCAAGCAGATCGCGAGCGTGGAAATCCTCGGCAAGATCAACGGCGCAGTCGGCAACTACAACGCACATGCGATCAGCTACCCCGAGGTCGACTGGCCAGCACTGGCGCAGCGCTTCGTCGAATCGCTGGGACTCGTGTTCAATCCGTACACGACCCAAATCGAGCCGCACGATTTCGTCGCCGAGCTGGCCGATGCGACACGCCGTGCGAACGTGATCCTGATCGACCTGTGCCGCGACATCTGGTCCTACATCTCGCTAGGCTATTTCAAGCAGGCACTCAAAGCCGGCGAAGTCGGCTCGTCGACGATGCCGCACAAGGTCAACCCGATCGATTTCGAAAACGCCGAAGGCAATCTCGGCGTCGCCAATGCGCTGTTCGGCCACTTCGCCGAGAAACTGCCGATCTCGCGCTGGCAGCGTGATCTCACGGATTCGACCGTGCTGCGCACGCTCGGCACCGCGTTCGGGCATACGCAGATAGCGCTCGATTCGCTGATGCGCGGTCTTGGCAAGCTAAATGTGAACGATGCGCGCCTCGCCGCCGATCTCGACACCAGCTGGGAAGTGCTCGCCGAAGCCGTGCAGACCGTGATGCGCCGCCACGGCCTGCCCGAACCCTACGAACAATTGAAGGCGCTCACACGCGGCCAAGGCATCACACGCGAGTCGATGCGCGAATTCATCGCTGGCCTCGCCCTGCCCGATGCGGACAAGCAGCGCCTTCTCGCGCTGACGCCGGCAGGCTACATCGGCGTGGCCGAATCGCTGGCAAAAAACATCTGAGCCAGAGTTGATGCGAAACAGCCGGGTCGAAACATTCGCCCGGCTGCACCGGATCAAGCTGCGGCCTTGTGCTTGATCAGCCCTTCTTCCGCCATCGCCGCTTGGACGGCGGGACGCGCGGCGACACGCTCCTGGAACGCGGCAAGCGCGTGCAGGTCGGACAGGTCCACCTTGGCTCCCTTCGCCCAGCGCGTCACCACGAACAGATAGGCGTCGGCCGCGGTGAACGTATCGCCGAGCAGCCAGGGCTGCTTGCCCAGGATGCCGTCGAGCGGCTCGTAGCGCTTGTGCAGATAGGCCTTGCGTTCGGCGCGCGTTTCCTCCGGCGTCTCCGCGTGGAACAGCGGCGAATAGGTCTTGTGGATCTCGGAGTTGATGTAGCCGAGCATCTCCTGCAGGCGCACGCGCGCGAACGTGCCGTTCGCCGGCACCACCGTGTTGCCGGGCTTGAGGTCACCGAGATACTGCACGATGGCCGGGCCTTCGGTCAGCACCTCGCCGTTGTCGAGTTCGAGCACCGGCACATAACCTTTCGGGTTGATCGCGAGGAAGTCGCGGCCGGTTTCGGTTTTCTTGGTCTTCGTATCGACCTTCTCCAGCTCGATGGGCAGGCCGATTTCGCGTGCGACGATATGCGGAGACAGCGAGCAGACGCCAGGGGAATAATAGAGCTTCATGCGGTTTTCCTCTTGATTGAAGACGATTCGTATCGGGCCGCGCGGCCGACGCGATCCCGATGCAGTATCGTATCCATATCTGGTTACTGATGGATACCATCTAACCCCGGGTAACTGCTAAAATGTGGTATCCGCCGAGTAACCTGCGAACCAGCGAGTAACCATGCCATGGGCCTGCCACTGCGCAAGAGCAAAGTCTGTCCGCCGCCCACTTGTCCGTTGACGAAGAGCCTGCTGCTGCTGCGTGGTGCATGGGCGCCGAACGTGATCTGGGCGCTGTCCGGCGAACCGCGCCGCTTCGGCGAACTGCGCCACGACATCCCGATGATTTCCGCGCGCGTGCTGTCCGCACGCCTGCGCGAGCTGGAGATACGTGGCCTCGTATCGCGTCACCTCCTCGACACCTCGCCGCCTTCGGCCGAATACACTCTGACCCCGCTCGGTCGCGAGATGATGCCGGCGATCAAGGCGCTGATCGCGATCGGACACAAGTTGCCCGAGGTCGATCGTCGCGAGGCCAAGATCGCGCGCGGTACATCGATCGCGGGACGCTTGGCCGCATGAAGCCGCGCATGAAAACGTCATCCACGATGCCGGCCATCGAAGTCCGCGCGACGCCGCGTCATCCGCTCGGCATGCCGCCACGCCAGTTCTTGCGCGACTACTGGCAGAAGCGGCCGCTGCTGATCCGCCGCATGTTCGCGGGCGGCGTGGATGCCGTGGCGCCCGACGACCTCGCCGGCCTCGCCTGCGAGGAGGCCGCGCTTTCGCGTATCGTCCGGCGCAACGAAAAACGCGATCGCTGGACGCTGCGCAACGGCCCGTTCCGCGAGCGCGATTTCGCGCGGCTGCCGAAGACACACTGGACCTTGCTGGTGCAGGACGTCGACAAGTGGGACATGGATGTCGCCGCGCTGCTGGCGCGCTTCACCTTCATCCCCAGCTGGCGCATCGACGACGTGATGGTGAGCTACGCCACCGACGGCGGCGGCGTCGGCCCGCACGTCGACCAGTACGACGTGTTCCTCGTGCAAGGCGCAGGTTACCGGCGCTGGAGCATCGATGCACAGCCGCGTGCGTTCGCGCCCGATGCGTTCCGCGACGACGGCGAGCTGAAACTGCTGCGCAAATTTTCACCCACGCACGAATGGCTGCTCGACCCGGGCGATGCGCTGTACCTGCCGCCCGGTGTCGCGCATGACGGCGTCGCGTTCGGCGAGTGCACGACCTATTCGGTCGGCATGCGCGCGCCGTCGCGCTCCGAGCTGCTGTTCGACTTCGCCGAATTCCTCGCCGAGCCGTTGACCGAGGACGACCGTTACGTTGACCCCGATCTTGCCCCAGCGCGCGACAGCGGCGAAATCGACGACGCGGCGCTGGCGCGCGTACGCAGGGCGTTGCCGCATTTTGCCAATGTGGAAAAATCCACCTTGGCGCACTGGTTCGGTCGCTTCATCACGCGCTACCGCAGCGCGCAGATCGCCGCCGCACCGGGCAGCGAAATCGGTCTGCCCGAATTGCAGCGGCGCCTGCCGAAATCCACCGTGCTGCGCAATCCGTTCAGCCGCTTCGCCTGGCGCCGCGACGGACGCGAGGCCGAGTTGTTCGTCGCCGGCGAGGCGCTGCGCTGCCCGACGGCACTGGCCCGGCTGCTCGCCGTCGAGCGCGAGATCGAAGGAAATGTGTTGGCCGGATTGACGACCAACCCGCAGGCTCTGGCGACACTCAAGGCCCTGTTCGATGCGGGGCATCTGCAACTGATCCGCCGGCGATGACGAAGCGGCGCGCGCCTGCGGTCAGCAGCGACGATCACGACCTGTTCGTGCAGGCGATCGGCAGCGTGCGTCCGATCCGTCATCGCGTCGCCGAGAACGAAAGGCCGCGACCGCCGCCAGAACCGGTGCAGTCGCGGCTCGACGAGGCGCGCGTGCCGGGTGAACTGATCGATTCGGACATCGATCCGGCACTGATGGAAGTCGGCGAGGAATTGAGCTATCTCAAGGACGGCCACTCGCCGCTGCTGTTGCGCAAGCTCAAGCGCGGCCAGTTCAGCGTCGCCGACGAGATCGATCTGCACCAGATGACGCAGGCTGTCGCACGCGAGGCGGTCGCGCAGTTCCTTGCCGAGAGCCGGCGCGAACGCCGCCTCTGTGTGAAGATCATCCACGGCAAGGGGCTGCGCTCGCGCAACGAGGGGCCGGTGCTCAAGCGCCTCGTCGACGGGCTGCTGCGTCGCCGCGCCGACGTGCTCGCTTTCGCCTCGGCGAAAGCGAATCAGGGCGGCACGGGTGCCGTGATCGTATTGCTGGCCAGTTGACCTGAACTAGTTGACCGAGCCTGCGGAATCCAGATTCTTCGGCTTCTGTGGATAGTTGATCCACATGACTCGCGCACCCTTGGTCTCCGCCCACTGGTTGACCGCGACCACTTTGCCCATGTCGATATCGGAGTTGGAATCGAACCGGTTGTTTGCGTGCTGGGCGCCGCCCATCGATGCACATCCGCCCAGAGCCAGGGACATGCCCGCTGCGAGGAGTATCGAACGCTTCATGGCAATCTCCGGAGGAACCTGCCAATGCAGCCAGCGACCGCTAGCCGCTAACGACACTATAGGCGAACGCGCAAGATTTGCATGTGCCGAAAGTGCGTGCTCACATCCAGGCACAGATTTCGCGCAACACTACCGTGGCATAGGCACCGGCCGGCAGCCAAAACACCAGTTCCAGGTCGCGATCCGTCAACCAGTTCACTGAAAAATCCTGCGGCCGCAAAGCGAGCGTACGGCGTTCCTGATTGAGGCCGTTCGCTTCGAGCCCGGTGGCAAGTTGCGCATGCTGGGCAACGACGCCGGCTTCGATCTGCGCGACCTCGTCGGCGCTGCGCAGCGCGCCCTTGCCCCACAGCGGCCCGGTCAGGCCGATATCGCCGTCGGCGAAGCGACGGACCAGTTCGTCGCCGAGCGGCTCGGGTCCGAAGATGCTGTGCGTGCCCGCGAGCATCCACACCTCGCCCGCCAGCGGCGTACACCAGTTGCCGGCTTCGATGCGCTCGGCGAGCACCGCATTGAACAGGTGCGAGCGCGCCGCGGACAGCAGCAGACTGCGCTCGTGGCGCTGGAAGCGACGTCCCTCGAACATTTTCAGCGCGCGTTCGACGTTGGCACCGCCATGACCGAAGCGTTGCTCGCCGAAATAGTTCGGCACACCGCCCGATGTGATCGCCGCGATGCGGATTTCGGCCCTGGCGCGATCGCCCGCGACCTCACGCAGGACGATGCGGAAACGGTTGCCCTTGAGCGCGCCGCGCTTGAGCTTGCGGCTGTGGCGTTGGGCCTCGAGCACGCGGAACTCCTCGTGCCGCAGCGCCATCCAGTCGGGTTCGACGCGCTTCCCCGGCAGATGCAGCGAAAAGGTTTGCCGCGTGACCGCGTGGCGATCCTTCAAACCCGCGTAGCTCACGGCGTCGGGCGCGATGTCCGCGTATTTCGCCAGCTCGCGCGCGACGAAGTCGGTGTTCGCGCCGCGCTTTTCCACGCGCAGCAACACGTGTTCGCCGGCACCGTCTGCGGCGAAGCCGAGATCTTCCTCGACGAAGAAGTCTTCCGGCGCAGCGCGCAGCACGCCGGTCAGCGGCGGACCGCCGTGCGCATGCGGGAGTTCGGTCATGTTCCTGTCCTTCAGCGCGGCACGAGCAGCACCACCGCGAATGCCGCGATGCCCTCGCCGCGCCCGGTGAAGCCGAGCTTCTCGCTCGTCGTCGCCTTGATCCCGATCTGGCCGGCGCCGGCGCCGAGATCGACCGCAAGATGCTCGCGCATCGCCTGCGCGTGCGGCGCGACTTTCGGCCGCTCGCAGACGATGGTGATGTCGGCGTTGCCGAGCGTGTAGCCGTGTTCGTGCATCAGTTCGGCGCAGCGGCGCAGGAACATGCGGCTGTCAGCGCCGCGCCAGCGCTCTTCGGACGGCGGGAAATGCGTGCCGATGTCGCCGAGCGCGAGCGCGCCGAGGATCGCATCGCAGAGTGCGTGGATCGCCACGTCGCCGTCCGAATGCGCGACCACGCCCTGCGAGTGTGCGATGCGCACACCGCCGAGGACGATATGGTCGCCCGGGCCGAAAGCGTGGACGTCGAGGCCTTGACCAATGCGCATCAGCATTCCCTCCCGAGCAGGAATTCCGCCAGCATCATGTCGGCCGGCGTCGTCACCTTGATATTGCTTTCCGCGCCTTCGACGAGCAAGGGTTTGAGCCCCGCGCGCTCCATTGCCATCGCCTCGTCGGTGGCGGCAATGCCGGCCGCGCGCGCCGACTCGAGCGCGGCAACTAGTTCGCCGTGGCGGAACATCTGCGGCGTCAGCGCGCGCCAGAGCGGATCGCGCGGCTCGGTCATGCTGCTGCGGCCTTCCTCGTTCGCGCGCTTGATGGTGTCGCGCACCGGCGCGGCGAGGATGGCGCCGATCGGGTCGGCCTGGCCGATGGCCATCAGGC
>NZ_DASVOK010000379.1:0-11805 GCF_036383415.1 Rudaea sp. | reverse complement strand
ACGACCTGGTTCGGCGCGGGCGTGTCCGCGAATGCGGGAGTCGCCGTCGCCAACGCGAGTACACAGAGCAGAGAATACAGAATGCGCATACGTCACCTTTTCAATGTTCGCGGATGCCCATGCATCCGTCGTTCGTCCCTGCCTACGGTTTCGCCGCGGGCTTTGCGGTGTCGTCGGCCTTGCCGGCGCCCGGCTTGTCGCCGCTGCCGACGAGGTACTTGCCGATCAATTCCTCGAGCTGCATCGAGCTCTGCGTCAACACGACTTCGTCGCCGTTCTTGAACATGTCCGGCGAACCGCCCGGCTGGAGCGCAACATACTGGTCACCCAATAAACCGCTGGTGAATATCGCCGCGGCCGAGTCATCGGGGATTTGGCTGAAACGCTTGTCGATCGACAGCGTGACGAGCGCGTCGAGCTTGTCCGGTTCGAGCACGACGTTCGCGACCGAACCGACGCGCACGCCGGCAACCTTGACCGGCGCGCGCAGCTTGAGCTGGCCGACGTTGGTGAAGCGCGCCTTGAGATCGTAGCTGTCGCCCTGGCTGAAGTTCGCGACTGAAGTCGTCTGCGTCGCGAGGTAGGCGAGCGCGGCGAAACCGAGCAGGATGAACAGCCCGGTGCCGACCTGGAAGGATTGTCGTTGTGCCATCGTTGGTCCCTTGCCTTACATGAGGAAGGCAGTCATCACAAAATCGAGCGCGAGCGTCGCGATCGAGGAAAACACCACGGTGCGCGTCGTCGCGTAGGCTACGCCTTCGCTGGTCGGCGCGGTCGTGTAGCCTTGGAAGGTCGCGATCAAGGTGCAGACCGCGCCGAAGGCGACGCTCTTCCA
The DNA here is from genome assembly GCF_036383415.1 of Rudaea sp. Taxonomy (GTDB): domain Bacteria; phylum Pseudomonadota; class Gammaproteobacteria; order Xanthomonadales; family Rhodanobacteraceae; genus Rudaea. Next base: position 10,970 of record NZ_DASVOK010000379.1, on the reverse strand, counting down.
CACGCCGTTGATCACGTCCTTCCACACGTCCACGCTCGAGGTCATGTTCGACCAGAACGTGCCGTTGTCGAGGCCGAGCCAGCTCACACCGATCAGATGCGCGCCGAAGATGCCGAGCGCGTTGAACACGCAGGCGAGCAGCGGCATCGCGACGAGCCCGGCGATGAAACGCGGGGCGACGACATAGGCGAGCGGATCGACCGCCATCATCTCCATCGCCGAGATCTGGTCGGTCGCACGCATCAGCCCGATCTCGGCCGTGATCGAGGTGCCGGCGCGACCAGCGAACAGCAGCGCGGTGACGACCGGCCCCAGCTCGCGGTACAGCGACAGCGACACCACCGTGCCGAGCGCCGCGGTGCCGCCGAAGATCGACAGTACATAGTAGAGCTGCAGGCCGAGCACCATGCCGACGAACAGGCCGCAAGTCATGATGATGGTCAGGCTCATCGCGCCGACGAACCAGATCTGGCGGATCGTTTCCTTGATGTGACGCAGGCTGGCGGGGACCGCCTTGAGAATCTGCAGCAGGAACAAGCCGCAGGCACCGACTTGGGCGATGCCGTCGACGAGATAGGAGGGCTTGCGCACGGCGCTCATGCCAACCCCAACTGTGCGGCATAATCCGGCGCCGGATACTGGAACGGCACCGGACCGTCCACCGCACCGGTGAAGAACTGCTTGGTCCACGGCGTCTCGCCTTTGGCGAGTTCGTCGGGTGCGCCGTGCTCGGCGATCTTGCCGCCGGCGATCAGGAAGATGCTGTCGGCGACCTGGCGGATTGCGGCCAGCTCGTGCGCGACGAGGATGCTGGTGACGCCGAGCGTGTCGTTGAGCGTGCGGATCAGTTTCAGGATCTGGTTGAGCGCGATCGGATCGAGGCCGACGAAGGGCTCGTCGTAGATGATCAGCATCGGATCGCGCACGATCGCGCGCGCGAGCGCCACGCGCCGCATCATGCCGCCCGACAGCTCATGCGGCATCAGTTCGGCCGCACCGCGCAGACCGACCGCCTGCAACTTGGTCAACACGAGATTGCGCACGAGCACCTCGGGCAGGTCGAGATGCTGGCGCAACGGAAACGCGACATTCTCGAACACCGAGTAGTCGGTGAGCAGAGCCGAATTCTGGAACAGATAGCCGATCTTCTCGCGCAGCGCGAACAGTTGCGCACGGTCGAGTTTGACGACATTCTTTCCGTCGACCCACACCTCGCCCGCATCGGGCGCAAGCTGGCCGGTGATGTGGCGCATCAGCGTGGTCTTGCCGGTGCCGCTTGGCCCCATGACCGCGGTGATCTTGCCGCGCGGAATGTCGAGATCGACCTTGTCGAAGATGATCTTGCCATTGAGCACGGTCGACAGGCCACGGATCCGGATCAATGGATCAGGAGTCGGGGCATTGCCGGCAGTGGGCGCTTGCGGTTCGGTGCTCATCTCAAACAAGAAAACGGCGCATGACGCGCCCGGATGCAGTCACCTTACCGGAAGGCCGCAGGCAACGGAAGCTGTGTGAAATCGCGGTTAAGCGCGTCGTCAGGCGCGCGCGTGCAAGCCACGCAAGATTCACGCCGCGAACAGATGCAGCGCGGCGTATTGCAGCAGCATGATCGTCTTGCCATCGCGGATAGCGCCACTGCCGATCGCGGCCAGCGCCGCGTCGAAATCCATCTCGACTACTTCGATGTCCTCGTCGTCGACGCCGCCGCCATCGCTTACGCGCGCGGCCGCCGAGTACTCAGCGACGAAGAAATGCAGAATCTCGGTCACCGATCCGGGCGACATATAGGCTTCGAACACCTTGCGCACTGCGCCGACCTCGTAGCCAGTCTCCTCGCGCGTCTCGCGGCGAATCGCGTCCTCGGGGTTGTCCGCGTCGAGCAGACCCGCGCAGGTCTCGACGAGCATGCCCGAGGCATTGCCGTTGACGTAGGTCGGCAGGCGGAACTGCCGCGTCAGCAGCACCATGCGGCGCTTCAGGTCGTAGAGCAGGATCGTCGCACCGTTGCCGCGATCGTAGGCTTCGCGCGTGCGCTCCACCCAGGTTCCGTCGGATTTGCGCATGCGGTACGTGATCTTGCGCAACACGTACCAGTTGTCAGAAAGGACTTCGGTCTTGACGATATCGATGTCGGGATTCACGCGCGAATCAATCCTTGAGCAGGTCGGCAAGCAACGCGGCGAAGCGCTCGCGCTGATTGTTTGCACGCAGTTGCCGCGTCGTGACGATCGAACGCAGGTCGGACAGCGCGGTCGCGAAATCGTCGTTGACCACGATGTAGTCGAACTCGACCGCATGCGCGATATCTTCGCGCGAATCGGCGAGGCGGCGGCGGATCGTCGCCTCCGAGTCCTGCGCACGCGAGCGCAGGCGGCGCTCGAGCTCGACGCGCGACGGCGGCAGGATGAAGACGCTGACCGTATCCTGCATCTGCGCGCGCACCTGGCGCGCGCCCTGCCAGTCGATCTCGAGCAGCACGTCCTTGCCCGACGCGAGCGTGCGCTCGACCGCGGTGCGCGCCGTGCCCTTGAGATCGCCGTGCACGACGGCGTGCTCGAAGAACTCGCTGCGCTTGATCATCTCCTCGAACACGCCGCGCGAGACGAAGTGATAATGCACGCCGTCAACCTCGCCCGGCCGCGGCAGGCGCGAGGTGTAGGACACCGACAGGGCGATGTTCGGCTCGCGCTCGAGCAGCGCGCGGGTAAGGCTGGTTTTGCCGCCGCCCGAGGGCGCGGCGATGATGTAGAGGGTTCCCGACATCGGCCTATTCTATATTCTGCACTTGCTCGCGCATCTGCTCGATCAGCACTTTCAGCTCAACCGCGGCCTGCGTGGTGCGCGAATCGACCGACTTGGAGCCGAGCGTGTTCGCCTCGCGGTTGAATTCCTGCATAAGGAAATCCAATCGTCGCCCTGCGGGCTCGGGCGAACCAAGAATGCGCCGCGCCTCGGCGATATGCGCGGTAAGGCGGTCGAGCTCTTCGTCCACGTCGATGCGCGAAAGTTGCAGCACGAGTTCCTGTTCGAGCCGGCTGTTGTCCGCGCGCAGCGATTCGGTCGACTGCATGATCTCGGCAAGCTTGGCTTCGAGTCGCGCGCGCAATGCCTTGCGGATGTCGGGCAGCCAGCCACGCACGTCGGCGACGATGCGCGCGATGCCGTCGAGGCGTTCGCGCAGAAAGCCGCCGAGGCGTTCGCCCTCGCGCGCGCGCGTCGCGACCATGTCGGCGAGCGCGCGATCGAGCAGGTCAAGCGCCGCTGCACGCAGGCCTTCCTGATCGACTTCCTCGCGCTTGAGTACGCCCGGCCAAGCCAGCAGGCTGGCGAAATCGACATTGAGCTTGGGAAAGCGCTCGGCGAACAGCGCGGCAGTCGCTTCGAGCTTGTCGAGTATCGCGTCATTGAGGCGAATCTCGCTGGCCGCGGCCTCGCTTGCGCGAAAACGCAGGTTCAGGTCGACTTTGCCGCGCGTGAGCTTGGCCGCGACGCGTTCGCGCAGCGCGGGCTCGATCGCGCGCAATTCGTCGGGCAGGCGCAGGCCGAGTTCGAGATAGCGATGGTTCACCGAGCGCAATTCGAAGCCCAGCGCGCCCCACGGCGTGTCGGCGTCGGCGCTGGCGAAGGCGGTCATGCTGCGGATCATGGGCGGTGTCGCTGCGGAATTCGGAGGCGAAGTATAGCGGGACGCCAGGTATGCAGCCCGAAATGGGCGCGGAAAGCTGCCATTTCGGCCCTCGCGCGGAGCGGCGAGCAAAAATTTTCTCCGCTCAAACTACAATACCGTCCCTCGACGACATGACGACTGCAATCCGATGACGAATTTCCAACGCCCCAGCGGCCGCGCCGCCGACCAATTGCGTGCGGTCACGATCGAACGTAGCTACACGCGCCACGCCGAAGGCTCGGTGCTGATCGCGTTCGGCGACACGCGCGTGCTGTGCACGGCCAGCGTCGAGGAAAAAGTGCCGCCGTTCCTGCGCGGCAAGGGCGAGGGCTGGGTCACGGCCGAGTACGGCATGCTGCCGCGCGCGACCAAGGAGCGCACCCAGCGCGAGGCCGCGCGCGGCGGCCAGGGCGGACGCACGATGGAAATCCAGCGTCTGATCGGTCGTTCGCTGCGCGCATGCGTCGACCGCGCCGCGCTCGGCGAACGCACGATCACGCTCGACTGTGACGTGCTCCAGGCCGACGGCGGTACGCGCACCGCCGCGATCACGGGCGCCTACGTTGCGCTCGTCGACGCGGTGAACTCGCTGACGAAGCGCGGCGTGCTGAAGAAGGCGCCGATCCTCGGTGCCATCGCCGCGATCTCGGTCGGCGTCTACCGAGGCACGCCGGTGCTCGATCTCGACTACCCCGAGGATTCCGCCTGCGACACCGACCTCAACGTCGTCATGAACGACGGCGGCGGCTTTATCGAACTGCAAGGCACGGCCGAAGGCCACGCGTTCCGCCGCGACGAGCTCGATGCGCTGCTTGGCCTCGCACAGAAGGGAATCAGCGAGCTGCTGCAGTTCCAGCAAGAGGCCTTGGCAAGTGCGTAAGATCGTCCTGGCGAGCAGCAATCCGGGCAAGCTCGCCGAGATCCGCGAGGTGCTTGCCGACAGCGAAATCGAACTCGTCGCGCAAAGCGAATTCGGCATAGCCGACGCCGAGGAAACCGGCATCACGTTCGTCGAGAACGCACTGCTGAAGGCGCGCCATGCCGCGCGCCTGTCCGGCCTGCCCGCGCTCGCCGACGATTCCGGCATCTGTGTCGACGTGCTCGGTGGCGCGCCGGGCCTGTACTCGGCGCGCTACGCGGGCGAGCACGGCAACAATGCTGCGAACAACGCCAAGCTGCTCGATGTGCTGCGCGATGCGCCGGACGACCAACGCAGCGCGCACTTCCATTGCACTCTCGTCCTGCTGCGCAGCGCCGACGATCCCGCGCCACTGATCGCCGAAGGCCTCTGGCGCGGACGCATCCTGCACGCGCCGCAGGGTGACAAGGGCTTCGGCTACGACCCCGTATTCTTCACCGAAGCGCAGGGGCCTGCGGGCGAACTCGATCCCGCGGTCAAGAACCGCGTCAGCCACCGTGGCCTCGCGCTCGCGCGCCTGCGCGAGTTGCTCGACGCAGAAAAGCGATGACGCTGCCTCCGCTCTCGCTCTACATCCACATCCCATGGTGCGTGCGCAAATGCCCGTACTGCGATTTCAATTCGCACAATGCGCCGGATGCGCTGCCACAGCGCGAGTATGTCGACGCGCTGCTCGCCGATCTCGATCGCGACCTGCCATTGGCTCACGGCCGGCCGCTGCGCAGCATCTTCTTCGGTGGCGGCACGCCGAGCCTGTTCTCGCCGGACAATATCGGACGCATTCTCGACGGCACGAACGTGCGCCTCGCCTTCGCGCCGGGCATCGAGGTCACGATGGAAACGAATCCGGGCACGGTCGAGCACGGCGATTTCGCCGCGTATCGCCGCGCCGGCGTGAATCGCCTCAGCTTCGGCGTGCAGAGTTTCGACGATGACGCACTCAAGCGCATCGGCCGCATCCACGATGCGCAGCAGGCCGAGCGTGCGATCAAGCGCGCGCAGGACGATGGCCTCGACAATCTCAACCTCGACCTGATGTATGCGCTGCCGCAGCAGACGCTGGCCGGTGCACTGGCCGACATCGATCGTGCGATCGCATTCGGCACCCCGCACCTCTCGCACTACCAGCTGACACTCGAACCGAACACGCAGTTCGCCGCGAATCCGCCACCGCTGCCCGACGAGGACAGCGCCTGGGACATGCAGGAAGCCTGTCAGGCGCGCATCGCCGCGGCGGGTTTCGGTCACTACGAGGTGTCGGCCTATGCGCGGCCGGGGCGCGAAAGTGCGCACAACCTGAACTACTGGCACTTCGGCGACTATCTCGGTATCGGCGCCGGCGCGCACGGCAAGTATTCGAGCCTTGACGCGACCGACACGCTGCGGGTGCGGCGCCGCTGGAAAGTGCGCGCGCCGCGCGGCTATCTCGAACATGCGCAATCGGAACGCGTGATCGGTGGCGACGACGCGGTCGCACGCGAGCAGTTGCCGTTCGAATTCATGCTCAACGGATTGCGCCTGGCGGGAGGAATCCCGCTTGCGGATTTTCATGCAACGACCGGGCTTGGCCTCGGCGCAATCCAGTCGCAGATCGACGAAGCCGTCCGGCGCGACTGGCTTTCGATCGAAAGCCACCGGCTGCACCCGACCGAATCGGGCCAGCGTTTCCTCAACGACCTGATTACGCTGTTCCTGCCGGACAAGGGCCGCGAAGCATGAGCGACATGGCACTCGAATTCGTGCGCATCGATTGTCCGTACTGCGGCGAGAGCTTCGAGACGCAGGTCGATCTGTCCGCCGGATCGCAGAGCTACATTGAGGATTGCGCCGTATGCTGCAAGCCGATCGAGATCGCCTTGCGCGTCAGCGACGAGGGTGAGTTGTTGGGCGTCGAGACGCGTACCGATCGCGATTGACGGGGCTGCGATGCTTGCTTCGCAGCCTCCCCCTCCCTACACTGCGCGCCTCGCAGGTGCCCGGACGAGTCCTTGAAATCCGGGTGAAACGGGAAGCTGATGTGAATTCAGCGCTGCCCCCGCAACGGTAAGCAAGTTTTGCTTCGATCACGCGCCACTGTGCATGCGCATGGGAAGGCGATCGATGAACCGGGCCGATGCTCGGTGCTTGCAAGCCCGGAGACCGGCCTGCGTCGGGATCGCGTCGCGATCCCATAGCTTGCGTTGCGGTGGGCAACGGACGGGCGTATCGCGCGTCGTCCGCACGCCGCTACTCCTCTCCGAAACCTCCCGCGCCGCGCCTTTCAGCGGGTGTGCTTTCGGAGTATAAAATGTCGCAAAAATCCCTTTTGTCCCTCGCCGTCGGCGCCGCACTTGGCGGCGGCCTCGTCCATGTCTCGATCGCGCAGGCTCAGGAAGCGCAGTTGCAACCGACCATCGAAGTCACCGCCTCGCGCGTTGCGCAGACGGTCGATGCGAGCCTGGCCGACGTGTCCATCATTACGCGTGCCGACATCGAGAAGATCGGCGCGCCCGATCTGATCGAAGTGCTGCGCCTGCAGGCCGGCGTCGATGTCGCGCGCCTCGGCGGAGCCGGATTTCAGACCAGCGTGTTCCTGCGCGGCACGAATTCCAACCATGTGCTCGTGCTGATTGACGGCGTGCGCGTGGCCTCGGCGAACACCGGTGCGTTCGCGTTCGAGAACCTGCCGCTGGACGCGGTCGAGCGCATCGAGATCGTGCGCGGCCCACGCGCGAGCTACTGGGGTTCGGACGCGGTCGGCGGCGTGATCCAGATATTCACGCGCAAGCTCGACGGCGCGCATCTCGCCGCGAGCGTCGGCAGCTACGGCAGCGCCGACGGCAGCGTCGGCTATGGCATGCAGACTGATGCGTGGGGCGTCTCGGCGCAGGCCGGCGGCCGCAACGTCGACGGATTTTCCGCCTCGAACGTGCTCGCCGGTCCCTACGTCTACAACCCCGACGACAACCCGATGCAGAACCACAACCAAGTCGCGCAAGCCTGGTACAAGCTCGGCACGCAGACCTTGTCGGCGAGCGCGTTCCGCAGCGTCGGCACGCAGAGTTTCGACAACGGCGACTTCGGACCCGGCATTTCGCACACGCTCGACCAGGCCATCGGCGTCAACCTCGAAGGCGCGATCACGGCCGACTGGCAGCACCGGCTTGCCGTCGGCACGACGCGCACCAATATCGACACGCCCGCGTTCGGCTCGGCCTATCGCTCCACGCGCGAGCAATTGTCGTGGACCAACGATTTCGCGATCGCCGCGAATCAGCACCTCATCGCCGGCTTCGACAGCGTGCACGATCGCGGCCGCAGCCTCGACACCTTCGGCGGCACGACGCAGTACGACAAGACGCGCGACAACAGCGGCGTCTTCGCCGGCTGGCGCGCGCAGGCCGACGCACTCGACGGCGAAGTTTCGGGCCGCTACGACCACAACAGCGATTTCGGCGGCGAGTTCTCCGGCTCGATCGCGGGCGGCTACCGCTTGAGCGACAGCCTGCGCCTGACCGCGAGTTATGGCACCGCGTTCAGCGCGCCGACGCTGAGCCAGCTCTACTCGCCCGGCTACGGCGGCTACTACGCCGGCAATCCGCTACTCGACCCCGAGCGCTCGCGCACCGGCGAGATCGGCCTCGAGTGGAAGGTCGACGCTTCCAATCGCCTCGAAGCGCGCGCGTTCACCACGCGCGTGCGCGACCTGATCGATTTCTCCGGCGGCGCCACGTTCCAGGCGATCAACATCAATCACGCCGCGATCGACGGCCTGGAGCTGACCCACAACTGGCACGCCGGCGCGTATTCGTGGACGAACACGCTGACCCTGCAGGATCCGCGCAACGAGGACACCGACGCGCAGCTGCTGCGCCGACCGAAGCAGAAATTCAACAGCGTGTTCGATGTGCAACTGAGCGACACGTTCAGTGCCGGCGCGGAACTCGTCTACGCTGGCCGCGCGGACGACTTCGACGGCAAGCTCGGCGCCTACGCCATCGTCAACCTGCATGCGAGCTACGCGGTTAATCCGCAGTGGCGCATCGGCGCCCGTCTGGAGAACCTCGGCGACAGGGACTATCAGCTCGCCTATGGCTACAACACGCCGGGGCGCTCCGGTTATCTGACCGTGAGCTTCACCCCGCAGAAATAAATCGTTTGCCGGCAAAAGCCGCAGCCGGCGGTGCACTCGCATCGCCGGCTGTGTACGCAAAAAACGCCGAAGACTTGACAATTTTTTTGCCAACTTCGTCGCTGTGCATGAGGAATTTCCCCTAGTCCCGCTGGGTGACTTCCCCGATACCCCGGAACATCCTCCGCCCGCATGATGATGCCACCGCGTCGCTGAATTCGGAGACGAATACAGGTGACGCGCACCGTTCTGTCCAATCTTTTCGGGGCATCTCATGCACAAACGTAACCTCAGCAGCAATCGTCTTGCGCTGGCCATCGCCGGCTGCATCCTCAGCAGCAGCGTCTTCGCCGATGCGCGCCTCGCCTCGGACCTGCAAACCGCTCTCGCCACTGCCACTCCGACCGACAAGCTCGAAGTCGTCGTCACCTTCAATCAGTCGGCGGCGCCGACCGCTGACCAGGTTGCGTTCCTGCGCGGTCTCGGCATCAATCAGGCCGTGACCATGCAGCGTCTACCGATCGCCGGCGCGATCGCGACACCGGCACAAATCCAGGCGCTGGCGGGCCGCAGCGATGTGCTGTCGATCTTTCCGAACAAGCAGCTGAAGTTCTACAACCAAGAGTCGCGCGAAATCACCGGCGTCGCGCGCGCACAGGCAAACCCGGGCGATTTCGGCCGCCCGACCCCGTACAAGGGCTTCGGCGTCGGCGTGATGGTCAACGACTCCGGCATCGACGCGACGCATCTGGACCTGACTTACGGCGACCACGTCGTGCAGAACGTCTATGCCGCGCTAAACCTGTACAACCTCGTCGGCGACCCCGCTCCGGTCACCTATGTCGAGGGCGTGCCGAATACCGACACCTCGTCCGGCCACGGTACGCATTGCGCCGGCATCGTCGGCGGCACCGGCGCGCGCTCGAACGGGCTGTACGCAGGCGTGGCACCCGGCGCCAAGCTGGTCGGCTACGGCTCGGGCGCGGTGCTGTTCGTGCTCGACTCGATCGGCGGCTTCGACTACGCCTTGGTCAACCAGTTCCGTTTCGCCGCGCCGATCCGCGCAATTTCCAACTCGTGGGGCACCTCGGGCAAGTTCGATCCGACCGATCCAGTCAATATCGCCAGCTACGAGGCCTACAAGAGCGGCATGTTCGTCGCGTTTGCGGCCGGCAACGACGGTCCCGGCGAGGACACGCACAATCCATACGCGCAGGCGCCTTGGGTGACCTCGGTTGCTGCCGGCGACAAGCAGGGCAAGCTCGCCGACTTCTCCTCGCGCGGCGCGCGTTTCGAATCCGGCACGTTCACGATGCCCGACGGCAAGCAATGGACGTACTACAACCAGCCGGTGATCACCGCGCCGGGCGTTGCTGTCATCTCGACGCGCGACAACCTCGGCGCGCTGCCGCCGCTGGCCGCGCAGGACGATGCCAATCTCAATCCGGCGTACATCCCGTTCTACACCACGATGAGCGGCACCTCGATGGCCACGCCGCACACCGCCGGTATCTCGGCGCTGCTGCTCGAAGCCAATCCGAACCTGACGCCCGACCAGGTGAAAGACCTGCTCAAGCGCAGCGCGACCAATATCCCCGGTTATGCCGCATGGGAAGACGGCGCCGGCTACGTCAACGCCTATGCCGCGCTGAGCGAGGCGTCGGGCGCGCGCAGCGGCTTCGGCAAGACAGTCAACAGCCTGCGCACGTTCAATGCGAACGCGATCGAAGCCGACGGCGGCAGCGTGCCGTTCTCGGTCGCCTTCTCGCCGGTCGGCACGACCGGGGCGCAAACCTTCCAGGTCAGCAGCGACACGGCCTGGGTCAATGCCAGCGCGACGCCTCCGACCGGCCAGACCGTGGCGCTCGTGCTGATCGATCCGGACGGCAACAAGTACGGCTCGTCGATCTCGTTGCCTCAGGAGGCGCCGAACGTTTCGGTCGGCGCGCCCGGCAAGGCCGGCACGTGGACGGTCACCGTGCGCGGTATCGGCTCGGTCAGCGGCACCGGGCTTGACCCGGCGCATGTCACCAACGGCTATGCAATCCCGGGCACCGTCACCGGCACGATCAAGTTCACCAAGGCGAGCGGCTACACCGGCCTTGGCGATATCGCCGGCAGCCCGGCCGCGGGCGCGATCCAGCACGGCGTCGCGCATCGCCTAGTCGATGGCGAAGCGGACGGAAAATTCCATCCGACCGACAACCTGCTGCGCTCCGACCTCGCCGAATATCTCGTGATGGGCGCGGGCATCCGTCAGTCGCTGCCGAAGA
>NZ_DASVOK010000378.1:0-7580 GCF_036383415.1 Rudaea sp. | reverse complement strand
GGATCTGTACGGCAACAAGTGGGATCTGCTGCAGATGAAGTGAGGTTTGTGATGCCGCGCAGTACCGCCACGGGTGTCGAAGCGTATCTGGCCGAACTGCCGCCCGCGCGGCGCGAGGTCGTCGCGCGCCTGCGCGCGCTGATCCGCGAGAATCTGCCACAAGGTTACGAGGAGACCCTGGCCTGGGGCATGCTGTGTTATGGCATTCCGCTCGCACGCTACCCGCACACCTACAACGGCCAGCCGCTGGGCTATGTCGCGCTGGCTGCGCAGAAGGACAAGTATTCGTTGTATCTGATGGGTGCCTACATGGACCCGGCGCGGGACAAGGCGCTGCGCGAGGCGTTCGCGAAACAAGGACTCAAGCTCGACATGGGCAAGTCCTGCCTGCGCTTCAAGTCGCTCGCCGATCTGCCCCTGCCGGCGCTGGCCCGCTCGATCGCGGGCATGTCGGTCGACGAGTACATCGAGCTGTACGAACGCGTGCGTGCGCAGGCGGCTCCGCCAGTCCGGAAGGTCGCCACGAAGAAGGCGCCGACGGCAAAATCCGCGGCCGCGAAGCCGGCACGCAAGAAATAGCCGCGTGCGCCGGTCTGCTACTCATCCTCCACGGAGATTTGCCATGAAAATCGGTTTTCGTCTTGCCGCCCTCGTCACCGTTGCCGCGATTGCGTTCCAGGTTCATGCCGAAGAAGCCGCGCCGGCCGTCGGCACCGCCGCGCCCACGTTCAAGCTGCAGGACCAGAAGGGCGACTGGCGCACCCTCGACCAGTATCACGGCAAATGGGTCGTGCTGTATTTCTATCCGAAGGACGATACGCCGGGCTGCACGACCGAAGTCTGCACGTTCCGCGACGATGTGCTCAAGCTGCGCAAGGCGGGTGCCGAGGTGCTTGGCGTCAGCCTCGACGATATCAAGTCGCACGCGGCGTTCGCCGAGAAGTACCACGTGCCGTTCCCGCTGCTGTCCGACAACACGCAGGTGACCGCCAAGGCTTATGGTGTGCTCACTTACAGCGAAAAGATGAAGATGAGCTACGCCAAGCGCGAGACCTTCCTCATCGACCCGGCCGGCAAGGTCGCCAAGCACTACGTTGGCGTCGACCCGAAGGAAAATTCCGGCCAGGTGCTCGCCGATCTCGCTGCGCTGAAGAACGGTGCCTGAAAGCAGATGCGGAAGGCGCGCGGTGAATATGTGCGCGGCTTCCGCATCGTTGGGTTGCCTGCAATGAGAGGAGGGTTGCGCCTGCGTGATCAGGCGGCCTGTTGCCGCTTCATGGCGCCCTGCATGTGCTGCTCGAACATCGAGCATTCCTGCTCGGCCTTGTCCTTTTGCCAACCGTAGCGTACTTGCAGCCGGTCGACCAGATACTGATGGTCGCCGTCCGCGCGCGCGAGGTCGGCGGCGGTCAGCTTGCTCCAATTCTCCTGCATCGGACCGCGTAGTCGGGTCCAGTTGGTTTGGATGATGTCTGCGTTCACCATGTTTCTCCGTTGGGGATGGAAAGTACGCCGCTATCCTCTGACCATAGTGGCGCTCGGAGCATGTTACGCAGGCGAAGTGAAGCGCCGATTAGATCGGTGTTAATCCCCGGTTATCGGTTCGCGCGTTCGCCTAAGGTTCATCAACATGACCGAGCGTGATGGAATAAATATACTTGTATAAAAGTATTCTTTCGTGCAGAAATCCGTTTCCCGCAAGGTCGCCAGTTTTCCGCCGCAGGTCGGTGCGGGCTGCCGCGTGCTCGTGCTTGGGACTGTGCCGTCGCTGCGTTCGCTCGAACTGCGCCAGTCCTATGGCCATGCGCAGAATCTGTTCTGGACGTTCATGGGCGAGCTGTTCGATGCGGGCCGCGAGTTGCCCTACGCCGAGCGCATCGCGCGCCTGCACGCGCGAGGTATCGGCATCTGGGACGTCTACCGGCAGGTCGAACGGCCCGGCAGCCTCGACAGCAGCATCGTCAAGGCGAGCGAGGTGCCGAACGCGATTCCGCAGCTGCTCGCGCGTGCGACTACGATCCGCGCGATCGCGCTCAACGGCGGCAAGGCGGCCGAAGGGTTCCGTCGGCACATCGAGCCGAAGCTGGGTGCCGCGTTGCGCGAACGCATCGATGTGCTCGCGCTGCCGTCGACGAGCCCGGCGAATGCATCGATTCCGCGCGCGGCGAAATTCGCGCAATGGCGCGTCTTGCTGGGTTACGCCAAGAGCGGCTGAACGCCGATTAGGAAAAAACAAACGCGTCCTGCGCCAGACTGCAAAGTGTTCACGGAGGCACTGCGCCTCGATTGCGCTGCTGGCATCGTGGTGTCATCGACGCCGGCTAAGTTCCGCATCTTCTTCACTACACGAGGTCGTCCCATGCGTGCATTCTCGGCAAGTGTGCTTTCCGCGGCCGTCAGCCTCGCTGTCGTCTTTTCCGCCCAGGCTGCGGCGCCCGCGACGAACGCCGCGTATGCTGTCGTCAAGCAGTACGATATCGGCGGTCCCGGCGGCTGGGACTACCTGCTCGCCGATCCGCAGTCAGGCCATTTGTTCGTCAGCCGCTTCGACCGTTCCCTCGTCGTGAACCTGGCCGACGGCACGGTCGCCGCAACGATTCCCGGTACCGAAGGCGTACATGGTTTCGCGATCGTGCACGAGCTGGGCCGCGGCTACACGAGCAACGGCCGCGCGGACAACCTGACCGTATTCGATCTCACCACGCTCAAGCCCATCGGCACGATCCCGGCCGGAGGCCACAATCCCGATGCGATCCTTTACGACAAGGCGAGCGCGCATCTGTTCGCGTTCAACGGACGCAGCAAGGACGTCACCGTGATCGATCCGAAGACCGGAAAGCTGGTCGCCACGATTCCGGTCGGCGGCAAGCCGGAATTCGCGGCGACGGACGACAAGGGGCATGTCTTCTTCAATATCGAGGATACGAGCGAGCTGGCGCAGATCGATTCGCGCAATGCGAAGCTCGTGGCGCGCTGGAAGCTGGCCGAATGCGAAGACCCCTCCGGCCTTGCGTTCGACGAGGCGCATCATCGTCTGTTTTCGGTCTGCCAGAACGAGCGCATGGTCGTCACCGACAGCACGAACGGCAAGCGCGTCGCCGAAGTGAAGATCGGCAAGGGACCGGATGCCGCCGCCTACGATGCGCAGCGCGGTCTCGTGTTCAGTTCCAACGGCGAAGACGGCACCTTGACCATCGTCAAGCAGGACGACGCCGATCACTATCGTGTCGCGGCGAATGTGCCCACCGAGGCGAGCGCACGCACGCTCGCGCTCGATCCGCAAAGCCACAACGTCTATCTTGTTGCCGCCAAGTTCGGGCCGAAACCCGAGCCGACCAAGGAGCAGCCGCATCCGCGCGCGCCGGTGCTCGATGGCAGCTTCAAGGTGCTCGTCGTTGCCGACCAGCCGTAAATGCGCAGTGCGGACCACATCCCATCGGCATCGCCGGCGGAGCAAGGATCGGACTCGTGCAGATGTCGTAATCTTTTAAATGGTGCGTAATAAAGTGTAAACGTTTACCGGATAGCTTGTCGGCAGCTGCGGCTGACTGGGGAGTTTGGTCGTGGGCATCCCTTCGCCCTCAGGACTTCTCCCATGTCGTCGACCCTCACCACCGCCTGCGCGGCGGGCGTACTTGCTCTGTTCCTCGTTCCTTCCGGCGTTCTCGCCGCCGACTTGGCCGGTCACGTCGACGCGTCACGCGACAAGCGCGTCGTTGCGGGCGTCACGGTTCGCCTGCGTGAAACCGGCGCGACGACGACGACCGACGACAACGGCAACTACGCCTTCAGCGGCCTCGCGGCCGGAACCTACACGGTCGAATTGCTTGCGGACGGCAAGGTCGGCTCGACGCAGCGGGTCGCGGTCAACAACGGCGTGGCGCGCGCCGATCTGCATCTGGACCAGAACGTCGCGATGCTGGAAAGCGTCAAGGTGCTTGCGCAACGCACGACCACGACGATCGCGCGCGCCGCGCAGGAAGATGCGCCGAACCTGGTCAACCTGACCACGGCGGCGGAAATCCGCAAGCTGCCCGACGTCAACGCTGCGGAAGCGGTGCGCCGCATTCCCGGCATCTCGCTGGAAACCGACACGGGCGAAGGCCGCTTCATCAATATCCGCGGGCTCGATTCCGACTTGAACAGCACGACGTTCGGCGGCCTGCGCCTGCCGCCGTCGAACAACGCCTCGCCGTTCGGCGGCGGTCGCGCCGTGGCGATGGATGCGATCCCGGCCGGCTTCATCGGCGCACTGACCGTGACCAAGACGAACCTGCCCGAACAGGATGCCGAAGCGCTCGGCGGCACGATCGAGATCACGCCGAAAACGGCGCCGCGCGATTCAGCCGCTTTCGCCGAGGGGCACCTCGGTACAGGACGCGAAGACGAACGTGGCACCGGCATCAGCGATTTTTCGGCCACCGTCGGCGGCCGCTTCGGCTTCGGCAGCCACGACGACAAGGCGATTCCGGCCTACGCCGACCGTCCGTTCTCGATCGTCGCGACCGTTGCCTACTACGAGAACAAGCGCAGCATCGACGACGTCGAAGCGGGTTACGTCGACAATCAGCCGACGACTCCCGACAAGGCTTTCGCCGCGTTCGAGCAGCGCTACTACCTCTACCACCGCAAGCGCCACGGCTACGGCCTCGATCTTGGGTACCAGCCCGATGCGGATAGCCAGTACTACATTCGCGGCTTCGACGCGGGTTATACGGAAACCGTGAACCGCCAGCGCCTGATCTACAACTTCGACGGCAACCCGACGGTCGATCCGGCCAACAAGAACGGTCTGATCGACACGACAGCCAACGGCGGTTTCGACAAGACCCTGCGCGACGAGAAAGAGCACATCGACAACAAGGTTTTCGCCATGGGCGGCAAGAACGTCATCGGCGACAACACGCTCGACTACCGCGTCGGCTACACACGCGGTTCGTTCAACAAGCCTTACGACTACAACTCGGATTTCAATTATCCGACGCCCGATGGCGTTGTCACCTACGACAACACGACGGATCCGAACTTCCCGCGCTTCTCGACGGCCGGCGCGACGCCGCTGAATCCGAGCCTGTACAACCTCGCTTCGATCGTCAACAGCACGCAGAACATCCGCGACCACGAATCGTCGTTCAACGTGAACTACAAGATTCCGACGCAGCTCTCCAGCTTCGCGGACGAGAACGTCAAGTTCGGCTTCAATGTCCGCTTGCGCGACCGCACCGCCTCGGGCACGCAGAATTCCTATGCGGACATTCCGTCGATTCCGCTGACCCAGGCCGACTACGGCTCCGGCATCACCTTCTACGACGGTCATTACCAGAACGGGCCGCAGATCGACATGAATGCGATCCGCAAGCTGCTGCAGGGACTGCAGCCGACGGTATCGATCAACAACACCGTCAACAGCCTGTCGCAGTACGCGAAGGACAAGGAAGACGTCTATGCAGCCTACGGCCAATACCAGTTCGGCTTCGACAAGCTGAGCTTCATCGCCGGCGTGCGCGTGGAGAACACGCATGCGAGGTACGACGCGAACGGCGTTTCGACCTCGCAGGACTCCAGCGGCAATACCGTGATCAATTCGGTCGTGCCGGTGTCGTCGACGTCCAGTTATCTGAATTTCTTCCCGAGCGCTCAGGCGCGCTACGAGATTCGCGACGACCTGATCGTGCGCGCCTCGTTCTCGTCGACGATCGCGCGCCCTGGCTTCAATCAGGTCAGCGCGGCAATCAACGTCGATCCCGGTGCGGGGATCGTCACGCAGGGCAACCCGAACCTGAAGCCGATCACCGCGCAAAGCTACGACTTGTCGATCGAAAGCTATCTGAACGACGGCGGCATCGCCTCGTTCGGCCTGTTCGACAAGGAACTGAGCAACTACATCGCCAATCTCGTCACGACCAAGACGTTTCCGAACAATGGTCTGTTCGCCGGCTTCCTCGGCGCCGCGCGTGTATACACTTTCGAGAACATTCCCTCGGCCCGCGCCTGGGGCTTCGAAGCGAACTACGAGCAGCGTTTCAAGCAGCTGCCGGGTGTGCTCGACGGCCTCGGTCTCGGTTTCAATTGGACCTGGGTCGATTCGAATTTCGACATTCGCCCCGGTGAAAGCCAGCCGCTGCCTTCGACTTCGAAGAACACCGTGAACGCGACGGCGTTCTACGAGCGCGATGGCCTCGCGCTGCGTCTGGGCTACTACTACATCTCGCGCAACCTGTTCGGCATCGGCGGCTCGGCGGCGACGGACGTTTATTCCGAACCGCGCACCTCGCTCGATTTCGGCAGTTCCTACAGCTTCACCAAGAACCTGTCGGTCTACTTCAACGCGAAGAACCTCAGCAACACCAAGTTGAAGTTCACCGAAGGCACGTCGAACCGCCCGATCCAGCGCGAGTTCTATGGGCGCACGTACCAGCTAGGCGTTTCGTTCGACTATTGAGTGTCCCCTGCGGGGTGGTCGCGGCGACGGACCGTGACCACCGCACTGGTCGGTCTTAACGCGGCGCGGAGTAAGTTCCCGACCTGTCCAATGACGGGGGTAGCCATGAAAGCGAAGATCACCGGCACGACCATGCCGGTTCTCGAAATCGGTCTCGAAGGCAACGACAAGATCGTCGCCGAGCCGGGCGAGTTCTCGTGGATGACCGACGCGGCGCAGATGCGCACGACCGCATTCACCGCCGGCGCAAAGAGTATCTGGGGCGCGCTCGGCCGCGCATTCTCGGGTGGCGGGTTGTTCATGACCGAGTATTCCGCGCCGGGTGGCCAGGGCGTCATCGCGTTCGCGGCAAAGGTGCCCGGCACGATCCAGCAGATCGACGTGGGCGCCGGCGAATCCTATCTGATCCATCGCCACGGCTTTCTCTGCGCGACCGAAGGCGTTTCGCTCGCGACCGGTTTCCAACGTTCGCTCGGCGCCGGCATCTTCGGCGGCAATGGCTTCGTCATGCAGAAGCTGAGCGGCCCGTGCACGGCCTGGGTCGAGCTCGGCGGCGAGGCCGTCGTCTACGATCTGGCCCCGGGCGAGAGTATAAAAGTACACCCGGGTCATGTCGGCATGATCGCGGGCACGGTCAATTTCGACGTGACCCTGATGCGCGGCTTCGCCAACGCGGTGTTCGGTGGCGACGGGCTTTTCATCGCGCGCCTGACCGGACCCGGCAAGGTCTGGCTGCAGACGCTGACCGTGCCCGGCCTCGCGCATGCGCTGCAGCCCTACATCGGCGCGAGCGAAGCCGTCGAGAACGTCGAGACCGGCATCGCCGGCGGCATTGCCGGCGCGGTGTTGCGCGGCATGTTCAAGAACTGACGTTCGCCGCGTACGCCGCCACTCACACCAGTCTCAGATCGGCGGCCTTGGCATTCGGAAACACCGCGGCCAGTTGCGCGGGTGACAACCCCCACAGGCGCAGGTACATGCCCGCGAGCAGACTGCGGTAGTTGTTGAGCACGGGGTAGTCGCGGTTCTGCAGCAAGGTCGCTTGCTGCACCTTGAGCTGCTCCCCCGCGATGCGGCCGCCGTCGATACCGCCGCCGAGCACCCAGTAGACCGAGCCGTGGCCGTGGTCGGTGCCGCG
>NZ_DASVOK010000377.1:0-25064 GCF_036383415.1 Rudaea sp. | reverse complement strand
GACAGGATGCCGTCATTCGCGCCGAGCACGGCCGCGCGCAGCCAGCCGATGCGCTCGCCAACGTGGCGTTCGTGATGCCTGCGCGTCGCCGCGCTGTCGAGATGGCGCGAACGCATCGATTACAGCTCGTGCTCGCCGCCGAGATCGTCGTGGTATTCCTCGTCCGCCTCGAAGCGCAGGTGCTTGACGCTGCGGCCGTGGCGGCGCACGAGCTTGAGCGCCTCGATGCCGACCTTGATGTGTTTCTCGACATAGTTCGCCGTGATCTTCCTGTCGCTGGCCTCGGTCTTCACGCCTTCGGGAATCATCGGCTGGTCGGAGACGAGCAGCAGCGCGCCGGTCGGGATGTGGTTGGCGAAGCCGGCGGCGAAGATTGTCGCGGTCTCCATGTCCACGGCCATGCTGCGCGTGCGCCGCAGCAGGTTCTTGAATTCCTCGTCGTGTTCCCAGACGCGACGGTTGGTGGTGTATACGGTGCCGGTCCAGTAGTCGTGACCAAGGTCGCGGATCATCGTCGACACGGCGCGCTGCAGCTGGAACGCAGGCAGCGCCGGCACGATCGGCGGCAGGTAGTCATTCGAAGTGCCTTCGCCGCGGATCGCCGCGATCGGCAGGATCAGGTCGCCGAGCTGGTTCTTCTTCTTCAGACCGCCGCACTTGCCGAGGAACAGCGCGGCCTTCGGCGCGATCGCACTGAGCAGGTCCATGATCGTGGCCGCGTTCGGCGAGCCCATGCCGAAATTGATCAAGGTGATGCCGTCGGCAGTCGCGTTCGGCATCGGCCGGTCGCGACCCTGCACTTCGACGCCGTTCCATTCGGCGAACATGTCGACGTAGTTGCCGAAGTTGGTCAGGAGAATCTGCTCGCCAAACTGGTCGAGCGACGTGCCCGTGTAGCGCGGCAGCCAGTTTTCCACGATGTCTTTCTTGTCTTTCATTTTTGTATTCCGCTGGGGTTGCCGATGACGACACATCGGCGGAATGGCAGGTCATTGGTTGTCGTCGGCAAGTTTAATCGTTGCGCGCGCCATGTGCAGCCGTCGCGCGGCGGCGCAGCTTTGCTTTTTTGCGCCCGCGAAGGATGATGCGACGCGTGTCGCCGCCCTGCATTCCGGGAGTTTTCAATGCTCATCACCCTGCTTCTCGCCCTGATCGCACTGAGCGCCTTGCTCTTTCTCGGCCGCGGCTTCCTCGCCTGGGTCGTCGCGGTCGGTATCTGGCTCGTCGGCTGGCGCATCACCGGTATCGCCTCGCCGCTGCTGTTCGAGATCACGGCGCTCGTGCTCACCACGCTCGCTGTCGCATTCGGCATTCCCGCGATCCGCCGCGCACTGATCACGAGCCGGGTGATGCCGATCTTCGCCAAGGTGTTGCCGCGGCTCGGCGAGACCGAACGCATCGCGCTCGACGCGGGCACGGTGTGGTGGGACGCGGAGTTGTTCTCGGGCAGACCCGACTGGAACAAGCTGCTCGATTTCAAACCGCAGCCGCTGAGCGCCGACGAGCAGGCGTTCCTCGACGGCCCGGTCGAGCAGCTCTGCGCGATGCTCGACGACTGGCAGATCAACCAGCTGCGCGACCTGCCGCCCGAGGTCTGGGAGTTCATCAAGAAAAATGGCTTCTTCGGCATGATCATCCCGAAGGAATACGGCGGCCACGGCTTTTCGGCGATCGCGCATTCGCGCGTGGTGACGCGCATTTCCTCGCGCTCGGTCGCTGCGGCAGTCACGGTCATGGTGCCGAATTCGCTCGGCCCGGGCGAACTGCTGCTGCACTACGGCACCGACGAGCAGAAGAACTATTACCTACCGCGGCTCGCGCGCGGCGAAGAGATCCCGTGCTTCGGCCTGACCGGCCCTGAAGCAGGCTCCGACGCGGCGGCAACGCAGTCGACCGGCATCGTCGAGAAGCGCGTCGTCGACGGCAAGGAAATCCTCGGCCTGCGCCTCGAGTGGAAAAAACGCTACATCACGCTCGCACCGGTCGCGACGCTGGTCGGCCTCGCCTTTCGCATCAAGGATCCCGACCATCTGCTCGGCAACGAGGACGACCTCGGCATCACCTGCGCGCTGATCGAGGCGCATCTGCCCGGCATCGAGATCGGCCTGCGCCACGATCCGATGGGCGTGCCGTTCATGAATGGGCCGATCGTCGGCAAGGAGGTTTTCGTCTCGCTCGATCACGTGATCGGCGGACGCGAAGGCATCGGCCAGGGCTGGCGCATGTTGATGGAAAGCCTCGCCGCGGGACGTTCGATTTCGCTGCCCGCGCTCAGCGTCGGCGCCGCGCAGATGATGACGCGCATCTGCGGCGCCTACGCGACCGTGCGCGAACAGTTTGACACGCCGATCGGCCGTTTCGAAGGCATCGAGGAGCCACTCGCGCGCATTGCCGCGAAGACCTACATGATGACCGCGACGCGCACGCTGACCTGCGGTGCGCTCGACGCCGGCGAAAAGCCGGCCGTGCTCTCGGCGATCGCCAAGGCCTACCTCACCGACAGCATGCGCGAAGTCGTCACCGATGCGATGGACATCCGCGCCGGCAGCGCGATCCAGCGCGGCCCACGCAACTCGCTCGCTCGCGCCTGGGACGCGGTGCCGATCGGCATCACCGTCGAGGGTGCGAACATCCTCACGCGCTCGATGATCATCTATGGGCAGGGCGCGATCCGCTGTCATCCGTTCGTGCAGAAGGAAATCGCCGCGGTCGCCACGAACGATCTCGCCGCGTTCGATGTGGCGTTGTTCGGCCACATCAATCTCGTCCTGCGCAACGTGACGCGCGCCAAGCTGCTCGCGCTGAGCAGCAGCCGTCTCGCCGCCGCGCCGAACGTGCAGGACACGCGCCGCTACTACCAGCATCTCTCGCGCTTCAGCGCAGCGTTCGAATTCGCTTCCGACATCGCGATGGGGACACTCGGCGGGTCGCTCAAGCGCCGCGAGAAAATTTCCGGGCGCCTCGCCGACGCGCTCGCCTATCTCTACCTAGCCTCGTGCGCACTCAAGCGCTACGAGGACGAGGCGAAGACGACGGCAAACCTCAATCTCGTCTCGTGGTGCGCGGAATATTCGCTGTACAAAGTGCAGGAAGCGTTGCGCGGCGTGATCGAGAACCTGCCCACGCGCGCCGCCGCATGGATGCTCAAGCTCGCGATCTTCCCGCTCGGCGCGCGCTTCCGTCCGCCCTCGGACAAACTCGGCGCGCGCGTCGCGCGCGACATCCTCGAAGACCGCGAAGCGCGCGCGACGCTGACCGGCGACGTCTTCATCCCGCCGCCCAGCGAACCCGGACTCGGCACCCTCGAAGCCGCGCTCGACAAGGCAGTTCGCGCAATCCCGGTCGAGACCAAGCTGCGCGACGCCGTGCGCGCCGGCACGCTCGACCGCGCGCCGGGCTACATGCTCGACGAAATGGGCCTGAAGGCCGGCGTAATCACCCAGGCCGAATACGATCTGTTGCAGGAAGCCGAAGCGGCGCGCAACGAGGTGATCGCGGTCGATTCGTTCGATCCGGCAATCTTCAAGACCTTGCATTGAGGAACGTGCAATGAACGCGCATTGGTACTTCGATTTCGTCTCGCCGTTTTCGTATCTGCAATTGGCGAAGGTTCTGCGCTGGCGTGACCGGCTCGACATCACGCCCGTGCCGATCGCATTCGGTGCCGTGCTCAAGCACCATGGCCAGCTCGGCCCTGCGGAAATTCCGGGCAAGCGCGAATTCACCTACCGCTTCGTGCAATGGCAGGCGCAACAGGCTGGCGCAACGCTGCGTTTTCCGCCGCAGCATCCGTTCAACCCGCTCGCGGCGCTGCGTCTGTGCATCGCCGCGGAGACGACGTGGAGCGCGATCGAGGCGATCTTCGATCATCTCTGGTGCGAGGGAAAACCAGGCGTAACGGCCAACGATCTCGCCGATCTCGGTGCCGCGCTCGGTATCGGCGACGTGGAATCCGCGATCAACGCAGCGGAGGTGAAGAATGCGCTGCGCACGAACACCGACGGCGCGATCGCAGCCTGCGTGTTCGGCGTGCCGACCTTAAAGGTCGGCGACGAAATGTTCTGGGGCAACGACGCCACACCGATGATCGAGGACTGGCTTGTTAATCCGCAGCGCTTCGACAGCGAAGTATACCGGCGCATTGCCGACTTGCCTTTCGGCATAGAGCGCAGGCGTTGAGTTATTGACAGTCGTTCCCGCCCCGAACCGCAGGAATGACGGGCAAACTCGGGCGAAGGTTAGAATCCGCGTCTCTTCCTTCGCAGCTGCTCTTTACGCCGTGACCGAAACCGATACCGCCGACCCACCCCTGCTCGAACTCGACGACGCGCGCCTGATGCGCGGCGGCAATGAAGTGCTGCGCGGCCTCACACTCCGCATCGTGCCCGGCCAGCATACGGCGATCGTCGGCCCGAACGGCGCGGGCAAGTCGTCGCTCGTGCGCATGATCCACCGCGACGACTATCCGCTCGCGCACGACGACGGCACGCCGCCGATGCGCATTCTCGGCCGCACGCGCTGGGATGTGTTCGAGTTGCGCAAGCACCTCGGTATCGTCTCGGGCGACCTGCAGCAGCGGCTGATCGATGAAGACCTCGTCGACGGACTCGATGCCGTGGTTTCGGGTTTCTTCGCCAGCCACGTGCTGTCGTTCAACCACGCGGTGACAAACGCGATGCGCTCCGCAGCAAAGACAGCACTCGATCGGCTCGGCGCGGCGCATCTCGCCCACCGCCGCTTCGCCACGCTGTCGACCGGCGAGGCGCGCCGCGTGCTGATCGCGCGTGCGCTCGTGCACCATCCGGGTGCGCTGCTGCTCGACGAACCGACCGCGGGCCTCGATTTCGTCGCCCAGCGCACCTTGCTCGAAAGCCTGCGCGGACTCGCGCAAGGCGGTACGACGGTCGTGCTCGTCACGCATCATCTGGAGGAAATCCTGCCCGAAATCGATCACGTGATCCTGTTGTGCGAGGGCCGCGTCTTCGCGCAGGGGCCCAAGCACGAAGTGCTGCGCTCGGAGACGCTGAGCGCGCAATACGCGGCGGCGATCCGCGTCCGGCGCAACGGCGGCTATTACCACGCCGAACTCGACGCGGATTGCGCTGCGTCGTGAATTCGACAACCGTTGCTTCACCCAAAAGCGCTATTGACACAGAGGCGCCGCCATCGTGATGCTCGCGCCCGGGGATGCCGGCCTATCGGTGCGGCTGCTATCGGAGCGGACATGAAAAGTTTTACTCGCCATCTGTACTTCTGGGTACTGGTCGGCATCTTCCTCGGCGGCCTGCTCGGCTGGCTGTTCGGCGACGCGAATCCGGTCATCGCCGACACCGGATTCAAGGCATCCTCGCTCAAGTGGCTCGGCGATCTGTTCATCGGCCTGGTCAAGATGCTGATCTCGCCGGTCATCTTCCTCACCGTCGTGCTCGGCATCGCCGGCATGAACGACATGAAGAAGGTCGGCCGCGTCGGCGGCAAGGCGCTGCTCTACTTCGAGATCGTCTCGACCGCCGCGCTCGCCGTCGGTCTGCTCGTCATGAAGGTCGTGAAACCCGGCAGCGGTCTCAACATCGATCCGGCCTCGCTCGATGCGAAGTCGGTGGCGAACTACGCCAAGGCGGCGAGCGAGCAGTCGACGACCGAGTTCATCCTGCACATCATCCCGAAGACTTTCGTCGACGCGTTCACCGCGAACGGCGACCTACTCCAGGTGCTGCTGATTGCGATCCTGTTCGGCTTCGTACTCTCGCGCCTCGGCGAAACCGGCCAGATCGTGTACCGCTTCTTCGAGGTGTGCTCGAAGGTGCTGTTCGGCATGATCGGCCTGGTCATGAAGGCCGCGCCGCTCGGCGCGTTCGGCGCGATGGCATTCACGATCGGCAAGTACGGCATCGGCACGATCGTCAGCATGGCCAAGCTCGTCGGCCTGTTCTATGTCACCGCGGCGCTGTTCGTCCTCGTCGTGCTCGGTCTGATCGCGCACTTCACCGGCTTTTCGATCCTGCGCTTTCTCAACTACATCAAGTCCGAGCTGCTGATCGTGCTCGGCACGAGTTCTTCGGAAAGCGCGCTCGTGCCTTTGATGGAGAAGCTCGAGAAGCTCGGCTGTTCGAAGTCGGTGGTCGGCCTCGTCGTGCCCTCGGGTTATTCGTTCAACCTCGACGGCACCAACATCTACATGACGATGGCCTCGCTCTACATCGCGCAGGCGCTCAACATCGATCTGAGCTGGGGCCAGGAGCTCGCCCTGCTCGGCGTGGCGATGCTGACGAGCAAGGGCGCATCCGGCGTGACCGGAGCGGGCTTCATCACGCTCGCGGCGACGCTGGCCGTGGTGCCGAGCATCCCGGTCGCCGGCATGGCGCTGATCCTCGGCATCGACCGCTTCATGAGCGAGTGCCGCGCGCTGACCAACTTCATCGGCAACGGCGTCGCCACGATCGTCGTGTCGAAGTGGGAAGGCGAACTCGACGCAGCGACGCTGCAGCGCGAGTTGACCGATCCGAGTTTCGTCGAGAAGGCCGAGGTGGCGTGAGAATTCTTGTCATTCCCGCAGAAGGCGTGGGAATGACGGCAGAGAACGTTCAGCTCATGTGCGCGTCGATCAACGCGCGCGCCGCCTTCGCGATCGAAGTGACCGGACCGGAATTGTTCGGAAAGGTCAGGCGCGTGTAATAACCGCCTTCGAGCAGCAGCATCAGCGCGTCGCCGAGTGAATCGGGTTCGCGCGCGCTCATCTCGCGCGCATACCTGCGCAGGCGGCGGCGGATTTCCGCCTTGTAGTCGTGCACGATCGCGTTGAGCTTGTCGTTGTCCTCGGGGATTTCGACCGCGGCATTGCCTAGCGCACAGCCGCGGCTCGAGCGGCAACCGCAATCGTTCTTCGCCTTGGCCTTGACCAGATCGACCACCGCCTGCATCAGCGCCTCGACCTGGCGACGCGCATCGCCCGCGTGCGGCGCGACGGCGTCGTCCCACCATTGCCAGTAGCCGCGCTCCTGGTCCTTGAGGTACTCCGCGACCAGGTCGTCCTTGGACGGAAACGCGCGGTAGAAACTCATCTTGTTCGTACCGGCATCCTCGACGATCGCGTCGACGCAGACGCCGCGGATGCCGTGGCGATAGAACAGGTCGGCCGCGGAATCGCGGATGCGGTCGCGCACGCGCGGCTTTTCGCTGCGCGCCGGCGCCTCGCTCACCAAGGGCACAGCTGCCGCCATTGATTTTGCGGACATGACACAAACTCCTCTTGACAGGTTAGTGACTGGTCAGTAACATCTCGTAACGTTACTGACCGGTAACACACATTGTGACAGCTTCTCGTAAGCCAAGACCCAAGTCAAGGCGCCACGCAGCAGAGGTCACAACCGGTTCAGTCCGGAAGGATACGAGGAGACCGCCATGCAGTACCCGAAATTCATCAAAGCCGGCATTGTTCTGACCGTACTCGCCGCCGCCCCGATTTTATTTGGCGCTATTGCCGGTTGCTCGCACTCGCAGGCGAGCGGCGCACCCGCCGCCACACCGCCCGCACCTGCAGTCAGCGTCGCCGAAGTCGTGGCCAAGCCGCTGCGCGACTTCGAGGAGTTCACCGGACGCCTCGAGCCCGTCACCACGGTGCAGATCCAGCCGCGCGTCGGTGGTTTCATCGAGTCGGCGCAGTTCGCCGAAGGCGCGCAGGTCAAGAAGGGCCAGGTGTTGTTCCGCATCGATCCGCGCCCGTACCAGGCCGAGGTCGATCGCCTCGCCGCGCAGCTAAAGCGTGCGCACTCGCAGGCCGCGCTGGCCACGCAGAACCACGAGCGTGGCAAGCAGTTGATCGCCAAGCACGTGATCGCGCAGCAGGACTTCGACCAGCTCGCCACTGCCGCAACGAGCAGCGGTGACGACATCGGCGCAGCCGCCGCGGCGCTCGAAGCCGCGCGCCTCAACCTCGAGTTCACCCAGGTGCGCTCGCCGATCGACGGCCGCGTCTCGCGCATGCTGATCACGCCGGGCAATCTCGTCTCGATCACGAGCGTGCTGACCACGGTCGTCTCCGACAACCCGGTCTACACCTATTTCGACGTGGACGAGGCAACCTACCTGCGCTTCGCTCACGGCGCGACGAAGGCCGAGAGCCCGGTCTACATGGGCCTGGTCGACGAGCAGGGCTATCCGCACGAGGGCCGCCTCGACTTCGTGGATAACCAGGTCGATGCCAACAGTGGAACCATACGCGCGCGCGGTGTGTTCGACAACGCCGACGGCCACTTCACCCCGGGCCTGTTTGCGCGCATCAAGCTCGTCGGCGGCGCGTCGCGCGATTCGATCCTGATCGACGAGCGCGCGGTCGGCACCGACCTCGGCAAGAAATTCGTGCTCGCGCTGAAGAAGGACAACTCGCTCGAGTACCGTCCGATCACGCTCGGCGCGGCGATCGAAGGCCTGCGTGTCGTGCGCGAGGGCTTGAACGCGGGCGACGTGATCGTCGTCAACGGCCTGCAGCACGTGCGTCCCGGCGCGACGGTGAATCCGACGCGTGTGGCGATGGTGGCAGACGGCAAGGCCGTCGCCCAGCTTGCGCCTTCCGCACCGGCAACGGCTTCGACCGCGACGGGCAAGAGCGGACACGCTGCATTGAACTGATCCGAAGCCTTAGCCCCTCTCCCGCCGGGAGAGGGGTTGGGGTGAGGGTTCGATCATTTCGCGACATTCCGAACCCGGACCCTCATCCGGCGCTTTGCGCCACCTTCTCCCGACGGGAGAAGTAAAGGAAAGAACCAAGGACTCGCCCCCATGAACCTCTCCCGATTCTTCGTCTCGCGCCCGGTCTTCGCCGGCGTGCTGTCGGCGCTGATCCTGATCGCCGGCCTCGTTTCGATTCCATCGCTGCCGATCTCCGAGTATCCGGAAGTCGTGCCGCCGACCGTGGTCGTGCGCACAACCTATCCGGGCGCCAACCCGAAGGTCATCGCCGACACCGTCGCCGGTCCGCTCGAACAAGCCATCACCGGCGTCGAGGACATGCTCTATCAGTTCTCGCAGGCGACCAGCGACGTCGTGATGACGCTGACCGTCACGTTCAAGCTCGGCACCGACGTCGACAAGGCGCAGCAGCTGATCCAGAACCGCGTCGCCCAGGCAACGCCGAAGCTGCCGTCCGACGTGCAGCGCATCGGCGTGACCGTGAACAAGTCCACGCCCGACATCACCTGTGCGGTGTTCCTCATTTCGCCCGACGGCCGCTACGACCAGAACTACCTGTCGAACTACGCGATCCTGCGCATCAAGGACGAACTCGCCAAGCTCGACGGCGTCGGCGACGTGCAGGCGTTCGGCGGCGGCAACTATTCGATGCGCATCTGGCTCGATCCGGAGAAGGTCGCGGCACGCGGCCTCACCGCGACCGACATCGCCAACGCGATCCGCGAGCAGAACGTGCAGGTTGCCGCGGGCCAGCTCGGCTCGTCGTCCACGCCGACGAACGATCCGACCCGGCCGAACTACCAGATCGCGGTCAATACCAAGGGCCGCCTCGTCAGCGAGGAAGACTTCGCCAACATCATCATTCGCACCGGTGCATCGGGCCAGATCACGCGCCTGCGCGACGTCGCGCGCATCGAACTCGGCTCTGACAATTACGCGCTGCGCGCGATGCTCAACAACCAGACCGCGGTCGCGCTGCCGGTGTTCCAGCGCCCGGGCAGCAACGCGATCGCGATCTCCGACGCGGTGCGCGCGAAGATGGCCGAGCTGAAGAAGTCGTTCCCCGATGGCATCGACTACAACGTCGCCTACGACCCGACCGTGTTCGTGCGCGGCTCGATCGACGCGGTGATGCACACCCTGCTCGAAGCGATCCTGCTTGTCGTCATCGTCGTCATCGTGTTCCTGCAGACCTGGCGCGCATCGATCATTCCGTTGCTCGCCGTGCCGGTGTCGCTGATCGGCACGCTTGGTGTCATGCACCTGCTCGGCTTCGGCCTCAACACCTTGAGCCTGTTCGGCCTCGTGCTCGCGATCGGCATCGTCGTCGACGACGCGATCGTCGTGGTCGAGAACGTCGAGCGCAATATCCATGACGGTCTGGAACCGCACGCGGCGACCGTGCAGGCGATGAAGGAAGTGACCGGACCTATCGTCGCGACAGCGCTCGTGCTTTGCGCAGTCTTTTTGCCGACCGCGTTCATCAGCGGCCTGTCGGGCGAGTTCTACAAGCAGTTCGCGATCACGATCGCGATCTCGACGGTGATCTCGGCGGTCAATTCGCTGACCTTGTCGCCGGCGCTGTCGGCGCTGCTGCTCAAGGCGCACGATGCGCCGCCCGACCGCGCCACGCGCATCCTCAACGGCGCGCTCGGCTGGTTCTTCCGCCCGTTCAACCGCTTCTTCACGCGCGCATCGAACAGCTACGTCGGCGCGGTCAGCCGCATTCTTGGGCGCAGTTCCGTCGCGGTGTTCATCTACGCCGGCCTGATCCTGGTCACCGCCTGGGGCTTCATGCGCACGCCGACCGGCTTCGTGCCGCCGCAGGACAAGCAGTATCTCGTCGGCTTCGCGCAGTTGCCCGACGCGGCCACGCTCGATCGCACGACCGACGTGATCCGGCGCATGGGCGACATCGGCCTGAAGACACCCGGCGTGGAAGACGTGCCGGCATTCCCGGGCCTGTCGATCAACGGCTTCACCAATGCGACCAACTACGGCATCGCCTTCACCACGCTGAAGCCGTTCGAGGAGCGCCGCGACGCATCGAAGTCCGCCGGTTCGATCGCGATGGCGATGAACATGAAGTTCGCGCAAATACAAGATGCGTTCATCGCGATCTTCCCGCCGCCACCCGTGCAGGGCCTCGGCACGATCGGCGGCTTCAAGCTGCAGATCGAGGATCGCGCCAACCTCGGCGCCGATGAACTGTACAAGGTGCTGCAGGGCGTGATCGCGAAGGCGTCGAAGCGGCCGGAACTGGCCGGCGTGTTCTCCGGCTTCCAGGTCAACGTGCCGCAGATCGAGGTCGACGTCGACCGCGAGAAGGCGAAGACCGCGGGTGTGCCGCTGCAGAACATCTATGACACGATGCAGATGTATCTCGGCTCGCTCTACGTCAACGACTTCAACCGCTTCGGCCGCACCTACCAGGTCAACGCGCAGGCGGAGCCCGGCTTCCGTTTGACCGCCGACGACATCGGCCGGCTGAAAACGCGCAATGCGCGCGGCGACATGATCCCGCTCGCGAGCTTCGTCACCGCGCGCGAGGCCTCAGGCCCAGACCGCGTGCCGCACTACAACGGCTATCTTGCCGCCGAGCTCAATGGCGCCGCCGCACCTGGATTCAGTTCGGGCCAGGCGCAGGCCGCGATCGAGGACGTGCTGCGCACGGAACTGCCGAATGGTTTCGGTTACGAGTGGACTGACCTGACCTACCAGCAGATCCTCGCCGGCAACACGATGATCGTGATCTTCCCGCTGGTCGTGCTGCTCGTCTTCCTCGTGCTCGCCGCGCAGTATGAAAGCGTCACGCTGCCGCTCGTCGTGATCCTGATCGTGCCGATGACGCTGCTCTGCGCGATCCTCGGCGTGCAGGTCACGCGCGGCGACAACAACATCTTCACCCAGATCGGACTGATCGTCTTGATCGGTTTGGCGTGCAAGAACGCGATCCTGATCGTCGAGTTCGCCAAGGATCGCGAAGCGATGGGCGAGTCGGTCTGGCAGGCCGTGCTCGACGCCTGCCGCCTGCGCTTGCGCCCGATCCTGATGACCTCGCTCGCGTTCATCATGGGTGTCGTGCCGCTCGCACTCGCCACGGGCGCCGGTGCCGAGATGCGCCGCGCGATGGGCGTGGCCGTGTTCTCCGGCATGCTCGGCGTAACCTTCTTCGGCCTGCTGCTGACGCCGGTGTTCTATCTGCTCGTGCGCCGTCGCCGCAAACAACGTGCCGCTGACGACGCGCCGCAAATCCAGCCTCCCTCGCTGCCCGCAGCGAGTCACTGAAACCTCATTCCACTCGTCTTTCGGAGTAATCCCATGACCCAGAAAATTGCACTCGTCACCGGCGCCACGCGCGGCATCGGCTTGGAAACCGTGCGCCAGCTCGCACAGAAAAACGTCCATGTTCTGCTCGCCGGTCGCGACCGCGCCAAGGCCACCGAAGCCGCGCTGAAGCTGCAGGCCGAGGGCCTGCCGGTCGAGGCGATCGCGCTCGATGTCGACAATGCGAACAGCATCGCCGCAGCGGCGAAAGAAGTCGAAGCGAAGCACGGCCACCTCGACATCCTCGTCAACAACGCCGGCATCCTCGTCGACGATCTGGCGAAGAAGCCGTCGGAGCAGACGCTCGACGCCTGGCGCAAGACCTTCGACACCAACCTGTTCGCGCTCATCGCGGTGACGCAGGCTTTCCTGCCGCTACTGCGCAAGTCCGACGCCGGCCGCATCGTCAACGTGTCGAGCATCCTTGGCTCGAACACACTGCACAGCGATCCGACTTCCGGCATCTACGACTTCAAGGTGCCCGCATACAACGTGTCCAAGTCCGCGGTGAACGCATGGACCGTGCAGCTTGCCCACGAGCTGCGCGATACGAAGATCAAGGTCAACGCGATCCACCCCGGCTCGGTGAAGACCGACATGAACAGCGGCGGCGACCTCGAAGTGACGGACGGCGCCAAGTCCAGCGTCGAACTCGCGCTGATCGGTGCCGATGGTCCGAACGGCAGCTTCTCGCACCTTGGCAAGACGCTGCCTTGGTAAATCATCGACATTCGCAGAAACAGCGCGGCCGGCTTGCGGCCGCGTTGTCACGAATCTGTATACATTTCTAAATTTTGTTGCAACGCGCCTTTCCCGGCGCTGACTTCTTCTTTGTTTAGCCTTGCGCACCGTCGGACGTGCGCGAGGGGCCGTGCGTTCCGCCTTCCTTCCCGGATCGACGGAGCTCATCATGACCACCCTGGACCGCCGCAACTTCCTGCGCCTCGCCGGCGCCGGCACGCTCGCCGCCGCGCTGCCGAACAGCATCCGCCGCGCGCTCGCGATTCCCGCGAACAACCGCACCGGCACGATCCGCGACATCGAACACATCGTCGTGCTGATGCAGGAGAACCGCTCGTTCGATCACTACTTCGGCATGCTGCGCGGCGTGCGCGGCTTCGGCGATCCGCGCGCGGTGTTCCAGCGCGACGGCCGCGCGATCTGGCGCCAAGCCGACGGCAGCAACGAAGTACTTCCGTATCGCCCCACGGTCGCCAACCTCGGCGAGACCTTCCTCGACGGCACGCCGCACGACTGGAACACCTCGCAGCAGGCGTTCAACCACGGTGAGTGCGACCAGTGGGTGCCGGCGAAAGGCACGACGACGATGACGCACATGACGCGCGCCGACCTGCCGTTCCACTACGCGCTGGCCGACGCGTTCACGATCTGCGACGCCTACCACTGCTCGGTGCAGGGCCCGACCGATCCGAATCGCTACTACATGTGGACCGGCTACGTCGGCAACGACGGTGCTGGCGGTGGCCCGGTGATCACGAACGCCGAGGCCGGCTACGACTGGTCGACCTACCCCGAGCGGCTCGAGCGCAACGGCATCTCGTGGAAGGTCTACCAGGATGCCGGCGACGGTCTCGCCGCGGGCGGCTACTGGGGCTGGACCAGCGATGCCTACATCGGCAACTACGGCGACAATTCGCTGCTGTATTTCCACCAGTACCAGAATTCGCAGCCGGGCGACGCGCTGTACGAGAAGGCGTTGCGCGGCACGGACATCAAGACTGGCGGCAGCCTGTTCGACCAGTTCAAGGCCGACGTCGCCAACGGCACCCTGCCGCAGGTGTCGTGGATCGCCGCGCCTGAAGCGTACAGCGAGCATCCGAACTGGCCGCCGAACTACGGCGCCTGGTACGCCGCCCAGATTCTTGACGCACTGACCGCGAATCCCGAGGTGTGGAGCAAGACTGCGCTGTTCCTCACCTACGACGAGAACGACGGCTTCTTCGATCACGTGCCCGCGCCGTTTGCGGCGAAGGACGCGGCACAGGGCAAGTCGACGGTCGACACGCGCAACGAATACTTCGCCGGCGATGAGCAGCACGTCGCCGGCCCGTACGGTCTCGGCACGCGCGTGCCGATGCTCGTGATCTCGCCGTGGACGCGCGGCGGCTACGTCGACTCGCAGGTGTTCGACCACACCTCGATCATCCGCTTCATCGAGCAGCGTTTCGGCAACGGCAATCCCGACCTGATCGAGGCGAACATTTCGCCGTGGCGCCGCGCCGTCTGCGGCGATCTCACCTCATGCTTCAACTTCGCCACGCCGAATGCGGCGGTGCCTGCGCTGCCGGACACGAGCGCGTATCAGCCCGCTGACGACCAGCGCCATCCGAGCTACGTGCCGGTGCCGCCCGCGCAAGGGCAAATGCCGACGCAGGAAAAAGGTTTGCGCCCCGTGCGCGCGCTGCCATACGCTTTCGAGGTCGACGGGCGTCTCGACGGCCACGGCGGTTTCGCAGTGAGCTTCAGCAACAGCGGTGCGGCGGGCACCTGTTTCCACGTACGTGATGGCGCCGGTGGCGCAGGCCCGTGGACCTACACGGTCGAGGCCGGCAAATCGCTGACCGATAGGCTCGCGATCGCATCGGCGAGTGGCAATTATGATTTCTCCGTGTACGGGCCGAATGGATTCGCGCAGCGCTACAAGGGCAATGTCGATGGCGTGGCGGTCGAAGCAACGTTGCGCCGCGATGGCGCCAGTGCGAACGTCAAGCTCGATCTGGTCAACAACGGCAACGCCGAAGTCGCGTTGACGATACTCGACGGTTACAGCGGCGAGAGTCGCGCGGCGGTGCTCAAAGCCGGTCACCACAAGCAATTCAATTTCGACGCCAGCGCGAGCTTGCGCTGGTACGACTTGATCGTCAGCGACGGCAAGGCGAACGGCTTGCGCCGCGAATTCGCAGGCTACCTCGAAAACGGCAAGGACGGCGTCAGCGATCCGGCGATCGCGGCCGGTCCGTCGGTATTGCAGGACGACCTCTAACGCACTGCAGCAGCGGGCTCGGAAGGAATCTTTCCAATCACCTCGCCGATTGCTCCGCGGCGAGGTGATTCGGTTCACGGTTTCATCGCGCGGACGCAGCATTTTTCGCATGCGCTTTCTTTACAAGCATATGCGCTCGCGCAATGGAATTTGTACGCGGAATTAGCGCCGCGATAACACCGGGCATGATCGAATAGCCGCATTCGAATCGACCGTGGATTCACTCCCATGCACCATCCTCAAATCGCGATCGCGGCCAGCTGGAGTCGCGCGTTGCGCGAAGCCACGTCCGGCCTCGGCGGCGAGATCACGCCGAAAGACGTAACCGAATTGCGCGAAGCCCTGACCTCGCTCGTCTGGGTCGAGGGCTGCCCGCGCGCCGCGTCGTTCTTCTCCGATGCGCAGGCGCCGCGCTACCGCCGCCAGCTCATCGCCGCGGCCTCCGACCGCTCCTACACCATCCTGCTGATCGCCTGGCCGCCGGGTTACGTCACCCCGCTGCACGATCACGCCGAACTGTGGGGCATCGAGCTCGTGCTCGACGGCGCGCTGCAGGTCGACGAATACTTCAGCGATGGCGATGCGCAGCAACCGGAGTTGCAGCCGCACCGCTCGCTGATGCTCGGCTCCGGCGATGCCGCCGTGTTCATCGATCCGGCCTACGTGCATCGCTGCCGCAATCTGTCCGCGCAACAGCCGGCGCTGTCGCTGCACGTCTACGGCGGCGAGCTCGATCGCTACCAGAGCTTCGTCGAAGTCAGCGACAACCTCTACCGCATCGCGCAGCAACAGGCGGTGCTTGATGCGGTGTCGATCTGACGCGCGCGGCTACGGCAAGGCAAAGCTGATCGGCACGCGCGCCCAGCCCGCGTAGGCCACGCCGCCGCGCACGCCCGGCCTGAACTTCCATTTCATCACTGCCTCGCGCGCGGCGCGGTCGAGGTCGCGCGAACCGCTGGACCTGTCGACCTCGATGTCCTTGACGTTGCCGTCTTCGCCGACGAGCACGCGCAGGATCACAGTGCCTTCGACGTGGTTGCGCAGCGCGATCGGCGGGTACGGGATTTTTGTTTGTGTGCCGTAGCCGAGCGCGGTCGGCGATGCGTCCGCAACGCCGCTGTCCGACGGTGCGGTCGGCACGGGACGATCCGCCGGCGGCGCGATCGAGTCGACCTTGGATGTGGGCGGCATCGGCACGGGTTGGGGAATCGGCGCCGTGATCGTGATCCGCGGCGTCGGTGGTGTCGGCGCAACGCGCTTCTTCATCGGCGGTTGCGGCAACGCCGGTTCGGGCTTGATCTCTTCAGGTGGCCTGACCCAGACCGGTGGTTCGCTCGGCGTAGCCTTGCTGATGCGCTGCAGTTGCATCGCCACTGGCGGAACCAGCAGCAGCAACGCGAGCATGAGATGCAGCGAGAAGCTTCCCGACCATGCGGAAATACGCGGCAAGCTCAGGGAGAGTGAACGACGCGGCAACGCGGACGACGGAACGGAACCAAGAGCCAATGCAGTCATGACGGACTCCTTCGACGTGGCAAGGCGTCCGGCGACCTCGCGCCGGATCGACCATCGCGAGGACTACGCTAGCAAGTGCGGCGGCAACGGCGCATCACGATTTTCTTGAATCGATCAGGCTGTGCGGACAGTCGGGAACAAAGCGCAATCGATGTCCCGGGACCACAGCGCAAACGCGCCAGCCCCGAGAACCGCACCGAAGGCATGCGCCTGCCAGACGACGCGGACCCCCTCATCGAGGCCGGACACATTCGCGGCGAAACCGGTCGCTTCGCACCACGTCTTCAATGCGAACAGTCCGGCCAACGCAATGAGCGGCGCATGCATTGCGGGGGACTCTTTCCACAACACGAGGCCGAGGATCGTGGCGAACGCAGCGCACAGGCCCGACGCACCGCGATAGACGGCCAGCTCCGGCGCACTGAAGTACAGCGCGAGCGACAGCAACGGCGGCGCGTACAGCATCATCGCTGCGAGTGCGCGATGTCCGCAGCACATCTCGATGCCCGCAGCGAGCGCGAACGCCGCTGCCAGATCCACAGCGGCATGGCGCGCGGAGAAGTGCACGACGTGGCCACTCCACGCGCGCCACCACTCGCCCGCGGCGAGCGCGTTGCGCTCACATTCCAGCGCGGTGCGCAACGGCTCCGGCAACAGTGCGATCGCGATGCCGATCGCGAGCAACACAAGCGCAAGCGCCGGCAATCTACGCATGTCGTTGACGCACGAATGCGAACGCGGCCAATACGCCAGCGCCGAGCAGTCCGATCCAGCCGACGTCGCCCCCGCCGCTGTAGCCGGCCTTGTTCTCGATCTTCACCTGCGCGTCGTGCCTGGAGCGTTCGCGAAAATCGTCCATCGACGTCTTCAGTTGCGGAATCAGGTTATCGACGGCTTTCACGTAGCCCGCGTCCTGCGCATGACGCGCGCGTTCGCTGAAACTCGCGAGCGTGCCACTGCCCTTCACCTGGCTCGAACCCGGCGCGCGGAACAGCAGCTTGCGGCTGGCCACGTCGAACACCGAGGCATCGACCAGCGTCTGCACGTCGTACTTGTCGCCGCGGATCACGTAGGCGCCGATGAGGGTCCAGTACAGCACCGCCGCTGCGCGTGTATCGTTGAACTGCACCTGATCGTAGGACAGCAGCGCGATGATCTCGACGTTGAACAGGCGCGCAACCTGGTCGAGGTTGTCGAAACCGCCGCGCGCATGCAGGTAGTTCGACGGAATCACCTCGATCGTGCCGATGTAGGGATACTGCGCGAAGGACGCCTTCACCCGTTCGAGCAGCAGCCGTTTCGACTGTTCGGACGCACCCGAATCCCACTGCCCACCGGGCACGAAGGCGATGCCGGCACGCACCGGCGGCCGCAGCGTCGTCGTGCTGGGTTGCAATTGCGGCGCTTCGCTCGCGTTCGGATAGAGATAGTCGACGACGCTCGCGGCGCGGTGTTCCTGCTGTGGGCGGAACAGCGTCGCGCAGCCGGCGAGCAGCAGCACCGTCGCGGCAACGACGAGGTTTCGCAACCAGGATTTATTCGGAATTGCGTGCATCACGATGCTCCTCAAGTTCAGACGATGGACGATCGAGCAAGCCTTGCGCCACGAGCCACGCCGGAATGCGTTCGGCGAACAAGCCGCGATCGATTTCGTGGGCGCGATCAAGGGCGACGAAATCGGCGCGCTTCGATGCTGCGCCGAGGCGTTGCCCCAGCGCGAACGGGATGATCCTGTCCCTGCGGCCGTGTTCGACATAGACCGGTCCGGGGAATTCGCGCACGCGCGCCAGCGTGTCGTAGGGATAGCGCAACAGGAAGCCCGGCAGCAGGTAGCGGTGCGCGATGTCTTCCAGCGAGGTGTAGGTCGACAGCAGGATCAGCGCGCGCGGCGTGCGCTGCCGCGTCAGCTCGCCGGCCACGCCGCCGCCGATCGAATAGCCCATCACGACGATGCGCTGCGGGTCGGCGCCAGACTCTTGCGCGAGCCAGTCGTAGGCAAGATTGGCCGCTTCGCTGAGCTGCGCGTAGCTGGGATCGCCGTCCGCGCCACCATAGCCCGGATATTCAAGCTGCAGTACCGACACGCCGGCGCGCACCAGCGGCGGCATCGCAGCGAACGAATTTTCGATGCGTTCGAAATTGCCGTGCAGATAGAGAATCGTGGGATGGTTCTCCACGCTTCCCGGCGCCGGCCAGTACACCGCGCGCACCGTGCCGAACGATGCCGGCAATTCGACCGGGCGCGCGCCCACGGGCAACTCGACGCTGAGTGCATGATGCTCGCTCGATGCCGCCGGAAACAGAATGGTCCGCTGCTTCGCGTACATCACCCCGCCGTAGAGCGGATAGATCAGCAACAGGGGCAGCGCGAGCGCACGCAGCTTCATGATCGATTCCGGCAAAAGACGCGGCGAGGATTCCGCCGATCCGGTGCCAACGCAAATCGCTGTGCCGCAGCGCTACGCCTTCATCTTTCGCGTATCATCATTTGATACTTTTCACGGGCCCGACCGATGGGAACGAGCGCCACCTTGCTGCAATCGATCCGGGCGACCTTGCGCGCGCGAGGCATGACCTATCGCCAGCTCGCCGCCGCGCTCGGCGTCAGCGAACCGACCGTGAAACGTGACCTGTCGCGCGGCGATTTTTCATTGAGCCGGCTCGATGCGATCTGCGCTGCACTCGAGGTGTCGCTGGTCGACCTGCTGCAGGCGCCGCCGGCGAAAGATCAGCTCACGCAACTGAGCGAGGCGCAGGAGCGCGCACTCGTGCGCAACCCGCAACTCCTGCTGATCACCTACCTGCTGGTCAACGACTGGAAGTGGAGCGAGATCACCGCGACCTTCGATTTCGACGACAACACGCTGACCTCGGCACTACTCAAGCTCGACACGCTACGCATCGTCAACTTCCGCCCGCCGCGGCGCATCGGCAAGCTCGCCGCGCGCAACTTCGCCTGGCGCAAGGATGGGCCGGTGCACGAGTTCTTCCTCGCCCGCGTCGCGCCCGAATTTCTGCGCGCGCGTTTCGACGGACCGCTTGACGAACTGCGCCTGATCGGCGGCATGCTCTCGGCGGCCTCGCGCGGCCACATCAAGGCCGCGATCGAACGCGTGGCCCAGGAGTTCGAGGATCTCGCCCACCGCGACGCGCGCCTGCCGCTCGCGGACAAGGACGGCTGCACCGCGCTGTTCGCGTTCCGCCAGTGGGAGTTTTCCGAGTTCACGCGGCTGCGGCGGAAGTGAACCGCGGCGCTTTATTGCCGTCAATCCCGCATTCGCGGGGATGACGTTCCTGTTCTATCCGCGGTGATCCGCACTCGTCCGCGTCGAAAGCTCCTGCCTTTGAAACGACAGCAGGAACAACACGCCCGCAAGCACGACATACGCCGCGACGAACTGCCAGACCAGCGCGCGCGATTCGACGGAGAGCGTCCACGGCAGGTAGACGCTCGCGTTCGCATCGACCGAATGGATGATGCCGAACAGGGTCAGCGCGGCGCCAGCGAGCAGGATTGCGGCGGCCTTGCGTGAGTGCCCGTCGATCAGGGCCACGACGAAGCTCGCCCAGATCATCGAAGTGATGATGAAGCCGTTGCCGATGATGAAAATGACGGCGAGTTCCGGCAGGCCGTGTCCTGCGTCGGCGTAGAGCCTGGCGAAATTGTCCGGCGCGACGTAGGTCGGGTTGCCGAGGTAGATCGCGATCATGCGCGCGAGCGCGGGAAAGAATGCGATCACGACCGCGGCGAAATGTTTCTGCGGCGTTGCTTCGAACGCCTGCATGGTGATGTGCATGGCGATGAAGATCAGGATCGGCGCAAGCACGGCGAGCGGGATCAGTTCGATCAGGTTCGACAGATAGCCGAACACGCCGCCGAGGCCGACGAACAGGCCGGTGAGCAAGGTGTAGCCGGTGCGCCCGCCCATCGCACGGTAGGCGGGTTGGCCGATGTAGGGCGTGGTCTGTGCGACGCCGCCGCAGACGCCGGCGATCAGCGTCGCCAGCGCTTCGGTCAGCAGGATGTCGCGCACCTTGTAGTCGTCGCCGGCCGCGCGCGCGCTTTCCGTCACGTTGATGCCGCCGACGACCATGAGCAGGCCGAACGGCAGAATCAGCGCGAGATACGGCACGGTGTATTTCAGGCCCTCGACGAAGCCGAGGTTCGGCCACGGCAGGTTGAAGCGCAGCGTCGGCGCGGCCGGCGCATGGAAGCCCGAGCCGAGCAGGCCGAGCGGACCGAGCACGTAGTACAACACGACGCCGACGATGATCGAGAACAGGACGCCCGGAATGCGTCCCGGCACGCGCCCGTGCGCAACGAGCGCGTAGAGGATGATGCCGAAACAGGCGAGGCCGACCACGGGCACGCGCAGGATGTCGACGAGCGGGAAGAAGCCCATCAGCATCACGGCGATGCCAGCGATCGATCCGAGCAGGCCCGCGCGCGGTACGTTGCGCATGACCCAGTCGCCAAAGAACGACAGCACGGTCTTGAGCACGCCCATGACGACGAGCGAGGCCATGCCGAGTTTCCAGGTCGCATCGGCCGCGGCCATCTCGTCCATGCCCTGCGCCTTGAACGCGAGGAAGGCCGGGCCGAGCACGACCAGCGCCATACCTATCGTCGTCGGCGCGTCGATGCCGAGCGGCATCGCGCACGCATCCGCGCGTCCGCTGCGCAGTGCCATGCGCGTGTAGACGAAGTTGCCGATCAACGCACCGAGTGCGGTGCCCGGGAACATCTTGCCGAAGATCACCTCGGCCGGAAAATGGAAAATGCCGATCAGCGCACCCGAGAGGAACGCCAGCACGGAGAGATTGTCGACGACGAGGCCGATGAAGCCATTGACGTCGCCGGAGGTGATGCGCAACGCGTTTGCCTTGGCCATATCAGAAGGACACTTCGGCCGGCTGGGTCACGCGCAGCACGGACAGGTCGCCCGTCTCCTTCTTCCACGCCGCGCGGATCGCGTCGAGATCGGCGCGCTGCTTCTGTGCATCGGCGTGCAGCAGCATGATGACCTTCGAGTGCAGGCGCTCGACATGGTTCTGGGCTTGCGTGCGCCACTGGCCGTAGACGTCGAACACGCTCAAGCCGTCGGGAAAACGCGGCGTCACCTCACGGTCGAGGAAATCGCGCCAGCGCTTCTCGTTCGCGGCGGCGTTCGCTTCCTCGCCGGCATCCGAAATCACACCGACGCCGAAGTAGAGTTCTGTGCGCACCCAGTTCTTCGCCGCATCGGGGTGCGACGCGTCGCCGGCGAGCGTGCTCGACGTGGAATGCGACGGCGCCGTCGTTGCACAGGCGGACAACAGCAACCCCGACAACATAAGCGCAGCGAGTTTTTTCATATGGACGTCTATTCCTTACGGACGGCAAGTTGCCTAGTATTGGCTGCTTTGGCGCTGCGGCGCAATAAATGCTATTCGCTTCCTGGAAATAACGATGAAAGAAAAAATCAGTTCGACGCCCCGCCACCCGCTCTTCGTCGCAATCGCGGCTCTGCTCACCACCGCGCCTGCCGCTTATGCGCAGCAGGCGAACGACGCGCAGACCGCGAACCTCGACACGATCATCGTCACCGGCACGCGCGCGCCCAACCGCACCGTGCTCGATTCGACCTCGCCGATCGACATCGTCACTGCAGATGATCTCAAGGCCGCCGGCGCGGTCAACGGCGAACTCGGCCAGGCACTGCAGACGCTGCTGCCGTCGCTCAACTTCCCGCGCCAGTCGAACGCGGGCGGCGCCGACATGGTGCGCTCGGCGCAGCTGCGCGGGCTCTCGCCCGACCAGGTGCTCGTGCTGATCAACGGCAAGCGCGTGCACATTTCGGCGCTCGTGCAGACCGAATCGACGACCGGCCTCGGCACCACGCCGGTCGATCTCAACGCGATCCCGATCTCGGCGATCAAGCGCGTCGAGGTGCTGCGCGATGGCGCCGGTGCGCAGTACGGTTCCGACGCGATCGCGGGCGTGGTCAACATCATCCTCGACGACGCGCCGCACGGCGGCGAAGTGACGACGAGCTACGGCGCCTACCATACCGACTTCGAGCCGACGAACCGCACGATCACAGACGGCCAAAGCAGTTTCACCAGTGCGAAGTTCGGCACCGAACTCGGCAGCGGCGTCGG
The DNA here is from genome assembly GCF_036383415.1 of Rudaea sp. Taxonomy (GTDB): domain Bacteria; phylum Pseudomonadota; class Gammaproteobacteria; order Xanthomonadales; family Rhodanobacteraceae; genus Rudaea. The sequence continues at coordinate 2,389 of NZ_DASVOK010000377.1, read as the reverse complement.
TGGATTCCTGCGCGGCGGTGTCGAGCTCAACAACCACAACGCGACCAACCGCGCCGGCTTCGACAACTTCGCCGGCGATTCGACGCCGGACAATCTCAAGCTGCTCGGCAAGGTCAACTATGCCGCTGGCGACCCCAAGCTCGAGAACTATTCCGGCTGGCTCAACAGCGCACTGCCGCTGTCGGACGCGGCGACGCTGTACGCGTTCGGCACCTACGCGCACCGCCATTCGACCGGCGACAACTTCTTCCGCTACCCGGACGATTCGGCGAACGTGAAGTCGATCTATCCGAACGGCTACCGCCCGGTCGGCCTCGGCAGCAGCGACGACCTCCAGGGCACGGCCGGCGTGCGCGGACACCTCGGCGACTGGGACTACGACGCGAGCCTGACCTACGGCGACAACGACTTCGACTATCGCCTGCGCAACTCGCTCAACGCCTCGCTCGGCACGGCCAGCCCGACTTCGTTCGACACCGGCGAATACGAGTTCGCGCAGACTGTCGCCAACTTCGACGCGACGCGCGGCGTGAACCTCGGCGAGCGCGACTACACGCTCGCGCTCGGCGCCGAGGCGCGCCACGAGAATTTCCAGACACATGCGGGCGATCCCGCGTCTTATGCGATCGGCCCGATCACCGGCGTGCCGATCGGTGCGCAGGCCGGCACGAACCTGACCCCGGCCGACACGGCCGACATGTCGCGCAACGTGCGGGGCGTGTATGCGGAACTCTCCGGTAACGCCACCGACGCGCTGTTCGTCGACGCGGCCGTGCGCTACGAGCACTATGGAGACTTCGGCGGCACGACCAACGGCAAGCTCAGCGCGCACTACGAAATCACGCCCGAGTTCGCCCTGCGCGGCGCGGTGTCGACCAACTTCCGCGCGCCGTCGCTCTCGCAGATCGGCTTCGAGTCGACGTCGACCGGCTACGACAACAACGGCAACATCATCGATTCGCGCATCCTCTCGGTCAACAACCCGATCGCACGCGCGCTTGGCGCAAAGCCGTTGCAACCGGAGAAGTCGCACAATTACAGCATCGGCTTCACCGCAAGGCCGGCCGAGAAGTTCGATGTGTCACTCGACGTCTACAAGATCGATATCGACCATCGAGTGGTTTTGTCCGAGCAGATCGGCGGCGATGCGCTGACCCAGTTCATCGATTCGCATTTCGGCATTCCCGGAGTGCAGGCGGTGAACTTCTTCACCAACGCGGTCGACACAAGCACGAAGGGTGCTGACCTCGTCGCCAACTACCGTCTGCCGCTGTACGCCGGCACGCTGACCCTGACCGGCTCGTACAGCTACGCCAATACGCGCATCGAACGCGTCGCCGACACGCCGGCCGAACTCGTCGCGCTCGGCAACGACAACGTGCTGTTCGGCCTGCAGGCGCGCAACATCCTGACCAACGCGGCGCCGCGCAACCGCGGAATTCTTTCGGCGCGCTGGGCCGATTCGAACTGGTCGCTGCTCGGTCGCGCCACGCGCCAGGGCTCGACGACGCGCGTGTTCGACTTCGGCGGCGGCTTCACTCCGACGCAGACCTACGCGGCAAAATGGCAGCTCGACGCGGAAGTCGAATACAAGTTCACGCCGGCGTTCTCGGTCGCCGTCGGCGGCGTCAATCTCACCGACAACTACCCGACGCGATCGAGCGATGACATCAACTACTTCGGCAACCTGCCCTACGACATCATCTCTCCGATCGGCTTCAATGGCGCGTATTACTACGCGCGGGCACGACTGACTTTCTGACGTCGAACGCCTTGCGAGCGGACCTCAGACGCTGCGCGTCGCCACCGCCGGCGGCACGCGCGAGGCGCGCGTCGCCGGGCCGAGCACGGCGATCTGGCCGAGCAGCCACAGACAGGCGAAGCCGATCGGCACGTAATACCACGGCAACAATTTCGAGCCGTCGACGTGGGTCAGCAGCCACAGACTCAGCGCGTAGGTAAGCAGTCCACCGAGAAGCAGGCCGCAGGTGGTGATCACGAAGTTCTCGGTCTGGAAATAGCGCAGGATCGAACCACGCGTCGCACCGAGTGCGCGCCGCGTGCCGATCTGCTTGGTCCGCTGCGCGACCCAGAAACTCGCCATGCCGACGATGCCGAGCGCGGTGATCGTCAGCAACGCAACGATCACGCTGCCGAGGATGATCGCCATCGCGCGATCGCCCGCGTAGGCGCGCGAGCGCACCGTTTCCGTGGTGCGCATGTTGCGCACGATGCGACATTGGTTGGCTTCGCCGAGCTTGGCCTCCACCATTTTCATGACCTCGTCGCGACGGCCGGGTTCGGCGCGGATCAGATAGGTCGTGCCGTTGCCGTAGGCCAGGTGCGTCGGCCACATCACCGAGAATTCGATGTCTTCCGCATCGACCCA
>NZ_DASVOK010000376.1:0-1552 GCF_036383415.1 Rudaea sp. | reverse complement strand
ACCGCGCGGCCGAGGAATTCGTCGCCGACGGCGAGCATGCCGGGCCGGCCTTCGGGCCGGACGCGCGCGCCGGGGCGCAGCAGCACGGAATCGCCGAGCAGCATCATCAGGGTACGGCCGTTGCGGAAGCCGATGACTTCGGCGGACAGCGTTTCGACCGAGCCCTGGAGCACGCGGCACAGCGAGCCCACCGGCACCGACAATCCGCTGACTTCGAGCAGGCCGCCGTCGCAGGCCGCGACCAGGCCATAGCGCCGCGGCGCGAGGTTGATCGGGCTGGCGGCAAGATCGCGCAGTACGGGATCGATAAGGTTCAGCACTTATCCAGCCTCAACATTGGCGCAGCGCTTCCGCGATTTCGCGCCGCCAGAGATCGGGACCGTCCTCAACCCCGCCATTCGCCGACTCGACGCGAAGCGCGCCGCGTTCGAGCAGGGGGTCGGGCACGACCTGCCAGTCGGCAGCGAACCGTTCCGAAAGAAGGGTGATGTCGTCGGGATGGAGCCGGATGACGCGTTCGTCGTCCGCGCGCGCGAGCAGCGACACGGCACGCTCGACCCGGCGCAGCAGCGCGTCCTCGTCGAGCGCCAGCGGCGCAATTGCGGATTCGCACAGCGCGGCGACGGTGTCGCGCAGCCGCTGGCGCAGTTCTTCCTCGAGATCGCGGTCGAGCTTGGCAAAGGACAGCGCCAGTCCTTCGCGCGCAGCCGCATCTTCCAGCGCCTGTTGCTGTGCCTGGGCCTGAGCCTCGGCGACACCCGCGGCAAAGCCTTCGGTGAAGGCGAGCGTCAGCGGATCCTCGGGCTCGAGCTCCGGGGCGGGTGTCGGTTCGGCCGTAGGCGGACTGCCGGGCGCGGCGAAACGCGCGTCGCTGCGGAAGCCGCCGGCCGCGGACAGCGCCTCGAACGGGAGGCGCCGGGTAAAGCCCATGTCAGACATATTCGTCGTCGCCGCCGCCACCGACGCCGAACACGATCACGCCCTCGTTCGAGAGGCGGCGCGCCACGGCGACGATCGCCTTCTGCGCGGCGACCACGTCGGCCAGCTTGGTCCGGCCGCGCGCCGCGATCTCGTCCTTGACGCCGTCGGCCGCACGGCTCGACATGGCGGCGAAGAACACGTCGCGCTCGTTTTCGGCGATGCCCTTGAGCGCATCGATCAGGGAGTCGTTGTCGACCTCGCGCAGCAGCGAGCCCATCGCCTGCGGCGGCAGGACGAACAGGTGCTCGAACTTGAACATCTCGTTCTCGATGTCCTTGGCGAGCTGCTTGTCGAGCTTGGTGATCTCGGTCATCACCCGCTTTTCCATCGCCTTGCCGGCGTTGTTGATGATGTCCGCGGCTTCCTTGGCGCCGCCGATCGACAGCGCGGCCTGGCCGTGGCGCTCGCCGATCTTGCGGTGCATCAGCTCTTCGAGCATCTGGATCGCCTCGGGCGAGACCGGGCCCAGCGTGGCGATGCGGTGCACCACCTCGGGCTGGACCTCGTTCGGCAGCGAGTGCAGCACTTCGGCCGCCACTTCGGGATCGAGCTGGACCAGCAGCACGGCGAT
>NZ_DASVOK010000375.1:0-4659 GCF_036383415.1 Rudaea sp. | reverse complement strand
ATGCGCCTCGTAGCTCGCCGCGGCACGGCCGAAGGCGTGGCGCACCTGGTGCGTGTCGAACGGCGGCGTCATGCGATGGCCAGCGTTGCCGAGAAATCGAAGATCGCCTCGGCGACTTCCCGCGGATGACTCAGGAATGGTGCATGGCCCGAATCAATTTCGACGTATTCGCCTTTGCCGTTTTGCCGTGAAGACCAGCGCATCGCCTCAGCATGGATCAGCCGATCGCGCCGACCCGCGATCCACAGATTCGGCATCGTCAACTCGACCACGCGTGCGCGCAGGTCGGAGGTTTCGAGTTCGCGCAAACCGTCGACAAGCACGCGCAGTGGCGGCTCGCCACGCTCGAACACGCGTGCCTTGAGATCGCGCAGCATCGACTGCGGATTCGGGCTGCCGATCAGCTCGAGCGCGAGAAATCCCTCGACGGTGGCGCGGTAGTCGCGTTCGAGCCCCTTCTCGAAACCCTCGAGCACCTTCGGCGCCATCGCATGCGACCAATCGGCGGCCGCGACGAAGCGCGGCGAGTTGGCGATTTCGACGAGACCGCGCACATGATCGGACCCATCGAGCGCCGCATGCAACGCGACGAGTCCGCCCATCGACCAGCCGACCCAGATCGCATTTCGCGGTGTCGATTCCGCAATACGCGCCGCCCAGGCGCGCGCGTCGACCGGCGCATCGTCGTCGCGACTGAAGCCATGCCCCGGCAGATCGACCAGATGCACGCGGAAGCGTTCGGCAAGCAGCGGCGTCAGCGGCGCGAAGATGCCGCAGTGCATAGCCCAGCCATGGATCAGGACGAGGTCGGGACCCGCGCCGACCGTTTCGATATGCAGCATGTCTTTCAACGATCCTTCTTTGTCGCGCGCTGCGCATGCGCGATCGCGCGCGCGAGGGCATTCAACAGTCTTTCCACGTCGGCTTCGTCATGCAGCGCCGAAAAGGTGATGCGCAGCCGCGCCTTGCCTTGCGCGACCGTCGGCGGGCGAATCGCCGGCACGAAATAGCCGTCGGCCTCCAGTCGTTGCGCGGCAGTCAGTGCAGCGCGGCTGGCACCGATCAGTACGGGCTGGATCGGCGTGCGCGAGTCGAGCAGGTAGATGCCGCGCTCGCCCGCACCGTGGCGGAAATGCGCGACGAGGCGTTGCAATTTGGCGCGCCGCCAATCCTCGAAGCGCGCGATGTCGACCGCCGCGCTCGTCGCCGCGGCGAGCGCAGGCGGCATCGCGGTCGTGTAAACATGCGTGCGCGCGAACTGGACGAGACCGTCGACCAATGCCTTGCTGCCGGCGACGAATGCGCCCGCAACGCCGAGCGCCTTGCCCAGTGTCGCCATCAGCACGGGCGCATCGTCCTGCTTCAGGTTCGCTTCGACCAGACTGCCTGCGCCTTCGTCGCCGAGCACGCCGAGGCCGTGCGCGTCGTCAACCATCAATGTTGCTCGCTGCGTTTTGCACAAGCCAGCAAGATCGACCAGCGGAGCGACATCGCCGTCCATGCTGAACACGCCGTCGGTGGCGAGCAGCGCGGCATTGCCCGCATTCGATTCGAGTTGACGTTTCGCACTGGCGGCATCAGCGTGCACATAGCGCTTGAGTGTCGCCCCGGACAACCGCGCGCCGTCGATCAGGCAGGCGTGATTGAGCTTGTCTTGCACGCAGATGTCGCCTTCCGCAAGCAAGGCCTGCAACGCGCCGAGGTTGGCCATGTAGCCGGTCGAAAACAGCAGAGCGCATTTGCGCCGCGTCCAGCCTGCGAGTTTTTCTTCGAGCGCCTCGTGCTCCTCGCGATGACCGCCGAGCAGATGCGCCGCGGTTGCGCCGACGCCCCATTGTTTCGCCGCGCGGATCAACGCGTCCTGCAGCGCCGGATGCTGGGCGAGGCCGAGATAGTCGTTGCTGGCAAAGTTGACGAGCACCTTGCCGTCGATCTGGATGCGCGTGCCGTCGACCGCCTCGACCTTGCGCAGGCGGCGCAGCAAATCCTGCCGCGCACGTTCGGTTTGAGCGACGGCAAGAGGTTCGATGAGATCAGGACGACTCATGTTTTTCGCTCGTCATTCCGATTCTCGGCAGAATGACGGCAATAGATTACGCGGCTTCGACAATATCCGCGTGCACCGTGCCCGGCTCCAGCTCGACCTGCATCGGCGCGATACCGAGCCGCGCGAACAGCGCCTGGTCGTGCTCGACATCGGGATTGCCGGTGGTCAGCAGCTTCTCGCCGTAGAAGATCGAGTTCGCGCCAGCGAAGAAGCACAAAGCCTGCAATTCGTCGCTCATTTCGGCGCGGCCGGCGGAGAGGCGCACCATAGAGCGCGGCATCAGGATGCGCGCGACGGCAATCGGGCGCACGAATTCGAACGGATCGAGCAGCGTGGTGCCGTTGAGCGGCGTGCCCGCGACTTGCACAAGGCGATTGATCGGCACCGACTGCGGATGCTCGGGCAGATTCGCCAGCGTGTGCAGCAGGCCCGCGCGCTGCTCGCGCGATTCGCCCATGCCGACGATGCCGCCGCAGCAGGTTTTCATGCCGGCGGCGCGCACGTTTTCCAACGTGTCGAGGCGATCCTGGTATTCGCGCGTGTGGATGATCTCGCCGTAGAACTCGGGCGCGGTGTCGAGGTTGTGGTTGTAGTAGTCGAGCCCGGCCGATTTCAGCTTCGACGCCTGCGGTGCACTGAGCATGCCAAGCGTGGCGCAGGTCTCCATGCCGAGCGCGCGCACCGCGCCGACCATTTCGGCGACTTTCTCCACGTCGCGATCCTTAGGCGAGCGCCAAGCCGCGCCCATGCAGAAGCGCGTCGCACCGGCGGCCTTGGCCTGCTTCGCCTTCTCCAATACCGCGTCGAGCGACATCAGTTTCTCGGCCTTCACCCCGGTCGCGTAGCGCGCGCTTTGCGGGCAGTATGCGCAGTCCTCCGGACAGCCGCCGGTCTTGATCGACAGCAGTGTCGACACCTGCACCGCGTTCGCGTCGTGATGCCTGCGATGCACATCATGCGCACGCGCGAGCAGGTCGTTGAATGGCAGGGCGAACAGGGCAAGCACTTCACTGCGGCTGACACGCTCGGCCGTCGGCATGGATTCGATCTTGGCGGACATCGGATTGTTTCGTTTGGGCGTAAACTTTTGGCAGTGTGAATACGGCCTTCTCCGCTGTCAACCCGAAAGCTTCGTCGAAAGTTGACGGGTTGTGGCGGCGCCTGCAATTCGCATTGCTGCCGCCGCACTGCCTGCTCTGCGGTGCACGCGGGGAAACCCTGCGCGACCTGTGTCGCGCTTGCCTAGCCGATCTCGCCCTGAACCGCATCGCCTGCGCGCGTTGCGCCCTGCCGCTGGCCGCGCCCGCCGCGTTGTGCGGCGAATGCCTGAAGAACGAGCCCGCGTTCGACGCGACGTTCGTACCGTATCTCTACGGCCATCCGCTCGATCTGCTGCTGACCAAACTCAAGTTCGGCCACAGCCTCGCCGCGGGCCGCGTGCTCGCCGAATTGTGGACTGCCGCGCTGCGCACGGCGCTGGGTGACGGCGCGATCGCCGCGCTGCCCGACGCGATCGTGCCCGTGCCGCTGCACTCCACGCGTCTGCGCGAACGCGGCTACAACCAGGCGCTGGAACTGGCCAAGCCGCTCGCGCGCGAGTTCGGTCTCGTGCTCGCGCCAGGACTCTTGCGCCGCACGCGCGCGACGGCGGCGCAGTCGGACCTCGATGCCGTCGCGCGCCGCAAGAACCTGCGTGGCGCATTCGAAGTCGACGCGGACCACGCGATGCCCGCCCACGTCGCCCTGCTCGACGACGTGATGACGACCGGCACGACCCTGCGCGAAGCCGCGCGCACACTCAAGCGCGCCGGCATCGCGCGCGTCGACGTCTGGGCGCTGGCGCGCGCGCCGCATCGGCACTGACAGCGATACCACAACGCGCGATCCGCAGAGTTTGCGCAGCGCAGCTACCCATCGCGTCGTGGCTGGGTATACTCGGGGCAAGCTTTTCCGTACCGCCCCATCGTTGTTTCCACCCATCAGCCTGTTTCTAGGGAGAAAGGCATGTTGCAACAATACGGTTACTGGATCGCGCCCATCTGCGCCTTGCTCGCAATCGTCTACGGCGTCTGGTCGCGAAGTTGGATTCTGGCCAAGCCTGCCGGCAACGAACGCATGCAGCAGATCGCCGCGGCGATCCAGGAAGGCGCGCGTGCCTATCTCAACCGCCAGTACACGACGATCGGCATCGTCGGCGCGGTGCTGTTCGTGGTCATCGGCTTCGCGCTGGGTTGGGCGACGGCGATCGGTTTTGCGATCGGCGCGATCCTCTCGGGCGCGACCGGTTTTATCGGCATGAATGTTTCCGTAGCCGCCAACGTGCGTACGGCGGAAGCGGCGCGCTCAGGGCTTGCCGCCGCGCTCGACGTCGCCTTCCGCGGCGGCGCGATCACCGGCATGCTCGTGGTCGGTCTCGGCCTGCTCGGCGTCGCCGGCTACTACCTCGCCCTGCTGCATTTCGGTTTCGACACGACGCATGCGCTGCACGCGCTGGTCGGCCTCGCGTTCGGCTCGTCGCTGATCTCGATCTTCGCCCGCCTCGGCGGCGGCATCTTCACCAAGGGCGCCGACGTCGGTGCCGACCTCGTCGGCAAGGTCGAAGCGGGCATTCC
>NZ_DASVOK010000374.1:0-9877 GCF_036383415.1 Rudaea sp. | reverse complement strand
CTGCAGCCGGGTGACGAAATCCTCGTCACGACGATGGAGCACCACGCCAACATCGTGCCATGGCAGCTGGTCGCCGCGCGCACGGGCGCGAAAGTGATCGCCGCGCCGATCACGCAAAGCGGCGAGCTGATCGTCGAGGAATTCATCGCGCGCCTGAATCCGCGTGTGAAGCTCGCCGGCGTGACGCACGTGTCGAACGTGCTCGGCACGATCAATCCGGTTCGCGAACTGGCCAAGGCCTGCCGCGCGCGCGGCATCCCGCTGCTCGTCGACGGTTCGCAGGCCGCGCCGCATTTGCCGATCGACGTGCAGGCGCTCGGCTGCGATTTCTACGCGCTGACCGGGCACAAGCTCTACGGTCCGACCGGCACCGGCGTGCTCTGGGCGCGCAAGGAGCTGCTCGCCGAAATGCCACCGTTCTTCGGCGGCGGTGAGATGATTCGCACGGTGAGCTTCGACGGCACGACGTTCACCGATCCGCCGCACAAGTTCGAGGCCGGCACGCCGAACATCGCCGGCTTCGTCGGCCTCGGCGCGGCGATCGACTACGTGAACCACGTCGGCCTCGACACGATCGGTGCGATCGAGCGTGAGCTCGCCGCCTACATGAGCGACGCGCTCAAATCGGTGCCCGGGCTGCGCCTGTTCGGCGAGGCGAAGGAGAAGGCCGCGGTGTTCTCGTTCCTGATCGACGGCGTGCACGCGCACGACCTTGCGACGCTGCTCGATCACGAAGGCGTCGCCGTGCGCTCGGGCCACCATTGCGCGCATCCGCTGATGCAGTTCTACGGCGTGCCGGCGACGGCGCGCGCGTCGCTCGCGTTCTACAACACGCGCGAGGAGATCGACGCGTTCATCGCCGCCATTGCCAGGGTGCGCAAGCTGCTGGCCTGACGCGACAGCGCTACTTCAACTCGTGGATCATGATGTTGCGGAACCACACGTCCGCGCCGTGATCCTGCAGCGCGATCTTGCCTTCGCGGAACATGCCAAAACCCGGCATGTCGCGGAACTTGCTGCCGGCGATCAACCGTTTCCATTCGTCGCTCCACAGCGTCGTCTCGACGACGACGGTGCCGTTGAGTTTTTCGACGACATGACCGTGGTCGCTGATGATTTCGAGACGGTTCCATTCGTTGGCCGGGCGCACGGCTTCGGGCTTGCCGGCGATCAAGTCATAGAAATCGCCGGCGCGATGCTTGTCGAACTTCGCGTCCTCGGCGGCGACGTTGTCGAGCACCTGTGACTCGATGCCGGTCTGCCACGGATATTTGTGCTCGGGGCCTTCCTGCACGTAGAACATCACGCCGCTGTTGCCGGCGATCGCAATCTTCCAGTCGAGCTTCAGGTCGAAATTGGCGAACACGCCGTCGTAGACGATGTCTCCGCCGTCGGGCGCTTGCCAGCCGCCTTTCTTGTTGCTCGTATCGAGATGCAGGCTGCCGCCGTCGGCCGACCATGCCTTGCCGATCGTCTTCTCGTTGTAGCGATGCCAGCCCGCGGTCGACTTGCCGTCGAACAGCAGTTTCCAGCCTTCGCGTTGTTGCTCTGCTGACAGCGCATTGGCTGCGTCGGGTTTGGCCGATTCGGCAGCGTGTGCGGCAAAGCTCAAAGCGGCGGCGCAAAACACCATGGCGTACTTCATTCGTCTTTGTCTCCGATGGATCGCGGTATCACCAGGCCCAGAATGTCTCACCCTTGTACGGCACCACGCCCTTGTACGGCCCGGGAACGGGGCGATAGCGCGCCACGCGCGTCGCGCCCGCTTCCGAGGTGAAGAAGCCGAGCAAAGTGAGCTGCTTGCACAGCGTGAACCAGTGCGGCGGCTGGCCGCTGTTCTCGCCCGACGTACGCGCGTGACGTTTGGCTTCCGCATCGACGTCGACCAGCAGTTTCTGCTTCTGTGCACTTGTGCATTTCACGAATTCCGCGCCGTGAACGTTGCGCGAGCGCGCATCGATCTCGCCGAGGCCGGCGCGCAGAACCGCAAGGTTTGCAGGCGTGTAGCAGGCAGCCGAATAACGCGCGATGTAGGCGCCGACCTGCGCGTCCTTCGCGCCGGGTGTGTCGGTGCGCGGCAGGATCGTCTCGGCGATTTCGTCGAGCAGCGCGATCTGCGTGGGTGTGTAAACGCTGGAATCGGAGGGGGTGGCAAAAACACGGTCGACGCCGACGAACGCACATCCCGTCAACGCGGCAATGGCGCGCAGCAGTTCGCGGCGATCCATCAGACGATCCTCCCATGCTTCTCGAGCTGGTCGGCGGCGTAGTTCGCCGCGCGCGCGGTCAGCGCCATGTACAGGATCGACGGACTCTGGCTGCCTGTGCTCGTCATGCAGGCGCCGTCGGTGACGAAGACGTTCCTGCACAGGTGCATCTGGTTGTGCGCGTTGAGCATCGAGGTCTTCGGATCGCTGCCCATGCGCGCGCCGCCCATCTCGTGGATATCGAGGCCGGGCGGCCAGTGGTTGTCGTTCGCGTTGACGTTGGTGAAGCCCGCGGCTTCGAGCATCTTGCGGCCTTCGCCGAGGAAGTCGCGCACCATGCGCTCGGCGTTGTCGTCGTAGCCGACCGAGATGACGAGTTGCGGGATGCCCCACGGATCCTTCTTGTCCGGCGAGAGGCGCACGTGGTTTGCGGCGTTCGGCAGCGTCTCGCCCTGCATGTACATGTACGCGGTCCACTTGCCGGGCTTGCTGATCGCGTTTTTGTACTTCGCGCCGATCGTCTCGCCGTGGGTGTCGTTGTCGTCGATCAGGCGCCGGCTTGCGCCGCTGAAGATCACGTAGCCGCCGAGAAAATCGGCGTCCTGCTTGTCGACGTTGCGGAAGTTCGGGATGATGTTCTCGGCCGGCTTGTAGACTTCGTAGTAGGCTTCTTCGAAGCCTTCGATCTCGGCGCTCATGCCGGCACGGTAGTTGTGGAAGCCGACGTATTTGCCGAGCACGCCGTGGTCGTTGCCAAGGCCGTTCGGGAAACGCTTCGACGTCGAGTTGAGCAGGACCAGCGTCGAGTTCAGCGCCGAGGCGTTGACGAAGATCACCTTGGCCTTGAACACGAGTTCCTCGTGCGTGTTCGCGTCGATCACCTTGACGCCGCTGGCCTGTTTGGTCGCGTCGTCGTAGAGGATCGAATGCACGACCGAGAACGGACGCACAGTGAGATTGCCGGTCTTCTGCGCCCACGGCAGCGTGCTCGCGTTCGACGAAAAGTAGCCGCCGAACGGGCAACCGCGCATGCACAAGTTGCGGTTCTGGCAGGTGGCGCGCCCTTGCTGGCGATGGATTTCCTGCGCATCGGTGATGTGCGCCCAGCGGCCGGAAATGTAGTGCCGGCCGAACTTTTCCTTGAGCACCTTCTGCAAATGCTGCTCGACCGTGTTGAGCTCGTAGGCGGGCAGGTACTCGCCGTCGGGCATCGTTGCGATGCCTTCCTTGCTGCCGCAGACGCCGATGAATTTCTCGACGTGGCTGTACCACGGCGCGACGTCGTCGTAGCCGATCGGCCAGGGGATGCCGTAGCCCAGACGCTTGGGCGCCTCGAAGTCCATTGACGACCAGCGCGCACAGGCGCGACCCCAGATCAGCGACTTGCCGCCGACCTGATAGCCGCGTACCCACAGGAACGGCTTCTCCTGCACGTACGGATGGTCTTCATCCTTGACGAAGAACTGCTTGGTCGTCGCGTCGTAGCCCGCGGCGCGCGAGATCAGCGGATTCGCCTCGTTCGTCGAGCGCGGATTCTCGCCGCGCAGGTCCATGTCCCAGCGCCGCAGCGACATCGTCGGATAGTCCTTGATGTGCTGTACGTCGCGGCCGCGTTCGAGCACGAGCGTCTTCAGGCCCCGGTCGCAGAGTTCCTTCGCCGCCCAGCCGCCGCTGATGCCGCTGCCGATCACGATCGCGTCGTATTGTGTCTCCATGGCCTGATTGTGCGCATGAAACATCGATCGCGCCAGAGCGGAGCAAGCAGAATTTCGGCCGTCGAAATTGGAAAATATTGGAAACGTCAACTCTGCTGCCGGTGCATCCATGCGGCGAACAGGTCCGGCCAGCGTGCAGCGGAGTTGTCGATCGATGCATGCAGGCCGAAACCGTGGCCACCTTTCTCGAACAGGTGGGCTTCGATCGGAACCCGCGCGCGACGGCATGCAGCGATCCAGCGCAAACTCGATTCTGCGGGGACGGTGTCATCATCCATGGCGTGGAAGACGAAGCTGGGTGGCGTGTCGGCACGTACGAGCTCGGTCGGCGAGTGTTTCCTGATTTGTGCTTCAGAGGCATGGGGGCCGAGCAGATTGTCGCGCGAGTCGGCATGTCCCACGCCCGGCATCAGGCTGGCGACTGGATAACCCAGGCCCACAAAGTAAGGTCGTGCCGACAAGGTATCGGCTGCATCAATCGGCGCATAGCAGGCTTCATCGAAAGCGGTCGCGAGATCGGCAGCGAGATGGCCTCCCGCGGAAAAACCGATCACGCCAATGCGTTGCGGATCGATGCGCAGTGTCGTCGCCTGCGCGCGCAGCAGGCGCATCGCGCGTTGTGCATCGGCGAGCGGCACGCGCTGGCGATTTTTCCGGCCTTCGCCAGGCAGGCGATAAGTCAGCACGAACACGCTCGTTCCGAACGGCGTGTAGCGTCGCGCGATGTCGATGCCTTCGTTCTGCACCGAGACGAAACTGTAGCTGCCGCCGGGAATCAAGAGCAGCGCCGAACCGTCCGGATACGGTGCGCGGAACACATTGATCTTGGGATGCACGATGCCAGTCAAGGAAAGCAGGCGCTCTCCGCGTCGCCCGCCCATGATCAACGACGGCGTCGGCGGTGTCGCCGGCATGCCGGGTGGCGTACCGGGCCACAGCGCGATGCGCTCGGCGGGTGGCCACGGCGGCGCATCGGGAGCCTCGTCGGCGGGCTGTGCGGGCAGTTCGCTTTGCGGCTGCGCATGAGCGGGCGCGATGACGGCCAAGGCCATCCCGCCGAGCAGGGCGCGTCGTTGTGGATTCATCAGTGCAAACTCCCAGTGGCCGAAGCAGCGCTCGATCCGAGTTTATGCTGCTGGCGATGCGATGGCAGTATCGTGGTCGCACTGCGTCGTCGGGATGCAGCTTGCGGACCACTTCATGCGCGAGCGTGGGGACGTACAATGCCAAGATGTCCGCCAGCGAGCTGTATCAGCGCATCGTCCTCGAGCACAGCCGCGCGCCGCGCCATTTCGGCGCGCTGGCTGAGCCGACGCATCAGGCCGACGGCGCCAATCCGCTGTGCGGCGACGCGCTGCATGTGGAATTGCGCGTCGTCGATGGACGCATCGCCGCGATCGCGTTTCGCGGCGATGCCTGCGCGATCGCGAAGGCGACGGCGTCGATGCTCGGCGAAGCCGCGGCGCGGCTCGACGCGGACGGCATCGCGGCACTCGAAGCGCGGTTTGCGCGCATGATCGGTGGCGAAGCCAAAGCCGGAACTCTGCCGGGCGACTTGAATGCGCTCGCCGCGCTGGCACACTATCCGTCGCGCCGAAAATGCGCGCTGCTGCCGTTCGTGACCTTGCGCGCGGCATTGGCCGGAACAGCAAAAACCACGACCGAGGGAGACCACCGATGACTTCCGTCCACGACCTGCCGAACGAGGCTGCCGTCGAATTCCGCCTGGCCACGACCGCCGACATCGTGGCGATCGAAACGCTCGTCACCTCTGCTTATCGCGGCGATGCGAGTCGCGCGGGCTGGACCACCGAGGCCGACCTGCTCGACGGCCAGCGCGTCGATCCGGAGGGCCTCAAGGAAGTCATCGAGAAACCCGGCAGCCTGGTCTTGCTCGCAGCGCGCGGGGTACTCGTTCTTTCCTGCTGCCATATCGAGAAGCAGGGCGAAGCCTGCTACTTCGGCATGTTCGCGGTCGATCCGACGCAGCAGGGGGCCGGCCTCGGCAAGCTGGTCATGGCCGAGGCCGAGCGCGTGGCCAAGGACGACTTCGGCTGCGCGCGCATGGAGATGACCGTGATCTCGGTGCGCGATGAGTTGATCGCCTGGTACGAGCGGCGCGGCTATTCGCGCACCGGCAAGTACAAGCCGTTTCCTTACGGTGACGAGCGTTTCGGCATCCCCAAGCGCGACGACCTCAAGTTCGAATTGCTGGTCAAGCCGCTGTGAGCGCGATCGTGAGCGGCTGGATCCGTGTCTGCGCCCAATCCGAACTGCTGCCCGGCGAATTCAAGGTCACCTGGGACGGCGACACGGCGATCGCGGTGTTCAACGTCGACGGCGAGCTGTATGCGGTCGAGGACATCTGCACGCACGACGGCGGCGAACTGGCCGGCGGCGAAGTGCACGGCTTCGAGGTCGAATGCCCGCGCCACGGCGCACGCTTCGACCTGCGCAACGGCGCGGCGATGTGCCCGCCGGCGTACGAGCCGATCGCGAAATTCCCGGTGAAGGTGGAAGACGCGCAGGTATTCACCCGCGACGATCGCGGCGACTGAGCCCGCTCTGCTTTCTTGCCTCCCGGCAGCGGATAACGGCGCGTTGCGCTTGCTGGCCGAGCATTCGCTTTGCGTCATCCGAACTGGCCGAGATCGCTTGCGCGGATGGTTCGTGTTGCGCCGTCCGGGCCGGTCACTCTTTGAGCTTGTGACTGTCTTCGGCAGTCAAGTCGAGTCCGTAGATTTCCCGCAATTGCTCGATATGCTGCAGGGTCTTCGCGGTAAACGGCTTCTTGTTCTCGAACGCATGCAGCACGATGCCTTCAACAAGATCGCCGAGCGACAAGTCCAAGGTTTCCGCCAGGCTCTTGAGAACTTTGAGCAGCCGCTTTTCGATCCGCACCCCGGTCTGGACACGTTCTATCTTCTTTTCTTTGTTCATTTGGATTTACCCGGTTCAACGACCGTCCATCCGAGGTCGACGCCGCCGCAACGATTTTCGGAACGACAGGCCCAAAGGCCCCGCTTCGGGGCAGGGTTTCTCACGGTATCCCAGCTTTTTGTACAGGGCTACGGCTGATGCGAGGTCCAGACCGGTTTTGAACTCGATCGTCCGTCCACCCAGTTCAACGACGCGACGCTGTGCGAACTTCATCAAGGCCTCGCCTATACCTTTCTTGCGAGCCGCCGGCTCGACCCATAGGCGATAAAACTTCGCGACCTTTGCCGCCGCATGGTATCGGACGACGATCATGCCTACAACGAAGACGTCGCGATGCGCAAAGATTGCACGCGCTCTCGACAGATCTCGCGGCGACAGCAGGCCGTTCGGATGGTGATGACCGCCGCGTCGCAATTCTGCGGTCATGTGCTTGTCGCACAGGCGAAACAGGCTGCAGTCGGCAGGTAGCTCAAAGAAATCCAAAGTTCGGCTTAGGGTCAGAATCGGCGGAATGGGCATACGGGTCGAAACCGGAGGAGGGGTTTGCGTGGAGGAGCGTTCGTCGAGAAGTGCCGGGCAAAAAATGCTAGTGCGGCAAGATGCTTCGTATGGCTTGCTGCCATTCCGGTCCCTGGCTTGCGAAGGACTGTTCGAATTGCGCGACGTATTTCGCGCCGGCCCCGTTCAATGCGGTCCGGCTGCACCACACGCGTACTCGAACACTGACTGGATTCGACTGGGTCAAAGTGATGTCGTAACGAGTCACGCCGATGCCCGCAATGAAGATCAGGTAGCCGACCTTGCCGTGTTCAGGCTCGTACCGGTCCAATACCCACGTGGCAAGACCCCATTCCGATCGGGTTTGAAAGATCGCGCCGGCAATCTGGCCTCCGCCCAAGGGATGCACGAATAACGGCTTCCAATCTGGCGACCATTCACTTTCTTTTACTGGTCCGAAGTACGGCGTGAGAAACGCCACGGTGCCGGGTAGGTCAAGACTGAATTCGCGCTCGGCGTACACGTGTGATTCTCCTTTGGAATGGATGGATGGTTCGTTTGCGCCGCTGCCGACATGTGAGTCATGCGCTGCATGGTCTATCCCCTCGGCGTTGACGCCAGGGCCGAGGGCCAGTGCAATGAATCCGACCAGGTGCAATTTGCTGTTCATCGTTGCGATCTCGTTTAGGTAACTTGGTACCAAGTTATCTAAATAACATAAAAAGTGCAACTATTTCTTTGCGTACGAAGCGCAAACGTTCCGATCAGCTAGGCCGCCGCCATTCCCGCTCACTCAAGCGAGAAGTTGCGAATGGCTGCAGAAAGGGGGCCGGCGTTGCAGCGGCCGTAGTCAAGGTCGTGTGGACGCCGGCGGTGTTCTACGGCAGGTGTCGGCTTTCGCTAGTCGACGACTCAATCCGCCGGTCCGGTCAGACACGCATCCGCTTGCGCACGGCCTTGAGTTCGAAAGCAAAAATAATATAAACTCAATTGAGATTCATTCTCATTCGTAATCAAGGCAAATACACCATGCATGCATCGGATTGGCGTGCCGACGCTTTGTCGTGGCCGGGCCGGCCTGAAGATCGGGCGGATCGTCGGTCGCGTACGCGCCACTGCGTCGGCATCTTGCTTTGCGTACTCCTTGCCGCTTCAGTCGGTAGCGTCTCCGCGGTTGCTGCCGGCGAAGTGCCGTCGCAGGCAGCACTTGCCGCACTAGGGGCCAATGTCTTCAACGATGCGTCGTTGTCGGCATCGGGCAAGATGTCCTGCGCGACCTGCCACGATCCCAAGTTCGCGCATGCGCAGAACAACGCGTTGTCGGTGCAGTCGGGCGGGGCGAATCTCGATGTGCCCGGTTTCCGCTCGGTGCCGAGCCTGCGCTATCTCAACATCAATATGCCGTTCTTTTTCGCCAACGACGGCACGCCGACCGGCGGTTTCAATCGCGATGGCCGCGCGAACACGCTGGTCGAGCAGGCATCGCGGCCGTTCCTCGCCGCGCACGAAATGGCCAACGGCGACGCAGCTGCCGTAGTCGACAAGCTCAGCCGCGCGAGCTATGCCGAGGAATTCCGCGGCTTGTTCGGTGCCGACGTGTTCGAGCGCGTCGACGACGCCTTCCTTGCCGCGCGCTATGCAGTGGGGGTGTACGAGGCCACGGCGCCGGAGTTTCGCCCGTTCTCCTCGAAGTTCGATCTGTTCATGCAGGGCAAGATCAGGCTCAGCGCACAGGAACTGCGTGGCTTCGCCCGGTTCAACAGTCAGACGAAGGGTGGCTGCGCCGGCTGCCATCCGTCAACGCGCGCGCCGAACGGCGATCCGCCGCTGTTCACCGACTACACCTACGACAACCTCGGCGTGCCGCGCAATCCGCAGATTCTGGCGACGGCCGATCCCGATTATTTCGACCTCGGCCTGTGCGGCCCCGACCGCATCGACCTCGTCGCGCGGCGCGACCTCTGCGGCACATTCAAAGTGCCGACGCTGCGCAACGTCGCCACGCGCAAGGTGATTTTCCACAACGGCTACTTCAATTCGCTGCGCGAGGCGATCCAGTTCTACGTGCAGCGCGATACGAATCCCGACAAGTGGTATCCGCTCGATGCTGCCGGCGCCGTGGTGAAGTTCAACGACGTGCCGGCGCTGCTCGCGCGCAACGTGAATACGAGTGAGGTGCCGTACAACCGTCCGCTCGGGGGTACGCCTGCGTTGAGCGAGCTGGAGATCGACGACGTCGTCGCCTTCCTCGGCACGCTGACCGACGGCTATGACGCTGCGACCGACACGGCCGATCCGGCGCACGACCTCGCCAATCCCTGATGCAGGACATGTCGCCACGCGGCCTTGTTCGAAAGAAAAAGTATCTTTTTATATTTTTGGAGAAATGACATGCAGCGCAAACCGCTGGCACTGGCCGTCCTGCTCACGTGCGCGGGGCTTACACCCGCCGCGCACGCCGACGATGCGAAACTGAAGGCCGAAGTTGAGGCTCTGCGCGCCGAAGTGGCCGAATTG
>NZ_DASVOK010000373.1:0-3308 GCF_036383415.1 Rudaea sp. | reverse complement strand
GTCGCTTCCTGCGTGACGACCGGCGGCGGAGCCGGCGGCGGCGGAGTCGGCGGCGGCTTGATCTTCTCGACGATCTTCGGCGGCGGCTTCTTCGGCGGCTCCGGCGGCGGCGGTGGCGGCGGTGGCGGTGGCGGTGGCGGTTCGATGAACTCGACCGTCACCACGTTTTCCTTGGCACGCTCCTTGGCCGTCGGCGGCTGCACGGGCGCCAGCAGCATGAGGAAGAGAAAGCCGTGCAGCGCGAGCGCACCGGCCCAGGCGATCGTGCGTCGCCAATTGAAACTCGTCTTGTCCGTTTCTGCTGATGACATCAGTGCCAACCAATTACCTAGGGAGCATCATCCCGGGCGACGGCGTGAAACGCCGCTGCCAATCCCAAAACAAAATCGCGTGAGTCGCCTGCAAATTACAACAGCGCGGGCGGTGTAGACAAGCTTTTTCACCGTCCGCAAAAAAATGCATTTCCCCACAGCGCCGCAATTGAACGCGGTCTTGCAGCATGCCAATTTCCGCAAGCTCGCGCAAGCCGCGGCGCGTCATGCGCCGCGATATCCGGAAAAAGTATACTCGTTCTTGCAGTCTCGCCCGACTCGGCTCAGTTCTTCTTTTTCTGCTGCGTCGTCATCTTGACGTGACCGCCGAGGTTGAGACGCTGATCGGCCGACTTCTGCGAATCGGGATAACCCTTCGCCTTCGTCCACGCCTCGCGCGCATGCGGCACGTCGTCGATCTGGTTGTAGGCGTCGCCGAGCATCAGGTAGGCCTTGCCCGGCTCCTTGAGGCCGCCCTTGGTGATCGCCTGCTGGAGCACTCCGGTCGCTTCCTTGGCGCGATCGTTCTGCAGCAGCAGACTGCCGCGGTAATAGTCGACTTCACCGGTCTTGGCCAGCGGCGAGGCCTTGGCGAATGCGTCGATCGCCTTGGTGTCGCCGTCCTTCTCCTGCGAATAGCCGGCACCGATGGCGCGATACAACGTGTAGAGGGTGTCGTTGTTAAGACTGCCCTTGTTCTTGTCGATCAGCGCTTCGGCCTTGCTGTATTGGTGACCGTTGACGTAGACCTTGACCGCCTGCTCGACGAGCTTGGCATCGCCGGGGTTCTTGGCGAGCTGCTTCTCGAGGATCTCGCCGGCCTTGTCGTACTGGTCGAGGCCCGCGTACGAGGCCATCAGGATCTGGTTCCAGTTGTCGTTCGGCTTGTCGGTCACCGACTGCGCCTTGGTGATCGCGTCGATCGCCTGCTGGTACTTGTCGAGGCGGTAGTAATCGTTGCCCTGCAGCGCGTAGGCCTCGGCCTTGCCACCGTTGGTCGCCTTGAAGTACTCGTCGAGCGTGTTGAGCGAGTCCTGGTACTTCTCTTCCTGCTGCTGCAGGTTGGCGATGTTGAGCAGCAAGGTGAATTGCTGGTTGTTCGGCAGCGCGTCCATGTCGTAGGCCGCTCGCCAAGCCTTGACCGCACCGGCGTTGTCCTGCTTGTCGTAGGCAATCTGGCCCTGGCCCTGCGTCGCCAGCGCATGCGCGTACTTGCCGGCCTTGGGGTCGTCGATGATCTTCTGCAGCATCGGCGCGGCCTCGTCGGCCTTGTTGTCGTTGAGCAGGTCGAGCGCCTTGCTCAGGTCCTTCTGTGTGCTCGAGGAGGACAGGTCGTTCTTCGGATCCTTGCGCGTGGCGTTCGGATACAGCGGCGCTTCCTTCTCGTCCTTCTTCGCATAGGCGTTGCCCGCAATCAGGGCGAAGGCGACAAGGATGCTGCAAAGTATACGTGTATAACTGCGGATGCTCATGGTTCCTCCCTCACGGCCATTGTGGGCGCCGGCTTTGCCGGCACCGTGTTATTGAATCGGGAATTGTACGCATGAAAACGTTAACGTTTCGCTGCGTGAAAAACATGCCTGCGATCAGACGTCGAGATTGGCCACACGCAACGCATTCTGCTCGATGAAGTCGCGGCGCGGATCGACCACGTCGCCCATCAGCGTCGAGAAAATCTGGTCGGCGGCGACCGCGTCCTCGATGCTGACTTGCAACAGCCGGCGCGATTCCGGATTGACGGTGGTCTCCCACAGCTGCTCCGGGTTCATTTCGCCCAGACCCTTGAAGCGCTGGATCGTGCGCCCCTTCTTCGCCTCGTCGAGCAGCCATTGCTGCGCTTGGGCGAAATTCACGATCGCCTGCGCGTGGTTGCCGCGGCGAATTTCGGCGCCGGACTGAACCAGGCCGGCAAGTTGCTGGGCGAGTTCGCGCAGCGGCTTGAACTCGACCCCGGCGAAAAACGCGGCGGGCAGAATCTGCGTCGCGGTCAGGCCGTGGTGGCGGCGCTCGATCGTCAGCGCGGCCGGATGCTCGGGCGTCGCGGCGCGTACCTGGAGACGATAGTCCGGGCGGCCGAGGCCGCTCGCGTTGACCTTGGCGGTGATCGCGCGCAGCCAAGTCTCGAGTTTGGCCGCGTCGTTCCAGTCTTCAGCGGCCGGCGGCGCGAGGTCGAGCATCGCGTTGAGCACGCTCGCATCGCAACGCGAAGCAAGGCGCGCGATCTGGTCCTGCGCGGCCTGGTAGTCGAGCATGAGTTTTTCCAGGCCTGCACCGACAATTGGCGGCACGCCCGGCGCATAGTGCAGCTCGGCGTTCTCGACCGCGTTGCTGACCAGATAGGCGTTGAGCGCGTTGTCGTCCTTCAGGTAGAGCTCGTTCTTGCCCTGCTTGAGCTTGTACAGCGGCGGCAGGCCGATGTAGATGTGGCCGCGCTCGATCAGCACCGGCATCTGCCGGTAGAAGAACGTCAGCAGCAGCGTGCGGATGTGCGAACCGTCGACGTCGGCGTCGGTCATCAGGATGATGCGATGATAGCGCAGCTTGTCCGGATTGAACTCTTCCTTGCCGATGCCGGTGCCGAGCGCGGTGATCAGCGTGCCGACTTCCGCGGAAGACAACATTTTGTCAAAGCGCGCTTTTTCCACATTTAAAATTTTACCCTTGAGCGGCAGCACCGCCTGGGTCTTGCGGTTGCGCCCCTGCTTGGCCGAACCGCCGGCCGAGTCGCCCTCGACGATGAATAGTTCGCACAATGCCGGGTCCTTCTCCTGGCAGTCGGCGAGCTTGCCCGGCAGGCCGGCGATGTCGAGCGCTCCCTTGCGCCGGGTCAGGTCGCGCGACTTGCGCACAGCCTCTCTCGCGCGCGCGGCGTCGACGATCTTGCCGGCGATGGCACGGGCTTCGTTCGGATGTTCCTGCAGGAATTCCTCGAACTTCGCGGCGAAGACCGAGTCGACCACCGGGCGCACCGCCTCGGTGACCAGTTTTTCCTTGGTT
>NZ_DASVOK010000372.1:0-6087 GCF_036383415.1 Rudaea sp. | reverse complement strand
CGGCCTGTTCTTCAGTTTGCCGGGTTTGATTTTCGGACCGTTCCTCGGCGCAGTCGCGGGCGAGTTGCTGGTCGGCAGCCAACTGAGCCGCGCCACGCATGTCGGTGTCGGCACGTGGCTGGGGCTGCTGTTCGGCACGCTCGCGAAAATTGCGCTGTGCTTTGCGATGCTCGGGATATTCGCACTCAGTTTCGTGTTCTGAGCGACGCCGGTCATGCCGGTGGCACGATCGATGCTGTTGCTTGTCTTGAGATGTCCAGGCCGATTTGCCGATCCCGGGAAATCGGCATCAGATGATTGAACCTTGCGCCGCGGAACCGGGATAGACCAGTGGGGGGTGTCGTCCTGCGTTGCTGCGCGCATCGCCCTTTTCTCGATGACCGTGACGCGGGTCGGCATGCCGCCCGCCTTCGACCCTAGTTATGGAGTGTGTCATGGCCATCAAAGCAACTTTCTTGTTCCCTTCCCTGAGGCGCCTGCGCCGAATCGCAATGGTCGGTGTTCTGTGCCTGCCCGCCGTGGCGTGGGCGGCAAACGATCAGGGAGGCGGTGCGCATATCCTGATCTCTGATCAATTCAACAACCGCGTCATCGAGGTCAATCCGCAGACGCATGCCATCCTCTGGCAATTCGGCGACGGTTCCGATCAACCCGGGCCGACCAGCGTGGTAGGAGTCAATGATGCTGAACGCTTCGGCGAGTACACCTTGATCTCGGGCACCGGCATCCCGGCGGCGAGTCCGCCATTGCCCGGATGCTCGGATGCGGTGAACGGCTGTCCGGACAATCGCGTCTTCGTGGTCGACAAGCGCGGCCGCATCATCTGGCAATATGGCCAGGCCGGTGTCACGGGTTCCGATGCCGATCAACTCAACACGCCCGTGCACTCGCTGTTTCTTTCCAGCTTCCCGGGCCAGCATGGTTTGTTTGTCATGATCACGGATCAGGGCAACCAGCGCGTGATCCTCGTCGATCTCAAGAAGAACATCGTCTGGCAATACGGCACCACCGGAGTCAGCGGCAGCGGCCCCAACCAGCTCAACAATCCGAACAGCGCTGAGCTTCTGGAAAACGGCAACGTGCTGATCGCCGACGAAAGCAACAATCGCGTCATCGAGGTCAAGCCCGCCGACAACAGCATCGTCGCCACGTTCACCGAGGGCGGCATGCTCAGCGGCGCGGCGTTCGCGAGCCGGCTCGACAACGGCGACACGTTGATCAGCGATTCGGGCAACAATAGCATCGTCGAAGTCGATGCGCATGATGCGATCGTGTGGCAGTACGCGACCAATGCGCAGGCCGGCAGCAATCCGAATCCGGCGCCGACGCGAGGCATACGTTTGCGCAATGGCAACACGCTCATCAGCGATCAGTTCAACAACCGCGTGATCGAAGTGACGAAGGACGGCACCATCGTGTTCCAGCAGGGCATGCTGAACGTCGCCGGCAACGGCGCGAACCAGCTCAACGGGCCCTACGATGCGAAGCGTATCGGCGATTTTACCGGCCTGACGCGGCCATTCGGTTTCGAGGACGACAATGACGATTGAGCACGCGTAAGGCGCGTGCGGGATCGTTCGAGCGATCCCGCATGCCGCTTCCTTCCGCGCGGAGGCTCAGCGCGACAGATGCGCGATGGCGGCGGTGGCCGCATCGCGGTCGGCGTCGTCGAATGCCTGGACGTCGACGGCTTCGATCGTTGCCGGATCAAGGCAATGCACATTGACGTCGTAGCCATGCGGATTCGAGCGCGGCACGTAGAACGACTTGATGCCGCAGATGCGACAGAAGCGGTGCTTCGCTGTGCCCGTGCCGAAGGTGTATTCGCTCAATGCTTCGGAGCCGGCGAGCAGGCGGAAGCGCGTGGCCGGCACGATCAGGTGCAGGTAGCCGCTCATGCGGCAGATCGAGCAGTTGCAGTCGAGCGCAGCAATGCGCGCGGGCGCATCGACCTCGAAACGCACGGCGCCACAGTGGCAGCGGCCGCGATGAGCGACGAATCCGGCTGCGCTCATGTTTTGCCGGGGATCTCAGGTAATACGCCAGGTATTACGTAAAGCAGGATCGACAAATAAAACAGCACGCTGCCGGCGAGCACGAACAGGTGCCAGATCGCGTGGTGATAGCGCAGCGATTTCATCTTGTAGAAGATCACGCCGAGCGAGTACGCAAGGCCGCCGGCAAGCACGAGCCATACGCCGGGGGCCGCCAGCGCGGCGAACAATTGCTTTATCGCGACGATGCCGACCCAGCCCATGCCGAGGTAGAGCGCGACCATCGCGCCGCGGAATCGGCGCAGCGAGGTCAGCTCGAAGAGCGTGCCGAGCGCGGCCAGCGACCAGACGATCGCGAACAGGCTCCAGCCCCAAGTGCCGCGCAACGCGATCAGCACGTACGGCGTGTAGGTGCCGGCAATCAACAGGAAAATCGCGATGTGGTCGAACGCGCGCAGCCGCGGGCGGAGTGGCGCGATGCCGCTCGCGTGCCAGATGCCTGCGCCGTGGTACAGCGTGGACGCGAGGTAGAGCACGATCATCGTCGCGCCGTAGACTACGCATGCGATCGGTGCATAAGGCGCTGCGCTCGCCTGCGCGGCGAGCAGCAGGACGACGGCACCGATGACGGCGAGGACGATGCCGAGGCCGTGCGTCAGCGTGTTGGCAATTTCCTCGCGGTCGGCGTGCGTGGCGGCGATCGATGCATTCATGGCGCGACCTTAGCGCACGTCGCGTTTGAAACATAGCGCGCGTCGCGCGACGGACGACTCAAATCGCAGCGATGTCGGCGAGGATTTCGAACGAACGCAGGCGCGCGGCGTGATCGTGCATCATCGCGGTGATGATGAGTTCGTCCGCCTGCGTGCGTGCGAGGAAATCGGCGACGCCCTTGCGTACCGTATCCGCGGCGCCGACGACCGAGCAGGACAGCGCGTGATCGACCATCGCCAGTTCCTGCGGCGAGGCGAACGCACCGATGTCGTCGATCGGCGCGGGCAATTGACCCGGCGTGCCACGGCGCAGGTTGAGGAAGGCCTGCTGCAGGCTCGTGAACAGACGCTGCGCTTCGGCGTCGCTGTCGGCGGCGAACACGTTGAGCGCGGCCATCGCGTACGGCTGCGCGAGCGTGGCCGACGGCTTGAAGCGGTGCCGGTACAGCGCGAGCGCGTTGTCGAGTTCGGCCGGCGCGAAATGCGAGGCGAACGCGAACGGCAGGCCGAGTGCGGCGGCGAGCTGCGCGCCGTACAGGCTCGAACCGAGGATCCAGATCGGCACCTGCGTGCCTTCGCCCGGAATCGCGCGCACGGGCGCGGCGGCGGTTTCGGGCGCGGCGAAATACGCCTGCAGTTCAAGCACGTCCTGCGGAAAACGATCGACGTCGCCGGCGAGATGGCGGCGCAGCGCGACCATCGTGCGCTGATCGGTGCCGGGCGCGCGGCCGAGGCCGAGATCGATGCGGTCGGGATACAGCGTCGCGAGCGTGCCGAACTGTTCGGCGACGACGAGTGGCGCGTGGTTCGGCAGCATGATGCCGCCGGCGCCGACGCGGATCGTGCGCGTGCCCGCGGCAACGTGGCCGATCACGACCGAGGTCGCCGCGCTCGCGATGCCGGGCATGTTGTGGTGCTCGGCGAGCCAGTAGCGCCGGTAGCCCCAGCGCTCGGCGTGCCGGGCGAGGTCGAGCGTGTTGGCGAGTGATTGCGCGGCGGTCGAGCCGGCGCAGATCGGGGAAAGGTCGAGGACGGAGAGGGGAACGCGTTTGCCGGTCATCGTCGCAAGATGGTGGCGCGGCACGCGCACTCAAGCGTCGCGCCGCGGAGTTCGCGTTCCTCAGCCTTTCTGGTTCTTGCCTTTTTCCGTCGCGGCGACTTGTCCCTTCGGCTGCGCTCCGGCGATGCGCACCTGCGTACCGCTGACGACGCCGTCGGGCGGATTCTCGACGACGCGATCGGTCGCCGCGAGACCGCTTCCGATTTCGATCGTCTTGCCCAGATCGCGCGCGATCGTCACCGGCTTGACCACGATCTTGTCGTCCGCATCGACGGTCGCCACCGAAATGCCTTTCGCGTTGATGATCAGCGCGCTTGCCGGCACGCTGAGCACGTCGCTGCGGTTCTTGAGGTCGAGGCGCACGCTGGCGTAGCCGCCGGGCAGCAGTTCGCCGCCGGGATTGTCGACGAGCAGCTGCATCTGCGTCGTGCCCGATGCGGCGCTGACCGCCTGCGAAGACGCTTCGACGTCGGCCGTATAGGTCTTGTCCGGATATTCGGGCACGCTCAGCGTCGCCTTGGTGCCGGGCGGCACGCTCGGCGCGTAGTTCTGCGGCACGGCAAGGTTGACGCGCAGGCGCTGCGTGTCGGAGACGACGAACAGTTCCGAGCCGGCCGCGCTGCCGGCGTTGACCAGCGCGCCGACGTCGGTGTTGCGCGCGGTGACGATGCCGTCGAACGGCGCGGTGAGGCGCGCGAAATTTTTCATCGCGACGAGGCGCGCGACATTGGCCTGTGCCGAGTTCGCGGCGGCCTGCTTGGCGGCGAGATCGCCGGTCTTCTCGTCGACGTCCTGCTTGGCGACGAGGCTGGTTTTGCCGAGTGCCTGCCAGCGCTGCGCGGTCGTGCGCGAGAGGTTGGCGTTGGCCTGCGCGGTGGCGAGGTCGGCGCGCGCCTGCGCGAGCTGCTGGTCGAGGTCGGGCGTTTCGACTTCGGCGAGCACGTCGCCGGCCTTCACCTTCGCGCCGATGTCGTATTTCCAGTCCTTGACGTAGCCGGGCACGCGCGCGTAGATCGGCGCGCGCTTGAACGCCTCGAGCCGGCCGGGCAATTCGAGGCCGGACGCATTCGCGCTGCTCGCCGGCGGATTGACCGCGACGGTTGGCAGCGCCTGCGCATCGGTCCAGTCGCGCAGGCGCGAGGATTCCGCGGCGCGCACGATCAGTCCATGCGCGACGATTACGACGGCGATGATGACGGCGACGATGCCGGCCAGGCGCAGACCGCGGCGCGAGCCGGGCTTGCGGGAAATATTGTCAGACTGCGACATGGGACTCTCCGAACGATGCTTGCGGCGCCTGATCTGGACGAACCTGGTCGCCATGGCGCCGATGAATGATGCTGAACACGACGGGCACGAAGAACAACGTGGCGATCGTGGCGAAGATCAGGCCGCCGATCACGGCGCGGCCGAGCGGTGCGTTCTGCTCGCCGCCTTCACCGAGGCCGAGCGCCATCGGCAGCATGCCGATGACCATCGCGAGCGCGGTCATCAGCACCGGGCGCAGGCGCACGAAGCCAGCCTCGAGTGCGGCTGCGGTGGCGTCACCGAGCTCGTCGAGCTTTTCGCGCGCGAACGAAATCACGAGCACGCTGTTCGCGGTCGCCACGCCCATGCACATGATCGCGCCGGTCAATGCGGGCACGGATAGCGTCGTGTGCGTGGCGAACAGCATCCAGACGATGCCGGCCAGCGCCGCGGGCAGCGCGGTGATGATGACGAACGGATCGCTCCACGACTGGAAGTTGACGACGATCAGGAAGTAGATCAGCACGATCGCGCCGACGAGGCCGAACAGCAGGCCCGAGAACGCGCTGTTCATCGTCTTCACCTGGCCGAGCAGGACGACGTTGGCGCCCTTGGGTACGTCCTTCGCGTTGGCGTCGATGATCTTTTGGATGTCGGCGGAGACGCCGCCGAGGTCGCGGTCCTGCGTCGTCGCGTAGATCTGCACGAGCGGGCGGATGTCGTATTCGCTGAACACGCCGTTGACCTGCGTGCGCGAGATGTCGGCGATGCCGCCGAGCACCGCGGTCGTGCCGCCGGGCGCGTTGATCGAGAGATTGCGCAGCTTCTCCAGCGAGTCGAGGCTGTACTGCGGCGTCTGCATCACGATCGGATAGGTCACGCCGTTGGCCGGGTTGAGCCAGAACGTCGGTGCGACCTGACTCGATCCGGCGAGGTTGACGACGAGGCTCGAGGTCACGTCGCGCGTGGTCACGCCCGCGTACTGCGCGCGCGTGCGGTCGACGTCGACCTTGAGCGCCGGCGCGCGGCCGGTCTGCTGGATGCGCGCGTCGGCCACGCCGGGCACGCGCCG
>NZ_DASVOK010000371.1:0-1849 GCF_036383415.1 Rudaea sp. | reverse complement strand
CGAGGTCGGTGTGCTGGTGGAAGATTTCGCGCACCTGTTTCGACACGTTGCGATAGCGCGAGAAATCCGGCGGCACGAACACCGCCTGCGGGCATAGGCGCGCCGCGCGCAGCGCCGGCATCGCCGAACGCACGCCGAACTTGCGCGCCTCGTACGAGGCCGCACAGACGACCGAACGCGCTCCGCGCCAGGCAACGACGACGGGTTTGCCGCGCAGGCTCGCGTCGTCGCGCTGCTCCACCGAGGCGTAGAACGCGTCCATGTCGATGTGCACGATCTTGCGCATGGGCGAATTGTGCCATCGCGCTGCAACTTTGCTGACACACGTTCTACCTAGCATCCTCGCGATGATGCAGCGCCACATGCTGGGAGCAGTGGGCGCGCATCGCCCCAAACTTGAGGACGAGTCATGACGACGACGAATTCGTCGCGCGCTCACGCGCGCGGACAACGGCTGTGCCTGCTTTCCGCCGCGGTGTTCTGCGCGCTGGCGGCGACGCGGATCGGTGCGGCCGAAACCGCCGTGGCCACGGCGGACGCGACCGATGCCGCAGCGCCCGCAACTGCCGACGGCGCCAGCCAGCTCGACTCCGTCGTCGTCAGCGCGAAGAATTCGACGCGTTCGGCCGTGTCGCTGAGCGGAGCGGAGATCCAGAAGATCCAGCCTGGTGCGAGTCCGCTCAAGGCGATCCAGACCCTGCCCGGCGTGCTCTATCTCACCGCGGATCCGTGGGGCAACAACGAACAGAACACGCTGCTGTTCATCCACGGCTTCTCGACCCAGCAGCTCGGCTACACGCTCGACGGTGTGCCGCTCGGCGACCAGCAGTACGGCAACTACAACGGCCTGTCGCCGCAGCGCGCGGTGATCAGCGAGAACGTCGGCGCGGTGACGCTGGCCTCGGGCGCGGGCGATCTGTCGACCGCATCGACCTCGAACCTCGGCGGCACCGTGGCGACGTTCTCGTCCGATCCGACGAAGACGAGCGGCTTCCAGCTCAACCAGACCTTCGGCAGCAACGCGACCACGCGCACCTTCCTGCGCTACGACACCGGCGAATTCGGCGGCGGCAATTCCGCCTACGCCTCGATCATGCATCAGGACCAGCGCGCCTGGGACTTCGCCGGCCACCAGCGTGGCTGGCAGGCCAACGGCAAGTTCGTGCATGACGACGAGCACGGCAAGCTCACTGTCTATGTCGCCTACTCGGACAAGATCGAACCGAACGAGGACACTCTGTATCGCTCGGCGACCGGCGCGGGCGAAGGCACGCCGCGGCCGGACAACCGTCCGTTCATGTATCCGAACTTCGCGCAGGCGCTCGCTTATCTCGGCGCCAACGGCGCGCCGCCCGCATCGGCCGGTAACAACTATCGCAACTATTACAGCGACGCGCAGCGCACCGACTACTTGACCTACGCCAAGTACGAATGGCGGCTCAACGATGCGATGACCTGGTCGAACCAGGTCTACTACCACCACGATGACGGCGTCGGCGTCGTTGCCGGACCGATCCAGGTCGCCGGTCTGCCGAAGCTGTTCGGTGCGTATTTTCCGGGACAGGATCTGAAGACCGTGTTCGGCGGTTCCGGTTATGCCACGCGCACGACCGAGTACGACATCAACCGCCGCGGCTGGCTTTCCTCGTTCGACTGGCAGCTCGGCGACCACCAGCTCGATGCCGGCCTCTGGTACGAAATGAACCGTTCCTCGACCAACCGCCGCTGGTACGCGCTCGACGTCAATCATCCGACCAGCCCGTACCAGCGCCCGGGCGATTCGCTGACGCCGCTGATCACGCAGTACAACAGCGAGATCAAGAACGAAGTCGTGCAGCCCTACGTGCAG
>NZ_DASVOK010000370.1:0-1634 GCF_036383415.1 Rudaea sp. | reverse complement strand
AGCCTGCGTTGCTGATCTGGCTCGATGGCGTCGGCAATCCGCACAACGTCGGCGCGCTGTTGCGCAGCGCGGCCAATTTCAATGCGCGCGGCGCGATCCTGCCGGCGGGCGCACCTGCGCTTTCGGGTGCGGCGATGCGCGTCGCCGAGGGCGGTGCCGAAGTGGTGCCGCTCGCGCAGGCGGCCGCGGGCGAGGACGTCTTCGCATCGCTGCACGATGCGGGTTTCGCGGTGGCCGCGACCGTACCTCGCGCGGGCTGGGGCTTGTACGAGAACAAACTTCCCGACCGCCTCGCGCTGATCCTCGGCGCGGAAGGCGAAGGCATGTCCGCGCGCTTGATTGCGGACGCCGACCTGCGCCTGACGATTCCCGGCACCGGCGCGGTCGAAAGCCTCAACGTGTCGGCGAGCGCGGCCGTTCTGTTCGCCGAATACTGGCGCCAGCATCGATAGTCCCGTGCGCCTTGTCGTCGCGCTGCTGCTGCTCGCGTTCGGCATCCCGCTGGTCGCGGCGACGCCGGGCCAGGCGCCGGGCTTCGATCTGCGGCCGGCGCAGGCCGTCGTGCAGCGCGTTCTTGGATCGCGCGCCGGGCAAATCGAACTGGGAGCGCTGGCAGCCGGCGACGACGGCGGGCGCTTTCGCATCGCGCCGGATGGAAAGCGCGTGAAGGTCGAGGGCACGACCGCGAGCGCGCTGCTGTTCGGCGTCAACTGGTATCTGAAGTACGTCGCGCACCGCCAGGTCTCGACCAACGGCGATCGTCTCGGCGACGAGGCGCTGCCCCTGCCGGACGAGACCATCGAACGCGCCGCGCGCTACGCCTGGCGCTACGCGCTCAACCAGAACACCGACGGCTACACGATGCCGTACTGGGATTGGTCGCGTTGGGAGCGCGAGATCGACCTCTACGCGCTCAGCGGCATCAACGCGATGATCGTCGAGCGCGGCATGGATTCAGTGCTCTACGAAACCTTCCGCGACTTCGGCTACTCCGACCGCGAATTGCGTGCGTGGATCACCCAGCCCGCGCACCAGAACTGGCAGCTCATGGGCAACATGTGCTGTTTCGATGGACCGATCAGCCGTGAGCTGATGGCCAGGCGCGCGAAATCGGCGCGGCAGATTCTCGCGCGCCTGCGCGAGCTTGGTATCACGCCCGTGCTGCCGGGTTTCTACGGCATCGTGCCGGCCGATTTCGCGAAGAAATTTCCGCAGGCGCACGTGATCGAACAGAGCGACTGGGCCGGTTTCACGCGCCCCGGCTGGCTCGATCCGCGCGATCCGCTGTTCGCGAAGATCGCCGCGAGTTTCTACCGTCACCAGCGCGAGCTTTTCGGAGACTCGACGATCTACGATCTCGAAATCTTTCAGGAGGGTGGCACCTCGGGTGACGTACCCGTGCGCGAAGGCGCACGTCTCGTGCAGGCCGCGCTCGATGCGGCGCATCCGGGGGCGAAATGGATGATGCTCGCCTGGCAGGGCAATCCGCAGGTGGAATTGCTGGCCGGCGTCGACCGCGACAAGCTCTTCATCATCGACATCGACCACGACAAGGTGCCGCGCGACGATCGCATGACCGATTTCAAGGGCGCGCCATTTTTGTTCGGCGGCATCTGGGCATTCGGCGGCCGCAC
>NZ_DASVOK010000369.1:0-3453 GCF_036383415.1 Rudaea sp. | reverse complement strand
ACACGCCCTTGAGGCGCGAGCCCATACCGATCGGCCAGGTGATCGGCGCGCACTGGATCTTCAGCACCGACTCGACTTCGTCGAGCAGCTCGATCGGTGCGCGGCCCTCGCGGTCGAGCTTGTTGATAAAGGTCATTATGGGTGTATCCCGCAGCCGGCATACATCCATCAATTTGATCGTGCGCTCCTCGACGCCCTTGGCGCAGTCGATCACCATCAGCGCGGAGTCGACCGCGGTGAGCACGCGATAGGTGTCCTCGGAGAAGTCCGCGTGGCCCGGCGTGTCGAGCAGGTTGACGACGCGGCCTTCGTACGGGAACTGCATCACCGACGAAGTCACGGAGATGCCGCGCTCCTTTTCCAGCGCCATCCAGTCCGAGGTTGCATGTTTGGCCGCTTTGCGCGACTTGACGCTGCCGGCCATCTGGATGGCGCCGCCGAACAGCAGCAGTTTTTCGGTCAGCGTGGTCTTGCCCGCGTCCGGGTGCGAGATGATGGCGAATGTGCGCCGGCGGCGGGTTTCTTCGGTATGGTCCATGAAAATCGCGAATTTTCCTCTTCTAAGAGACGGTATGATAAGGCGCGCCGCGAATTATTCGCCAAGATTTCGCTTGAGTTGGTCGCGCGCCGCCTCGCCGGCATGCGCGCCTGAGAACCTCCGATGCAAACCAGTGTGACCAAGGCCACGAGAGCCGTCGGGCAGTACCGGCATTGGCGCAGCCAGTTCCCTGCGCAGGTCACGGCGGACAAATTGTGCGGTTTCCTCGACGGTGCCGACGAGCAAGATTGGCTCGAAGTCGCGCGCGCGTTGCTGATGGAGTACGGCATGCCGTCGGCGCAGCCGGTTCTCGCGGCCGCGATCGGCGCGCATCCCCGCTCGATCGAGCTGCGCCGCGCCCTCGGTGGCGTCTATCGCCGGATCGGGCACGATTCAGAAGCGGAAGAAATCCTGCGCCAACTGCTCGCGGAAAAACCGGACGACGTCTCCACCGCGCTCGCCTTGGCGGAGATGCTGAAGGAACAAGGGCGCGTCCGCGCCGTGGCGGAATGCCTGCGATCCTGCATGCAGCATCACTCGGCGGACGCGAGGCTGGCGATCTGGGCGATCGAATTCCTCGATGGCTGCGACTGCAAGGCGGACGCCGCTGCGCTGGCATCCGCGGCGATCGCGGCGAATCCCGACGATGCGCGCCTGCATGCCTACGCCGGCATGCTGCAACTCCAGCTCGGTAATTTCGCGGACGCGCGCGAGAACCATCTGTTTGCGTTGAATCACAGCGAACAGGCATGGGAATGGAACATGCCGCTCGGCCTGTCGCAGACTTTGAAGTATCGGTCCGCGCAGCATCCGGATTTCGCCCGGTACGCCGCGGGGCTTGCGCGCCCGGGGCTCAGCGATCGCGCGCGCTCCGCGTTGTTGTTCACTTCCGGCAAGGCTCATGACGATGTCGGCGATTTCGCGAATGCCGCGCGCTATTTCCGCGAGGCGAATGCCCTGGCTGGCCGCCTGACCAAGTGGACACTCGAGCAATGGGAGCGGATGGTCGCGGCGCGTCTGGCCGCCACCGCGTTGCCCGCGAGGTCCGCGCCGCCCGGCGAGCGCGCGCCGATCTTCATCGTCGGCCTGCCGCGCTCCGGCACGACGCTCGTCGCCGAACTGCTCGCCAGGTATCCGCAGGTCTGCAGCCGCGGTGAACTGCCGTGGATCGCACGGCTGTTCGACCGGTCGGCGGCGGAGGCAAAGCCGTCGCTGGATCGTCTCGCCGCGACCTACATGGCGCAATTGCGCAGGGACGATTCCGACGCGCAGTGGTTCATCGACAAGCAGCCGCACAATTTCCACTACATCGACTTCATGCTCGCGCTGTGGCCAGAGGCGAAGATCATCTACTGCGAGCGCGGTCCGCGCGACAACGCACTGTCGCTGTGGATGCAGGCCTTCCTCGAAGACGTGCAGGGATTCTCCTATCGCTTCGACCATATCGGCCGCGTGATGGACGATTGCAGGCGACTGATGAGCCACTGGCGCGAGCGATACCCCGCGTCGATACGCGCGTTGCGCTACGAGTCGCTCGTGCGCGATCCGCAAGCGCACATTGCCGAACTCGCCGCATGGATCGGCATCGCCGGGTCGGCGGATGTTGCCACGGCGCCGGCCTCAACATCGAGCATCAGCACGGCGAGTCTGTGGCAGGCACGCCAGCCCGTGTTCGCGAGTTCGGTCGGGCGCTGGCGCAATTACCTGCCTTTCGTACCCGAACTGGCGGCTTTCGCGGAAGAATGATTGTCGCGTGGCGAGGCCGTCCGGCCTTTACTGCGCGCCCACACCCATCCCTTCCTCCGGCGTAAACGCCTTGCCATCCGCGCCGACGAGCTGGATCGGCACCGCCAGCATCGTCATGTTCGCATTGCGCTGCACGACGAAATGCAGATGCGGTCCGTTCGTGTAGCCCGTGTCGCCCGACAGCGCCAGCACCTGGCCCGTGCGCACGCGCTCGCCGACCTGCACGCGCGCGCTTTCGAGTTGCAGGTGCGCGTACACGGCCATCGTGCCGTCGTCGTGGACGATGCGCACGTTGTTCGCGCGGTCGCCGTACTTGTCCATGTCGAGACCGTTGCCGTAGTAGTCGTTGTCGACCGTCATGACGACGCCGTCGCGCGCAGCGAGCACGGGCGTGCCTTCGGGCATGCCGAAGTCGATCGCGTACTTGTTCTGCGCCTCCGTGTGGCTGAACTTGCCGCCGAAGGCCTGGTTGACGCGCAGTTTCAGATTGGCCGGAAACGGCAGCGCGTAACGTGCGTTCTCGTCGGGCACCGCGCGATAGTCGCCCGGCATGTAGGTGTATTTGTAGCCGTAGCGGAAGCCCGCCGCCGGATTGGTCGCGACGATGTGCAGCGCGCGCGTCTCGCTGCGCCCGGTTAGCACCACGCGTGCCGGCAGCACCTCGGGCTCGGTGTGCACATTCTTCGCGTCGTTGACGTCGATCTCGACCGTGATCGGCCCGCCCGTGCTGTTGACGAAGACGATCGTGCGGTCCTCGTCGGTGCCGTCTTCGCGCGAGCGCAGCAGCGGCTGCGCGTCCGTGTGCACGAGCGTGGATTTCACTCCCGGCGTATTGTCCGGCGGCTTCACGTCGGTGAAATGCACGATGCCCTGCGCGTCGGTGTACTGGTACATGTGCTTGGCCTGCGCGGCCACGGCAACGCAGGCGAGGACGAACGCCGATATCGCCCGGACCAGATTCGATGCGCGTTTCGTCTGCACTTGCGACTCCGAAAGAAAAACCGGGCTAGGGCTTGGCAGGCGCCTCGTGCAGCCCGTTCCACAGCACGTCGAGCAATTCGCCGTTCGGGTCTTCGTCCTGTTCCCAGTACATGATGCCACCCAATCCATTCGACCGGACGAACGCGGTTTTCGCTTTCAGCGACTGCGCGTCTTCGTAGCTGATGAAA
>NZ_DASVOK010000368.1:0-2267 GCF_036383415.1 Rudaea sp. | reverse complement strand
TCGCAGACGACGTAGTCGAAACCGTCGGCAGCGAGTTCTTCGAGCACGCGCTGCACGCCATCCTGGGTCAGCGCGTCCTTGTCGCGCGTCTGCGAGGCGGCGAGCACGTACAGGGTTTCGTAGCGCTTGTCCTTGATCAGGGCCTGCTTGAGCGTGCACTCGTTGTGGATGACGTTGACGAAGTCGTAGACCACGCGGCGCTCGCAGCCCATGATCAGATCGAGGTTGCGCAGGCCGACGTCGAAATCGATCACCGCGACCTTCTTGCCGCGCTTGGCCAGGCCCACCGCGATGGAGGCGCTCGTCGTCGTCTTGCCGACGCCGCCCTTGCCGGATGTCACTACGATATTCTCGGTCAACTTGGAATCTCCATTTTTATATAAAGCTAAAACTGCAAATTTACACTCTTGCCGAACTGCCGTGGCTACGGCACCAACGCCTCGATCAGCAATTTTTCTCCGTCGAGCCAGGCCTGCACGG
Organism: Rudaea sp.; assembly: GCF_036383415.1. Classification (GTDB taxonomy): domain Bacteria; phylum Pseudomonadota; class Gammaproteobacteria; order Xanthomonadales; family Rhodanobacteraceae; genus Rudaea. The sequence continues at coordinate 1,787 of NZ_DASVOK010000368.1, read as the reverse complement.
GCTTGCCGCGCAGTTCCTTCGGCAGGTCCTCGAAAACACGGTAGCGGCCGGCGATCGAAACGAGTTCCGCCTGGAAATCCATGCAGTAGATGCGCGCCGAAGCGTCACCCTGCGCACCGGCGAGCGCGCGACCGGACAGGCGACCGTAGATGTGGATCGAGCCGTCCGCGATCACCTCGGCGCCGTTGCCGACCATCGCGTTGACGATCAGATCGCGTCCGCGCGCGTAGACCTGCTGGCCCGAACGCACGGCCTTGTCGTGGCGTTGGCCCGACACCGTCGCGGCCGGCGCGCGAGCGGGCTCCGCCTCGGCTTTGGGTACGGCTTTCGGTCGGCTCGGTGCTGGAGCGGGCGCGATGCTGGCGACGGCGTCGTCCGCATTCTGCTTCTCGTAGACGGCGCGGAACTTGGCCAGCAGCGGCACGCCGAGTTCCTTCGCGAGCAACTCGTTTTCCGTTGTGCTGTAGGACAGGCCGACCGGCAGCATGCCGCCCGCGCGGATCGCATCGAGCAGCGCCTGCGCCTCGGTGGCGTCGGGCAACTGCGGCAGGCGGCTCAGGTCGAGGATGACCGGTGCGCGTGCGAACAACTGCGGCGCGGCGGCGACCTTCTGCTCGATCTCCTCGCGCAGCGCGGCGGGGTCGTTGAGGTTGAGGCGCAGGTTGGCGATGCCGACCTGGCCGAATTTCAGTTCGAGGATGGGCTCCGCGGCCGCTATCGTAGCTCGCATTGAATTGGGGGCTTTAAGTGATGTCAGGCGATGCGCGCTTGCTGCGCGGGTATGCCGTGCGTGCGTTCGGCAAGCCAGGGTTGATTCGGCAGGCCACCGGCATCGAGATATTTCTGCCGCACGAACTCGAAGCTGCACAGTTCCTTGGCGAGCAGCGATACATGGCGCGAGACACTGGCCATGTTCTGCTGGCCGACTTCGCGGAAACCGTAGGTGCCATGGAACAGCACGGCGACGTCGTCGCGCGGTTCGAGGAACACCTCGCAGGCGAGCAGCGGCACGCGCACTTCGGCGAAGCTGGTCACGTCAGCGTAAAAGATACGGCCGAGGCCGAGGCCGCGGTACGGACGGGCGATGACGATGCGGTCGATGTACAGGAACTGCTGATAACGTTCGCGGAACCAGAGGAAGTTGTCGCTGGCGTAATCGGCGTTCTCGCGCAGGCCGATGAGGAAGCCGGCAAGATGGTCCTCGGCTTCGGCGACGCGAAAATAGGCGGCTTCATCGTGGAACTTGCGCACGCCGGCCGCGTCCAGCGGCAGGATCGTGGAACCGGCGGCGTTGTTGAGCGCAAGGATCGAATCCAGTTCGTGCTCGCGAACGTCGCGAATGGTGATGCTCATGCGGAGGTGCTCCGTGGGCGTGGCGCGCGGCAAGGCGCGCTCGATGGCGCGTATTATTGCATGCGTCGCCGGCTTGGGCCATGACGCGGCGCGGGCTTTTTCGTTAAGGGCTTCTAACAAAAACCCGCAGGCACTGGCTTTGCCGGTGGACGCCGCCATGGTTGCCGCTTTTGCGCGGATATGACTTGTTGCATGTTGCGAGCGCGCGGCGGCGTCTTATGATGCAGGCATGAAGGTCTCCTTCTTCAATCACGTCCGCCTGCTCCGCTACGCGGGTCTCGTCACCTACGTCAGTGTGGGCATTCCGATCCTGCTTGTCGGCAACGGTCCTATCGTGGTCGGCAACCGCATCGGCTGGATCACGGCCTATGCCGTATTCGGTGTCGCCTACTGGCTGGCGACCGGGAACATGGGCGCGCGGCGTTCATGGTTGT
>NZ_DASVOK010000367.1:0-1992 GCF_036383415.1 Rudaea sp. | reverse complement strand
GGCGGCGAGCGCGAGCAGGGCGAACGCATGGCCGCGCGCGGGCCCGCCCTCGTGGATCAGGATCAGGCCGGCGACCGCGTACAGCGCGAGCAGGGCGGTCCATTCGGCATAGAACGTGTTCAGATAGATCGTGTTGGCCGGGTCGGAAAACAGCAGTGGCAGCAGCAGGCCGTTGGCGAGCGCCGACCATGGCTCGCGCCGGCGCAGCCAGGCGGTGGTGAAGGCGAACCAGAGCGCGAGCATCGCGGCGATCTTGAACGTACCGATCCAGCGCACCGAATGCGCCGTCGCGCCGGTCGCGGCTTCCTCGGCACGAAACACGGCGGCAGCGGCGCCCTGGAACAGCAATTCGGTAGACCAGTAGCAGATCGGGTCTTTCGCGGCGACGAATTTGTACCGTGAATACGGCGCAGCGGGACTGTTGCGATCCGGGGGTACCGATTCGGGCCGGTCAGGATAGAGGCCGAAACAGGCGCTGTAGCGAACTTCGTCGTAGCTGTTGGCCAGGGCGATCAGCGGGTCGTGCACGATCAGCGCGCCGAGCCGCCACAGCCCCGCCAGCAGGCAGGCCGCCAATGCCCACCACAGCCAGCGCGGCGTGGCGGCATGACGGTGCGAAACAGGACGCGATTCGGTTGGGGTCGGAGCAGCAGGCATAAGGGCCGGAAGTCTAGGGGCGCTTTGTGACGGGAACAATCATCCCGGCGTCCAAGCAGAAATGTGATCCGTTATGCAGATGCGGCATCGATTCTGCACGGTCGTTCCCGCCAATCGCAACGCGGACGCGTGGAATGTGCGGTGCTAGACTTTTTCGCACTTGAACGTTTTCGTTCTGAATCAGGCGCCACGCGCCTTGGAGGGGTCATGAAGCAGCAACTGGGGCACTACGATCTGGTCGCCGAACTCGGCCGCGGCGGCATGGGTGTGGTCTACAAGGGTTTCGAGGCGTCGCTGCATCGCTACGTCGCGATCAAGGTCCTTGCCGATTCGCTCGCCCACGATCCGGGGATCAAGGAGCGCTTCCTGCGCGAGGCGCGCAGCATGGCCGCGCTCAACGATCCGCACATCATCCAGATCTACTTCATCGGCGAAGACGAAGGGCAGACCTTCTTCGTCATGGAATTCGTCGATGGCGAATCCTTGAGTTCGGTGCTCAAGCGCGAGCACCAGCTCAAGCCCGAGCAGGCCGCGAAGGTCATTTACCAGACCGCGCTCGGCCTCGCCACCGCGCACGACCGCGGCGTGATCCACCGCGACATCAAGCCCGGCAACATCATGATCGACAGCCGCGGCAACGTGAAGATCGCCGACTTCGGCATCGCGCTGTCGAGCGCCGACATTTCCAAGAAGCTCACCTCGACCGGCGAGTTCGTCGGCACGCCGGGCTATCTCTCGCCCGAAGTCTGTCTCGGCAAGATCGTCGACCAGCGCTCGGACATCTTTTCGCTGGGCATCGTGCTGTTCGAGATGCTCGCCGGACGCATGCCGTTCACCGACGAGTCGCCGCTCGGCCTCATGCTCGAAGTGGTCAAGGCCGAGATCCCGGACGTGCGCGCGCTCAACGCGGACGTCGATCCGGAACTCTCGCGCATCCTTGCTCGCATGATCGCCAAGGAACCGGCCGATCGTTACCAGAGCTGCCAGGACCTTGTTGCCGACCTGGCGCGCAATCCGCTGCTTGCCAACGGCACGACCTTGCAACTGCGCACGCAACCCTCGCCGGCCGCGGCGACCGTGGTCGGCATGAAGACGCCAGCCTCCGCCCAGAGCGCGCTGCCGAACACGACGCCGACGCCGCGTCCGCTGCCGAACGTGACGCCGGCACCGGCATCCGTGGCTACGCCGCCACGTGCGCAGGCGACGCTACCGGCGGTCACCTTGCCGGACGGTGCACACCAATCGCTGCTCGAGCGCCAGGCCGCCTCGGCGAAGAAGAAATCCTCCGCTTCGCCTGCGCTGCCGCTTGCGATCGCCGCGTTGCTCCTGCTCGGC
>NZ_DASVOK010000366.1:0-10338 GCF_036383415.1 Rudaea sp. | reverse complement strand
ATGCAATCATTCGAATTGCGATCCCGCTCCGACCTGCGAAATCCGCAATGAATTCCCCAACCGACGATGTTGCCGTTCCCGCTGCCGAAGGCACGCGCGCCTACTGGATGCCGTTCACGGCCAACCGCCGCTTCAAGCGTGATCCGATCCTGTTCGAGCGCGCGCAGGGCATGTACTACTACACGCCGACGGGCGAGAAGGTGCTCGATGCGATGGCGGGACTCTGGTGCGTCAACGCCGGTCATGCGCATCCGCACATCGTGCGGGCGATCACGAAGCAAGCAGGTGAGCTCGACTACGCGCCGTCGTTCCAGTACGGCCACCCGCGCGCGTTCGAACTGGCCGAGCGCCTCGTCGCGTTGGCGCCGCCGGGCATCGATCAGGTGTTCTTCACCAACTCCGGTTCGGAGGCGGTCGATACCGCGCTCAAGATCGCCCTGGCCTATCACCATGCGAAGGGCCAGGGCGGACGCACGCGCCTGATCGGGCGCGAACGCGGCTACCACGGCGTCGGTTTCGGCGGCATTTCGGTCGGCGGCCACGCGGGACACCGCAAGCCGTTCGGCAACCTGCTCGCGAGCGTGGATCATCTGCCACATACCTACAATCGCGCCGAGACCGCGTTCAGCGAAGGCGAGCCGGCGTGGGGCGGACATCTGGCCGAGGACCTCGTGCGTCTTGTGCAGCTTCACGATGCGTCGACGATCGCCGCGGTGATCGTCGAGCCGGTCGCCGGTTCGACTGGCGTGCTGATTCCGCCGACGGGCTACCTGCGCCGTCTGCGCGAGATCTGCGACCAGTACGGCATCCTGCTGATCTTCGACGAGGTGATCACCGCGTTCGGCCGGCTCGGCCACGCGTTCGCCGCAGACAAGTTCAACGTCGTACCCGACATGATCACCTGCGCGAAAGGTCTGACCAATGGCTGCGTGCCGATGGGCGCCGTGCTCGTGCGTGGCAGCGTGTACGAGGCATTGATGCAGGGCCCGCTTTCGGCGATCGAATTGCCACACGGTTACACCTATTCCGGTCATCCGCTCGCCTGTGCGGCCGGCCTGGCCACGCTCGACGTGTACGCGCAGGAAGGTTTGTTCGAGCGCGCGGCGGCGATCGCGCCCGCGTTCGCGCAGGCCGTGCACTCGCTCAAAGGCTTGCCGCACATCGTCGACATCCGTTGCATCGGCCTGATGGCCGCGATCGACTTCGAGCCGATCCCCGGCAAGCCGGGGGCGCGTTCCTATGCCTGCCACCGCGCCTGTCTCGAACGCGGCGTCGCGATCCGCATGGCGGGCGACGGCATCGTGCTGTCGCCGCCGCTGATCATCGAGCGGGAACACATCGAGCATCTCGTCGTCGCGCTCAAGCAGGCGATCGAGAAGCTCGATTGACGCACGGACTGCGCGAGCGCAGTCGATCAGCTTCGCAAGTCAAACCGCTTCGACGCGACGGGCTCGACGCATTCCGTAGAACGCGTAGACGAGCGCGCCCAGAGCGCCGTAGCCGCCGAGGACCGCGGCCGGCAGGACGTCGCCACGGCGCGTCTGCTCGACGATGTCGAACACGACAGGCAGGATCATGATGATGCACAGGACGATCGCGGCGACGGGGATGTAGCCGATCCAGACATTGCCGATGCGAAATCCGCCGAACGGCACGCGGAACGGGCGTGCGATGTCCGGACGCGTCGTGCGCAGCCACATCAGGCTCAATGCGACGATGATGAAGGCGAGAGCCGTGCCGATGCTCACCAGGTCGCCGAGGATTGAAAGCGGAAACAATGCGGCCAGCAGCGCCGAAATCGCGCAGACGACAAGGCAGCCGATCCAGGGCGTGCGAAAGCGCGGGCTCAGGCGCGCGAACGTCGCGGGGAGCAGGCCGTCCTGTGCCATCGCGTAGCAAATGCGCGAATGGCCGTAGCCGTTGACGAGCAGCACGGAGGCGAGTCCGGTCAACGCGCCGATCTTGATCAGCACGGCGAAGCTCGGGTGGCCGATGCGGTCGACCGCCACGGCGATCGGGTCCGCCACGCCGAGTTCGCGAAACGGCACGATGCCGGTGAGCACCGCGGCGACGATGATGTAGATCACGGTGCTCGCGCCGAGCGCGCCGAGAATGCCGATCGGCATCGCGCGTTGCGGATTTTTCGTTTCACCGGCCGCGGTCGACACGGTTTCGAAACCGAGATAGGCGAAGAACAGGATCGACGAAGCGCGAAACACGCCCTGCCAACCGTAGGTGAAGCCGCCTTCGTTGGCCGGTATGAACGGCGACCAGTTCCGCGCATCGACCGAGCCCGTGCCGATCGCGACGAACGAAGCGAGCACGGCGACCTTGATCGCGACGAGCATCGCGTTGACCCATGCCGATTTCGACACGCCGCCGACGAGCACCGCGGCAATGGCGGCCAGAGCTGCGACGGCGATGAGGTTGAACCCGCCGCCGACGTGAAATTTCACGTGGCCGTCGACGAGTATGGATTGCAGCCACGATGTCGAGATCGCCGCCGGCAGATGCACGCCGAAGTCGCCGAGCAGGCTGATCAAATAGCCGGAGAAGCCGACCGCGAGCAGCGAACCGGCGAGGCCGTACTCGAGCATCAGCAGCCAGCCGAGCGTCCACGCGTAGACCTCGCCCATCGCCGCATAGCAATAGGTGTACGACGAACCCGCTGCCGGCACGGCCGCAGCGAGTTCGGCGTAGCAGAGCGCGGTCAGCGCGCAGGCCGTGCCTGCGATGAGGAACGACAGCATCACGCCGGGACCGGCGTAGTTGGCCGCGGCCGGTCCGATCATCACGTAGATGCCGGCGCCGACGATGCAGCCGACACCGAGCAGGACCAGCTGCAACGGCCCGAGCACCTTGCGCATGCCGTTGTCCTGCGTCTGTCGCTGCAGGACCTCGATGGACTTGCGTGCGAATAGGCGGGATGGGCTCACGTCGGTTTTCCGGTTTCGCGGTGGGCGTTGAACAACTGCATCATGGTAATCAGTGCATCATGGCCGCCTTCGCCGCGAAGGCCGGCGATGATTTCCGGATAGACGTCGTCGCGTTCGTCCTGGCCGAGTTTGAACTTCGCCTCGACGTCGAGCACGCTCGCGCGGAAGGCGACAATGCGCGCGGCGAGTTGCGCATAGCGTGCGTGCATCTCCGCGGCGCTCCAGGCGCGCGCACGTCCGGCCTCCATGGCGCCGACGAGATCGCCCACGATGCGGTCGAGATTTTGCGCGTCGTCGAGAAAGTCGATGCGCACGCTGAAATTCGCGCAGGCGTAGTTCCACGTCGGTGCCTGCGTGCGATCGCTCAGCCACGACGGCGAGACGTAGCCGTGCGGACCAAGGAACAGCAACGTCGCCTGCGGATCGGCTTTCAGCGCGCCGACCTGCGGATTGGCACGGGCGATGTGTCCGCTCAGGCTCGCGATGCGGCCGTTCGCCAGGCGCTCAATGCGCAGCGGAAGCAATGTCGAGTGCATGCGATCGCCACCCTTCGAGACGACGAAGGCGAGCGGGTGATTGGCAACCAGATCGGCGACGTCGGTGTCGCTGCGGGGGCTGAAACGGGTAGTGCTCATTTCGTTGTTGCCACCATTCGAGCATGAGAGGGTCGAACCGTCGTGCGCGCCTGGCGCCGTGTCCACCACAGCAGGAGTCCGAGCGCGCTCATCGTGACAAGCCAGAAACCGGCCGCGACCACGGCGATGCGTCCGCCGAGGCCGAAGAACTCGCCGGTATGGATCGAATAGAACGAGTTGTATACTTTTGCATTCGTCGGCAGGTCGGCGGCCTTCCTGTCGAGCAGCACACTGCCGTCCTGTGCATCGACGAATACCGACGTCCAGCCGAACACGCGGCGGGATTCGCCCTCCGCGCGCACACGGATGTTGTACCACGGGTGATCCGTGCCCGGCATTTCGATCAGGGCGATCGGCGCTCCCGGGTGGCGGGCGAACGCGGTCACCAGCGCGTCGCCGAACGGCACCGTCGGCGCGAGTGCACTCTTTCGCGCCGGCGGTTCGGGCCGCTGCACACCCATCCAGTCGTCGACCGGATATTCCTGCAGCACGCCGGTAGCGACGATCGCGATGGCGAATGCCGCAAGCGCGAGGCCGAGCGCGCGGTGCCACTTGAACAGCTTCGCCGGCAGCGAGCCTGCCGTGCCCGGCAGCAGCACGCGTCGCCAGGTTTGCCCGCGTGCGGGCCAGGCCATGATCAAGCCCGTGATGATGTTGGTGAGCAGCAACAGGCCGCTGACGCCCACGAACCACATGCCGCGCTGGCCGGCGAACAGACTTTCGTGCAGGTCGAGCGCGGTCTGGAACAAGCCGGGCGCGGGATAATCGTGATCGCGCGGACGGTCGGCGACAAGGTGACCGACGCCGTCGACGCGAACGACGCGCGTGCGTCCGTCCGGATCTTCGAACAGCAAATCGAATCGGTTTCTGGAACCTTCGCTGGCGAGGACGAAGGTCAGCACCGAAGGCTTGCGCTCGGCGGCGATCCGAGTTACGGCGGCGCCGAATGTCGCGGGGCTGAGCGGTTCATCGGGGCCGCGCAGCATCGCATCGTCGAGTTCGCCGCGGAACACGAGCAGCGTGCCCGTCGCTGCCTGCAACAGCCACAGCAGCGCGAAAGTCAGACTCAGATACTTGTGCGCGGTGCGCAGGAACGAGCGCATGTGGCCGAGGCCTTCCTCGTGGAGATTACCGGACTGCCGCCAATTTGGGATCAAAGACGAAACGGAGCCTTTTGCGCGGGGACTTTCGCTGTTGCGAATGGGCCATCTTGCTGCGACGTGTTCGGAACGCGGCACGTCGACGTTGCCCGGCGGCCGCCGGACAAGTCAGCTGATGGATTCCGGATGAGTCGCATCGCTGATCACGTAGTGCGTCGGCGACACGCCGAAAGTGCGCCGGAACATCGCGGCGAATGCGCTCGGGCTGTTGTAGCCGACGTCGAGCGCCGCCGAGGTGACCGAATGCCCGGTGGCGATGCGCGACAGCGCATCCATGAGCCGAACCTGCTGGCGCCAGGTCGCGAAGCTCATGCCGGTTTCGCGGCGGAAAGTGCGCGTGAACGTGCGCCTGCCCATCGCCGCGGCGCTCGCCCACGCGTCGAGCACGTCGTGCTGGGCGGGGTCGGCGAGGATGGTCTGGCAGATGCGCGCGAGGCGTTGGTTGATCGGCATCGGCACGTGCAGCGGAATGCGCCGTGCGACGCGGATCTCGTCGAGGATCAGCGCCATGACGCGTGCCTCGCGGCCTTCAAGCGCGTATTCGACCGGCATTTCCGCGGCGGCGAGAATCAGCTCGCGCAGCAGGTTCGACACCTCGAACACCTGGCAGGCCTGCGGCAGATCGGGCGCGGCGTCGGCGGCGACGTACAACGTGCGAATTTGCACACGACCGCGGCAGCGGACTTCGTGTTCGACACCAGGCGGAATCCAGATCGCGCGTTGCGGCGGGGCGACGTAACTCGCGTCCTGCGTGCTCAGGATCGTCACGCCGCTGATCGCGTAGACGAGTTGCGCGCGCACATGGCGATGCATTGGGTCGTGGAAACCCGAAGGGTAGTCGTCGGCCAGCACGGCGATCGGCCGCGGTACGTACTGGTAATCGATGCTTTTCTTGCTGCGCTGCATGTGGCCCACGCGAGACGATGAACGATCCTCTTTCGACAGCGAATTTGCCGATGCGGACTAGATTGACAGGCGCTTGCTTGGTTGAAATCGCGATTCGATTCTAGGCACAGAACCGAAAGTCACGCAATCGTCACACGTCATTCGTCCGGGAACAGCGATGCACAGACAGGAATACAAGGCATGAATGCGGAGGGAGTCGCCCGCGATCCGCTCGATCCGCAGATTCGCCAATTCGTGAGCGCGCTCGAACGCGCATGGGCGCGATATCCCGCGGTGGAGTCGCTGCCTGTCGCGGAAAAGCGGCGCATCGCCGAGATCGTGCGAACGCCTTGGCGCGAGGGCGGGCCGACGATGGCCACGACGCGCGATACGACGTTGCCCACACGCCACGGACCCGTGCGAGTCCGCATCCATCGCCCGGTCGCGGATGTCGAGACGCAACCGGCATTGATCTATCTCCACGGCGGCGGCTGGACGATGTTCAGCCTCGACACCCACGACCGCATCATGCGCGAGCTCGCGGCGAGAGCGGCCGTGACCGTCGTCGGCGTCGACTACGCGTTGTCGCCCGAGGCTAAATTTCCGCATGCGCTGGAGCAGATCGTCGATGCCGTGCGTGCGTTGCATGGGCAGGCGTCGTCGTTCGGTATCGACGCGGCGCGTTTGGCGATCGGCGGCGATTCGGCCGGCGCCAACCTGTCCGTCGCGACGAGCCTGGTCTTGCGTGGTGCAAGCACGGAGCATCCATTGCGCGGCATGTTGCTGATTTACGGCTGCTACACCAATGAGATTTCGGTGCAGGCGGCGAACGGCTTCGGCGCCGAGGGCAATCTCCTTACCGCTGCCGAGATGGCGACGTTCTGGCACAACTATCTCGTGCGGCCCGACGAAGCGCTCGATCCGCTCGCCGCGCCGTTGCGCGCCGAACTCGCCGGCCTGCCACGGGCGTTTCTGCTCGCTGCGCAATGTGATGTGCTCGCCGAGCAGAGCAGGGCGTTTGCGGCGAAGTTGTGCGAAGCAGGTGTGCCCGCGGACTTCACGGAGTATCCCGGCGCGACACACAGTTTTCTCGAGGCGATATCCGTTTCGAAGTTGGCGGATCGGGCGATCGACGATTGCGCCGCGTGGCTGCGCGGGCTTTTTCGTTGAGCGGATTGGTGCCCGGTCGAAGTGAAATGCTATAGTCGATAACAAGAATCATTCGCATTAACGACGACGAGCAGGATCTCATCACGTGATGGCCTGAACTCGACGATGAAAGACCCTGATACGTAGGCGCAGCGAAATGAAGAAGAAGACAGTGAATGCGACGGAACGGCATCGAAAATTTGAACAGAGGGGAGAAACAGTCCTCGTATCGTTTTCATATATCGTCCTTGGGGTGACCTATGACCACTGGTGAATCGACTCTTCCGTCCCGTCTGGGCCCGCGCCGTCTCCTGTATGCAGGAATGCTGCTCGCGATCGTGCAGGCTGGTGCCGCTTACGCAGCCGACGCGGATTCGGCGGATCAAAATGAACAGAAGGACACGGCGCAGCTCGAGAGCATCATCGTCTCCGCGCCCAACTATGTGCCGAAAGAAACCAATGGCGCAGCCAAGTCGAATGTGTCGCTGATCGAGACGCCGCAGTCGGTGACCGTGATCACGCGCGATCAGATCGACCTGCTCGATTGGCAGAACCTCAGCCAGGTCGTGCGTTACACCTCGGGCATCATCGGCGAGAACTACGGCCCCGATCCGCGCTACGACTGGCTGACGCTGCGCGGTTTCTATCCGCCCGAATACATCGACGGCCTGCAGGCGCCGATCGGCTCGGTCAGCAGCGTCGGCGTCGACCTGTACGGTTTCCAGAACGTCGAAGTGCTCAAGGGCCCGTCGTCGACACTGTACGGTTTGTCGCCCCCGGGCGGCATCGTCAATCTGACCAGCCGCCGCCCCGAAGCGCAGTTCAGCGGCGAACTGCAGGCACAGTACGGCAGCTACGCGAACACGCAGCTCGCCGCCGATTTCACCGGCCCGCTCGATGGGGATGGCCGCTTCCTCGGCCGCATCACCGCGCTGTGGTTCGACAAGGGCACGCAGGCCCACGGCGTCGACACCAACCGCTACTACATCGCGCCCGCGCTGACCTGGGTGATTTCGCCCGAGACCAACCTGACCTGGCTCAGCTATTTCCAGCACGACGACGTCTACGGCGACGGCGGCGGCTTCCTGCCGATCTACGGCGTCGACGCGCCGAATCCGCTTGGCCGCGTGCCGACGAGCACCAACCTCGGCGAACCCGACTACAACCATTTCGACCGTGACCAATACGGCGTCGGTTACGACTTCAACCACAAGTTCAACGACGACTGGCGCTTCGAACAGAACCTCAAGTACTTCTCGTCTGACGTGAAGATCAAGCAGATCTACGGCGCGGGTCTCGCCACCAACACCGATGGTTCGCTCAACTACGGCCTGGTCGATCGAAACAACTTCCCGTTCAACGAGAACGTCAAGTCGTTCAACGTCGATTCGCGCGTCGAAGGCAAGATCGACAGCGGTTCGATCAAGCAGGACCTGCTGATCGGTCTCGATTATCGCCGCTATACCGACAGCTCGGAATTCGGGTTCGCGGCGGCGCCGCCGCTCGATCTGTTCCACCCTGTCTACGGCAACATCGGCACGCCGCCCACGACCCTGTATCCGTATGTCAACGAGGTACAGAAGCAGACCGGCCTCTACGTGCAGGACCAGATCAAGATCGATCGCTGGGTGGTGACGCTCGGCGGCCGCGAGGACAACGTCGACACCACGAGTTCGGGTACGTCGTCGACCAACAAGAAGTTCACCTATCACGCCGGCCTCAATTATCTGTTTGACAGCGGTGTCGCCCCGTACGTCTCGTATGCGACGTCGTTCCTGCCGACGCCGGGTGCGGATTTCCACGGCAACCTGTTCAAGCCGAGCGAGGGCAACCAGGTCGAGGCCGGCATCAAGTACCAGCCTTCGCTCGGACCGGGCAAGAGCCTGCTGTTCACCGCGGCGGCTTATGATCTGACCCAGAAGAACGTGCTGACGGCCGATCCGGCGCATTTGTTCTTCAGCGTGCAAACCGGCGAGGTCGAAGTCAAAGGCATCGAACTCGAAGCGGTCGCACACTTCAACGAAACCTGGAGCTTCAACGCGGCCTACACTTACACCGATTCGGAAGTGACCAAGGCCACCGATGCAAGCCTCGGCAAGGAACTCGTGCAGGTGCCCAAGCAGATGCTCTCGGCGCTCCTCGACTACACCCAGCAGGAAGGATCTGTGGCCGGCCTCGGCGCCAGCCTCGGCATGCGCTATGTCGGCAAGAGCTACGGCGATTCGTTCAATCAGTTCCCCGCGCCGTCGGTGGTGCTCTGGGACGCGACAGTTCACTACAATCTCGACAAATGGGTGATGCAGCTCAACGTCGCGAATCTGTTCGACAAGCAATACCTGTCGCGTTGCTTGGACGCGGCGGCATGCTATTACGGCTTGCGCCGCGCGGCCAATTTCACGATCACGCGCAAGTTCTGAAGCTCGCCGCATGAAGCCCGCCGTGATCTTCCTGGCTTTCGCGCTGACGGCATCGGTGGCGCAAGCGGGACCGCACGGCGAGGAGGGAAGGCCGCATTCCGCGCGAGGACGCGGAGCGGCCGAAACCGTGCTGCCATGGAAGCGCGATCCGTTCCCCAGCATGTATCGGCCGTTGCCGCGGCAAGACACGTTGATCGTGGACGCCACCGTCCTCGACGGCGCGGGACATCGCTTCGAGCGCGCAAACCTGCTGTTGCGCGACGGCAAAATCGTCGCGCTCTCCACGCAGGCCATCGCGGTGCCCGCGGGTGCCACGACGATCGATGCGAAGGCGCGTTGGGTCACGCCCGGCATCATCGACGTGCACTCGCACGACGGCGATTTCGCCGCGCCGTTCACCAGCCTCGACGCACAGAACTCCGACGTGAGCGAGGGCAGCGATCCGGTCACGCCGAACGTCTGGGCCGAGCACTCGATCGCCGTGCAGGACCCGTCGTTCGCGCGCGCGCTGGCCGGCGGCGTCACGACCCTGCAGATTCTGCCCGGATCGAACAACCTGATCGGCGGCCGCTCCGTCGTGCTCAAGAACGTGCCGGCGACGACCGTGCAGGCGATGAAATTTCCCGGCGCAGCGTACGGTGTCAAGCTGGCCTGCGGGGAGAATCCCAAATACGCGTTCGGGCAGAAGGGCAAGTTTCCGTCGAGCCGGATGGGCAACGTCGCCGGCGTCCGCGCGGCGTTTCTCGAAGCGGCGGAATATCGGAGCAAGTGGCTCGACTACGTCGGCGGACACGGCAAGAAGCCCGATGACGATTTGAAGAAGGACACGCTTGCCGGAGTACTCGCCGGCGATATCCGCGTGCATTGGCACTGCTACCGCGCCGACGACATGGCGTCGTTGTTCGATGTCGCCAGGGAAGCCGGCTTTCACATCGACGCGTTTCACCACGCGGTCGAGGCCTACAAGATTCCACAATTGTTCGCCGCCAACCGCACCTGTGCCGTCGTCTGGTCGGACTGGTGGGGCTACAAGATGGAAGCGCTCGACGGCATTCGCGAGAACGCGGCGTTCGTCGATGCCGCCGGCGCCTGCGTCGCGCTGCATTCGGACTCGCCCTGGCTCGGCCAGCGCCTGCCGCTCGAGGCGGGCAAGGCG
>NZ_DASVOK010000365.1:0-6924 GCF_036383415.1 Rudaea sp. | reverse complement strand
TGGGTCGCAATCAGCCGTCGTTATCCGACCGGCACGCGCCTGTTCGGTAAGGTCTCCAACGTCACCGACTACGGCTGCTTCGTCGAGCTCGAGCCGGGCGTCGAAGGCCTCGTCCACGTTTCGGAAATGGATTGGACCAACAAGAACGTCAACCCGGCCAAGCTGGTCCAGGTCGGCGACGAAGTCGAGGTCATGGTGCTCGATGTGGACGAGGAGCGTCGCCGCATCTCGCTCGGCATGAAGCAGACCCAGTCGAATCCGTGGGAAGCGTTCGCCGCGATCCACAAGAAGAACGACAAGGTCTCCGGCCAGATCAAGTCGATCACCGATTTCGGCATCTTCATCGGTCTCGACGGCGGCATCGACGGCCTCGTCCACCTATCAGACATCTCCTGGCAGGCCACGGGCGAAGACCTCGTGCGCCAGTTCAAGAAGGGCGACACGGTCGAGGCGGTCGTGCTGGCGGTCGATCCGGAGCGTGAGCGCATCTCGCTCGGCATCAAGCAGCTCGAGCAGGATCCGTTCGGCCAGTTCATGGCGGCGAATCCGCGCGGCAGCATCGTCACCGGCACCGTGACGGCCGTCGACGCCAAGGGCGCGACGATCGATCTCGGCGACGGCGTCGAGGGCTATCTGCGTGCGAACGACATCGCCAAGGAACGCATCGAAGATGCCACGCAGCATCTGAAGGTCGGCGACAAGGTCGAAGCCAAGTACACCGGCATGGATCGCAAGGGCCGCATGCTGCAGCTGTCGATCCGCGCGAAGGACGAGGCGGAACTGGCCTCGGCGCTCGAAGAGTACCAGTCGGCCGCTGGCGGCACGACCAAGCTCGGCGCGCTGCTCAAGGAACAGCTCGGCAACAAAGGCTGAGTTGGCGCAATGGTCTACCCGGCCTCGTGCCGGGTAGACGACAAGAAACACAGGCCACGGGTTGCACGGATGGACGCGGATCAGGAAATTTTTGCATCATCCGTGTTTATCCATGCAATCCGTGGCTGAGTCGCTTTTTCGGGGGAAAAAGAAACCATGACCAAGTCGGAGCTGATCGAAGCCTTGGCTTCGCGGCAAAGTCATCTTGCCTTCAACGACGTCGAACTCGCGGTAAGGAACGTTCTCGATCAGGCCAGCCAGGCGCTGGCTCATGGCGAGCGCATCGAGATACGCGGCTTCGGCAGCTTCTCCCTGCATTTCCGCCCGCCGCGCATGGGGCGTAATCCGAAGACCGGCACGCCGGTCGCGCTGCCCGGCAAGCACGTGCCGCATTTCAAGCCCGGCAAGGAACTGCGCGAGCGAGTGAACGGCATTCCGGCCGACAAGCCCTGAATCCATCCGATCTGCGATAATCGCAGGCGTAGCGACTTTCGGCTCACGCATGCGTCTGGTCTGGATTCTGTTGATACTTGTTTTCGCCGCGGTGGGCGCGCTCTTCGGTGCACTCAATGGCGACGCTGTTGCCTACGATTTCTATTTCGCGGCGCTGACGGCACCGAAGGGCGCGATGCTGATTGCCGCGGCCCTGCTCGGTTGGCTGCTCGGCGGTGCCGTCGTCTATTTCGGTCTCGTGTTGCGTTTGCGCCGGCGCCTGCGTACGCAGATGCGCAAGTCAGCGGGATACGCCACCACCGCGGAAGAACGGTCTCTTCCGGCTCTGCAGGCCTCCCCGGATATGGGACACCATCAATGGGATAGCGGGCATCATCAATCGGATACCGGGCACCACCATTGATGCAAACCGTACAAATCCTCGCTCTGGTCTGCGCCGCGTTGCTGCCGGCCGCTGCCGTCTCCGGCTGGTATCTGGGCAAGCGCAGCAGTGAGCGCCGCCGCCATGCGCGCGTATCCGAACTGTCGTCGAGCTATTTCCGCGGCCTGAACTACCTGCTCAACGAGCAGCCCGACAAGGCGATCGAGGTGTTCCTCCAGCTCGCCGAGTACAACCGCGACACGGTCGAGACGCATCTCGCGCTCGGCAACCTGTTTCGCCGTCGTGGCGAGGTCGATCGCGCGATCCGCGTGCACCAGCATCTGATCGCGCGGCCGAATCTGTCCGAGGAAGAAAAGACGATCGCCCTGCTCGAACTCGGCGAGGATTACATGCGTGCGGGTCTTCTGGACCGCGCCGAAACGCTGTTCACCGACCTTGTCGCGATGGACGCGCAGGCGCCATCCGCGCTCAAGCACCTGATCGGCATCTACCAGCACGAGAAGGACTGGGAGAAGGCGATCGAGCACGCCCGGCGCATGGAGAAGATCACCGGCGAATCACAGGGCGCGACGATCGCGCAGTTCTATTGCGAGCTCGCCGAACAGGCGCGAGCGGCCAAGCAGTTCGACGATGCGCGCAAGTGGATCGACCAGGCGTTGCATAGCCAGCCCGAAAGCGTGCGCGCGCAGATCGTGCTCGGCCACCTCGAGCTGCAGGAGGGCAACGTCAAGGCAGCGGTCACCGCGTTCGAACGCGTTGCCACGCTCGACGTCGACTTCGTGCCCGAGATCCTGCCGCAACTGCTTGATTGCTACGCGCGCCTTGGCCAGATGCAGCGCGCGGAAAATTCCTGCTCGACAACATCGACCGCTCGCACGGCGTCGCCCCGGTGATCGCGCTGGCCAAGCTGTTCGCGAGCACGCGCGGCGAAGCGATCGCGATCGAATTCCTGACCCGCCAGTTGCGCCAACGTCCCTCGGTGCGCGGCCTGATGACCTTGATCGTCACCGATCTGCACCGCTCCGAAGGTCCGGCGCGCGACAATCTGCTCGTGCTGCAGGACCTGACCCGTCGCCTGCTCGAAGGCCAGGCTGCATATCGCTGCACGCGCTGCGGCTTCGGCGCCAAGTCGCATCACTGGCAGTGCCCGAGCTGCAAGACCTGGGGTTCGGTGCGACCGCTGCACGGCGTGGCGGGCGAGTAGGGCGCGTTCGTGTCCGACGCCTCGCCGATTCTTCCCAGCGCCCTGCTTTCCTTCGGTTTGATCGGCGCGAGTTTTGCGATCTCGGCGGCGGCGACCTGGATTGCGCTGCACTATGCGCGCCGCCGCGATTTGATCGATCTTCCTGGCCGGCGGCGCTCTCATGTCGTACCGACTCCGCGCGGCGGTGGCATTGGCATCGTCGTCGCGGTGCTGATCTGTTTTTGTCTGCCCTGGCGCGGCTGGTATTTGTCGACCTACGGTCTTCTGACCATGCTTCCTGTGCTCATGATCGCGGGCGTGGGCTGGATTGACGATCATCGCTCCCTGTCCGCCAAGGTGCGCATCGTGGTGCAATACATCGCCGTCCTGATCATTCCGACAGTCATCACGGTACTCATCGCCGCCGAACACGAGGCGTCTTCACTTCCTTCCTGGACGGATATTTTGTTGGTATTGACGATCGCGACTGCCGTCGTTTGGTCAATCAATCTCCACAATTTCATGGATGGCATCAATGGATTGCTCGCCTGTCAGGCGATCTTCGTGTTTGTCGCGTTGGCGACGCTGTGTTCCCTGCAGCCCGAATTCAGGACGCCCTTGCTTGTGCTCGCCGCCACGGTGCTCGGATTCCTGCCGTTCAACTTTCCGCGCGCCCGCATATTCATGGGCGATGTCGGCAGCGGCGTTTTGGGATTTTTGATTGCCGTGGCCGTGCTGATCGCGGTTTCGGAGGGGGCGAATTACGGACCGATGCGGCCAGTCGCGCTGAGCGGAATCATAGCGTGTTCCGCGTTCGTCACGGATGCGACCTGCACTCTGGCCTCGCGCATGCTGCGGGGTCGGCGCTGGTATAGTGCACATCGCGAACACTTGTACCAATGGATGGTGCGCGCAGGCCTGTCGCATGCGCGCGTTGTCGCATGCTATATGGCGTGGAACCTTTGCATTGTCGCGCCGGTCTTGTGGTTGCTTAACCGAGTGCCGGAACCTGGTTTGGATCACGGTACTGGAATTTTCCTGGAACGGAACGAACTGATTGCGTGCGCGGTCTTATACGCCGCTGCGGTGGCCCTATGGCTCGCCGGCAAACACTGGTGTTTGCAGCACGTGAAGAACGGCGGAAAGCTAAAAGTATAAAACGGGATTTTTCTTTCGATGCGCACGCGCAAACTGATCGCCACGATTCACCCGCGCCTCGCCGTCGTGTTACATGACCTCGCGATGGTCTGGCTCGCGTGGACGGTAACACACGGTCTGCGTTACAGCGTGGCCCCGAACGCGCCGCTGCAATCGATGTGGTGGGCGCCGGAAACGGCGATCGTGCTCGTCGTGCAGGGTGGCGTGTTCTGGTGGACCGGCTTGTACAAGGGGTTGTGGCGTTTTGCCAGCCTGCCCGACCTGTGGAATATCCTGCGCGCCAGCGCGCTCGGCGCACTGGGAATTGCCATCGCCTTGTTTCTTTACAATCGCCTGGATACCGTGCCGCGCGCGGTGCTCGTCGTCTATCCCATCGTGCTCGCGGTGTTTCTCGGCTTGCCACGGCTCGCGTATCGATACTGGAAAGACAGTCGACTGGATTTCACGCGGGGCGTGCCTGCCAAGCGCGTGCTCGTGCTCGGCGCCGGACGCGCAGGCGAGACACTGATTCGCGAGCTGTCGCAGGAGAGACGCTACCGCCCGGTGGGTATCCTCGATGACAACGCGCAGTTGCGCGGCGCCAAGGTGCACGGCGTGCCCGTGCTTGGCATGATCGAGCAACTGCCCGACATCGCCAGCGAAGTTGCCGCGCAGATGCTGCTGATCGCGATGCCCTCGGCGAGCAACGCGCAGATGCGCCGCATCGTCGAACTGTGCGAGGCGACCGGTGTTGCGTTCCGCACCGTGCCGCGGCTGCAGGACGTCGTCGCCGGACGCATGGCGTTCAACGAACTCAAGGAAGTCGCGATCGAGGACCTGCTCGGCCGTGACCCGGTGCAGCTCGACTGGACCGCAATCCGCACCGGTCTCTCCGGCGCGCGCGTGCTCGTCACCGGCGGCGGTGGCTCGATCGGCTCGGAACTGTGCCGCCAGGCCGCGCGCCTCGGCGTCGAATCGCTGACCGTGCTCGAACTGTCCGAATTCAATCTCTATCGGATCGAGCAGGAGCTCAAACAGGAATTCCCCGACCTCGTCTTCAATGCCGTGCTCGGCGATTGTGGCGATGCGATCGTCTGCGATCGCGTGTTCGCGCAGGCACGGCCGCAGATCGTGTTTCACGCGGCCGCATTCAAGCATGTGCCGCTGTTGCAGACGCAGGTGCGCGAGGCGTTCCGCAACAACGTGCTCGGTACGCAGACCGTCGCGCAGGCGGCGGACAAGTACGGCGTCGGCGGCTTCGTGCTGATCTCCACGGACAAGGCGGTCAACCCGACCAGCGTCATGGGCGCGTGCAAGCGCGCCGCGGAAATCTTCTGCCAGAACCTGGCCGCGCGTTCGCGCACGCGTTTCATCACGGTGCGGTTCGGCAACGTGCTTGATTCGGCCGGAAGCGTCGTGCCGCTGTTCCGCGAGCAGATTCGCGGCGGCGGGCCGGTTACGGTGACGCATCCGGAAATCACGCGCTACTTCATGACGATTCCCGAAGCTTGCCAGCTCATCCTGCAGGCCTCGGTGCTGGGGCAGGGCGGCGAGATCTTTGCGCTCGACATGGGCGAGCCGGTCAAGATCAGTTATCTCGCCGAGCAGATGATCCGCCTCGCGAACAAGGTGCCGGGCCGCGACGTGCACATCGTCTACACCGGCCTGCGCCCCGGCGAAAAATTGTTCGAGGAGCTGTTCCATTCGCAGGAAAATTACGTCGACACGAGCCATGCGAAGATTTTCCTCGCACAGCCGCGCAGCATGTCCTGGGACCTGCTCAACGCGCAGCTCGCGCGCGCGGCGCAGGCCGTGCGCGACTACGATGAAGAAACGCTGCGCCGCTGCCTGACGAACCTCTTGCCCGAGTTCGCCTGGCGCGACGAGGGCGAGGCCGAGGTCGTGCCGATCGCGCGCGGACAGGCGTGAAGAATTTTTGATGCTTTTGTTTGAGGAGTGACAATGGCGAAACCGATGCGCAAAGTGGTATTCCCCGTGGCCGGCCTCGGCACGCGCTTCCTGCCGGCGACGAAGACCGTTGCCAAGGAAATGCTGCCCGTGCTCGACCGGCCGCTGATCCAGTACGCGGTCGACGAAGCGGTCGACGCGGGCGCGGACACGCTGATCTTCGTCACCAACCGCTACAAACACGCGATCGCCGACTACTTCGATAAGGCCTACGAGCTCGAAGCCAAGCTCTCGCAGTCGGGCAAGAAGGAACTGCTCGCGCTCGTGCAGGGCACGCTGCCGAAGCACGTGCGTTGCATCTTCGTCACCCAGCCCGAGGCGCTCGGCCTCGGCCACGCCGTGCTCTGTGCGAAGCAGGTGGTCGGCGACGAGCCGTTCGGCGTGATCCTCGCCGACGATCTGATCTGGAATGCGGGCAAGAGCTGCCTGCGCCAGATGTCCGAATTGTCGATGCGCGAGAACGGCGCCGGCGTGATCGCCGTGGAAGAGGTTCCACGCGATCAGACCGACAAATACGGCATCGTCGATGCGACGAAAGTCTCTGATCGCGCGGCGAAGATCAACCTCGTCGTCGAGAAACCGAAGCCGGACGTCGCGCCGTCGAACCTCGCCATCGTCGGCCGCTACGTGCTGCCGGCGCGCATCTTCGAACTGCTCGAGAAGACCGAACCCGGCGCCGGCGGCGAGATCCAGCTCACCGACGCGATCGACGCGCTGCTCCGCGAGCGCTCCGTGCTCGCCTATCGCTTCGAGGGCACGCGTTTCGACTGCGGCAACAAGCTTGGCCTCGTCCAGGCGACGCTGCACATGGCGATGCAGGATCCCAAGCTAGCCGCGGCGACGAAGGACTTCATCCGCGAGTCGGGCCTGGGTTCCTGAGCGGATCGGCTGGAACGATTTCGCGGCGGAATACCGAATCGGCCGGAAA
>NZ_DASVOK010000364.1:0-13194 GCF_036383415.1 Rudaea sp. | reverse complement strand
GAGGTGCAGTGCGCTGCCCTTGCTGCACAGGCGACCGAAGTTGGCCGGATGTTCGGGATCGCCGCGAACGCCGACGATCGTCTCCGCGCCGTCATCGTCGAGCGCCGTTTCGATCAGCACGCCGCAGCCCACGCCGCAGTAGCAGCAGGTCGACCGCGTCGTGCGCGCCGCAAGCTTGGGCGAGGCTTGCAGCGAGGCGTTCATGCCACCGCACAAGTTTCGCGTTCGGCCACGGCGGTGCTGCCGCGTGCGTCGGCACGATTCAGGAACACCTCGCCGTTCTCGCAGCGCACGCGAAAACAGGCCGTCGCGCCAACGTCGGGCTCGACCGCGCGGCCGCTGTCGAGGTTGATCACCCAGGCATGCAGCGGACAGGTCACGCGCGCGCCGTGCACGATGCCCTGCGACAGCGGACCGCCCTTGTGCGGGCAGCGATCGTGCAGCGCGAACACGCGATCGTCGAGCGTACGGAACAGCGCGATGTCGGGCCGTCCGTCAATGCGCACGACGCGCGCGCCGGATGCCGGGATATCGTCGAGGCGGCAGATGTACAGCCAATCGCTCCTCGTCATGCCGATTCCTCCACGAGCACGGCCTTGATCGGTGCGAACTGGCGCAGGTCGACCGCGGCCTTCTGCGGCTCGTGCCACGGATCAGCCTCATCGCGCAGCGCGTCCTGCAGGCGCGCCCATAGCGCGCGGCGGCCTTCGTCATCGTCGAGCACGCGCTTCTTGCAGTAGTCGAGACCGACGCGGCTGACGTAGTGCACGGTACGTTCGAGGTAGTGACCCTCTTCGCGATAAAGCTGCAGGAACGCGCCGGCATATTCGAGCACTTCCTCATGCGTCTTCAGCTTGCAGAAGAACTGGGCGACGTCGGTCTTGATGCCGCCGTTGCCGGCGACGTAGATCTCCCAGCCCGAATCGACGCCGATCACGCCGACGTCCTTGATCCCCGACTCGGCGCAGTTGCGCGGGCAGCCCGACACCGCGAGCTTGACCTTGTGCGGCGCGTACATGCGCCACAGCGCCTTTTCGAGCTCGATGCCCATGCGCGTGGAGTCCTGCGTGCCGAAGCGGCACCACTCCGAGCCGACGCAGGTCTTCACCGTGCGCAGCGCCTTGGCGTAGGCATGGCCCGAGGGCATGTCGAGATCGCGCCAGATGTTCTGCAGGTCTTCCTTCTTCACGCCGAGCAGGTCGATGCGCTGGCCGCCGGTGACCTTGACCGTCGGAATCTGGTATTTGTCGACGACATCGGCGATGCGGCGCAGTTCGCTTGCATTGGTGATGCCGCCCCACATACGCGGGATCACCGAATAGGTGCCATCTTTCTGGATGTTGGCGTGTGCACGCTCGTTGATGAAGCGCGCCTGCGGATCGTCCCTGGCTTCGTGCGGCCAGGTCGAAATCAGGTAGTAGTTGAGCGCCGGCCGGCAGGTCGCGCAGCCGTTCGGCGTCGACCACTCCATGAACGCCATCGCTGCCATCAGGCTGGTCAGCTTGTTCTCGCGAATGGCCATTCGCACCTCTTCGTGCGAGTAGACAGTGCACGCGCAGATCGGCTTCTTTTTCGGCGCGGCCGAATAGTCGCCGCCGAGCGCGCTCGCGAGAATCTGTTCAACAAGGCCCGTACACGAGCCGCAGGAACTCGACGCCTTCGTATGCTTGCGCACCGCGTCGACCGTGAACAGGCCCTGGGTCTTGATCGCCTTGACGATGTTGCCCTTGCACACGCCATTGCAGCCGCAGACTTCGGCGTCGTCGGCCATGGTCGCGGCGCGACTCTCGCCGCTGTGGCCGGTATCGCCGAGATTGGCTTCGCCGAACATCAGCGTGTCGCGGATGTCGTCGATCTTGCGGCCTTCGCGCAGCAGCTTGAAGTACCAGGCGCCGTCGGTCGTGTCGCCGTAGAGGCAGGCGCCGACGAGCTTGTCGTCGCGGATGACGAGCTTCTTGTAGACGCCACCGATCGGATCGGCGAGCGTGATTTCCTCGGTGTCTGCGCCGCCGTTGAAATCGCCGGCCGAGAACAGATCGATGCCGGTGACCTTGAGCTTGGTCGAGGTCACCGAGCCCGAGTAGATGCCGATGCCGAACTCGGCAAGGTGATTCGCGCAGACCTTGGCCTGCTCGAACAGCGGCGCGACGAGACCGTAGGCGATGCCGCGATGCGCGGCGCATTCGCCGACCGCGTAGATGCGCGGATCGTACGTCTGCATCGTATCGGAGACGAGGATGCCGCGATTGCATTGCAGGCCCGCGGATTCCGCGAGCGCGGTGTTCGGGCGGATGCCGATCGCCATGACAACAAGCTCCGCGGGAATTTCTTCGCCGTCGGCGAAACGCACCGCGCGCACGCGGCCGTGTTCGTCGCCGAGAAGTTCCTGCGTCTTCCTGTTCATCGCGAACGTCAGTCCGCGTTGTTCGAGCGAGAGCTTGAGCAGTCCGGCCGCGCTCGCGTCGAGCTGGCGTTCCATCAGCGTGTCGAGCACGTGCACGACGGTGACGTCCATGCCACGCAGCTTCAATCCGTTCGCCGCTTCGAGGCCGAGCAGGCCGCCGCCGATGACGACGGCGTGCTTGTACTTCTGCGCCGCACCGATCATCGCGTGCGTGTCCGCGATATCGCGGTACGCGAGCACTCCGTCGAGATCCTTGCCCGGAATCGGCAGCATGAACGGGTTCGAGCCGGTCGCTAGCAGCAGACGATCGTACGTCGCCTCGGTGCCGTCTTCGGCGATCACGCGCCGTTGCCTGCGGTCGATCTTCACGATCTTCTTGCTGGTGTGCAGGGTGATGCCGTTGTCGTGATACCAGTCCCAGTCGTTGAGCACGATCTGCTCGATCGTCTGCTCGCCGGCGAGCACAGGCGATAGCAGGATGCGGTTGTAGTTCGGATGCGGCTCGGCACCGAACACGGTGATGTCGTAGAGGTCGGGCGCGAGCTTGAGCAGTTCTTCCAGCGTGCGCACGCCGGCCATGCCGTTGCCGATCAACACGAGCTTCTGTTTCGCCTTGACGTTCATGCTTGCACCTCGCGGTCTCGTGTTGCAGAGCAGCAAGCGACGTGCCAAGCAGAAAAACAAAGCTGAAACAATGAGATGAGTCTTTCGCTCGTCGACCTGAGCGCACGATTGTGGTGCAAAGAGGCGTGATCGAGCCCCGACATCGTGCGCCTGCCAGGCAAACGCACGACCCGGAACGCCGGTCGGTTCCCCCACGCGCGGTTCGCGACGTTCGCCAAGGCGATAACCGGTTGCTGCCCTTTTTCTACTCGGCGCATGCACGTTTTTGCTACGCTTACGTGCTTTTTTCTTCCATTCGTCGCTCGACCGTCGAGGCTTGTCGGGACCATCTCGTCTCGTTCAAGGGACCGCTGACTCAGCGGCTGCGGCGATCGAAACAGCCCGCAAGAGAACCTCATGACCGCCGCAAACCCCAGAATCATCTACACCCTCACCGACGAAGCGCCGCGCTTGGCCACGGCTTCGCTGTTGCCGATCATCCAGGCTTTCGCCAAGCCGGTGGGCATCGAGGTGGCGACCAGCGACATTTCGGTGGCCAGCCGCATCCTCGGCCAGTTCCCCGAGGCGCTGAGCGAGGCGCAGCGCGTGCCCGACAACCTGGCTGAGCTGGGCAGGCTCACGCTCAAGCCCGAGGCCAACATCATCAAGCTGCCCAACATCAGCGCCTCGGTGGCGCAGCTCAAGGCGGCGATCAAGGAACTGCAGGACAAGGGTTACAAGATTCCGGACTACCCGGAAAGCCCGAAGACGGACGAAGAAAAAGACATCCGCGCGCGCTACAACAAGTGCACCGGCAGCGCGGTGAACCCGGTGCTGCGCGAGGGCAACTCCGACCGCCGCGCGCCCTAGGCGGTCAAGGAATACGCGCGCAAAAACCCGCACCGCATGGACGAGTGGAGCCAGGCGTCGCGTTCGCACGTGTCGCACATGCACGGCGGCGACTTCTATCACGGCGAAAAGTCGATGACGCTGGATCGCGCGCGCGACGTGAAGATGGAGCTGATCACCAAGAGCGACAAGACCCTCGTGCTCAAGCCCAAGGTCTCGCTACTCGACCGCGAGGTGATCGACTCGATGTTCATGAGCAAGAAGGCCCTGCTCGCCTTCTATGAAAAGGAGATCGAGGATGCGCACAAGACCGGCGTGATGTTCTCGCTGCACGTCAAGGCGACGATGATGAAGGTGTCGCACCCAATCGTGTTCGGCCATTGCGTGAAGATCTTCTACAAGGACGCCTTCGCCAAGCATGCCAAGACCTTCGAGGAGCTGGGCGTGAACGTCAACAATGGCATGGTCGACCTGTACACCAAGATCGCCGCGCTGCCGCAGAGCCAGCAGGACGAGATCAAGCGCGACCTGCACGCCTGCCACGAGCACCGTCCCGAGCTGGCGATGGTGGACTCGGCCAAAGGCATCACCAATTTCCATTCGCCGAACGATGTCATCGTCGACGCCTCGATGCCGGCGGCGATCCGCAGCGGCGGCAAGATGTACGGTGCCGACGGCCGCCTCAAGGACGTCAAAGCGGTCATGCCCGAATCGACCTTCGCCCGCATCTACCAGGAGATGATCAACTTCTGCAAATGGCATGGTGCCTTCGACCCGCGCACGATGGGCACGGTGCCCAACGTCGGCCTGATGGCCCAGCAGGCCGAGGAATACGGCTCGCACGACAAGACCTTCGAAATCACCGAGGACGGCGTCGCCAACATCACCGACCTCGCCACCGGCGAGGTGCTGATGAGCCAGAACGTCGAGCAGGGCGACATCTGGCGCATGTGCCAGGTCAAGGACGCCGCCATCCGCGACTGGGTCAAGCTCGCCGTCACGCGCGCGCGCAACTCGGGCATGCCGGTGGTGTTCTGGCTGGACGCTTATCGTCCACACGAAGCCCAACTGATCACCAAGGTCAAGATGTACCTGCACGAGCACAATACCGCCGGGCTCGACATCCAGATCATGAGCCAGGTGCGCGCGATGCGTTACACGCTGGAGCGCGTGATCCGCGGGCTGGACACGATCAGCGCCACTGGCAACATCCTGCGCGACTACCTGACCGACCTGTTCCCGATCATGGAACTCGGCACCTCGGCCAAGATGTTGTCGATCGTGCCGCTGATGGCCGGCGGCGGCATGTACGAAACCGGCGCCGGCGGCTCGGCGCCCAAGCACGTGCAGCAGCTGGTCGAGGAAAACCACCTGCGCTGGGATTCGCTCGGCGAGTTCCTGGCCCTGGCCGTAAGCCTCGAGGAGTTGGGCATCAAGAACAACAACGCCAAGGCCAAGCTGCTGGCCCGCGCGCTCGACGCCGCCACCGGCAAGCTGCTTGATAACAACAAGGGTCCCAGCCCCAAGACCGGGCAACTCGACAACCGCGGCAGTCATTTCTACCTCGCGTTGTACTGGGCCCAGGCGCTGGCCGCGCAGACCGAGGACGGCGAACTCGCCGCCCGCTTCAAGCCGCTGGCCGATGCCCTGGCCGCCGCCGAAACGAAGATCGTGGACGAACTCGCGGCCGTACAGGGCAAGCCGGCCGACATCGGCGGCTATTACCTGCCCAACACGGGCAAGACCGATGCGGTGATGCGGCCGAGCGCGACCCTTAACGCGGCGCTGGCGGCATTCGCGGGTTGAGGACGAGCAAGCGCGGCGCCGGCCGCCGCCGCGCATAACGCGCGTCGATTCGATCCTGCGCTCCCAACATCGGGAGCGCAGCGGGTCTGTGTGTGTTCCTGATACGCTTGCACGCCTTCTCGTCTACTCAAAAACGCGAGCAACCCATGGCCGAACCCACCTACACCGCACCCGCCGGCGGCGGCAAGATTGCTATCCAGCACGGCAGGCTCAACGTCCCGGACAATCCGATCATCCCGTTCATCGAAGGCGATGGCACCGGCGCCGACATCTGGCGCGCCTCGGTGCGCGTGCTCGACGCGGCCGTGGCCAAGGCCTACGGTGGCAAGAAGAAAATCCACTGGCTCGAAGTGTTCGCCGGTGAAAAATCGAACAACCAGTTCGGCACCTGGCTGCCGAATTCGACGGTCGAGGCCTGCCGCGACTACCTCGTTTCGATGAAGGGTCCGCTGACCACGCCCGTCGGCGGCGGCATCCGCTCGCTCAACGTTGCGTTGCGCCAGATGCTCGACCTTTACGTCTGCCTGCGTCCGGTGCGCTGGTTCAAGGGCGTGCCGTCGCCGGTGAAGACGCCGGAGAAGGTCGACATGGTGATCTTCCGCGAGAACACCGAGGACATCTATGCCGGCATCGAATATGCGGCGGGTTCTGAAGCCGCGCAGAAGTTGTTGGACTTCATCGCGCAGAACGATCCGAAGGCGTTCGACAAGATCCGCTTCGGCACCAAGGCCAAGGCGGAGGCGTGGCAGAAGCAGCTCGAAGCGATCGGTGCGCCGCATCGAGAAGTCGGCGTCGACGTCGGCATCGGCATCAAGCCGGTCAGCTACCTCGGCACCGAGCGCCTCGTGCACAGCGCGATCAGCTACGCGATCCAGAACAAGCGCAAGTCGGTGACCCTGGTGCACAAGGGCAACATCATGAAGTTCACCGAAGGCGCATTCCGCAACTGGGGTTACGAGGTCGCCGAGAAGTTTTTCCCGAACCACACCTACACCTGGGAGACCTGGGAGAAGACCAAGGCCGCGCAGGGCGAAGCCGCCGCGAATGCAGAGCAGAGGGCCGCGCTCGCCGCCGGCAAGGTACTGATCAAGGACGCGATCGCCGACATCACGCTGCAGCAAGTGCTCACGCGCCCCGACGAATTCGACGTGATCGCCACGCTCAACCTCAACGGCGATTATCTCAGCGACGCGCTTGCCGCGCAGGTCGGCGGCATCGGCATCGCGCCGGGTGGCAACATCAACTACCTCACCGGCCACGCCGTGTTCGAGGCCACGCACGGTACCGCGCCGAAGTACGCCAACCTCGACAAGGTCAACCCGGGCTCGGTCATCCTCTCCGGCGAGATGATGCTGCGCTATATGGGCTGGCTTGATGCGGCCGATACGATCATTAGCGCGATGGACAAGGCGATCGCGAACAAGAGGGTGACCTACGACTTCGCGCGTTTGATGGATGGCGCGACCGAAGTGAAATGTTCCGAGTTCGGCGACGAGCTGATCAAGAACCTCTGATGTGACCCGCAGGGGCGCGCGGCACCCCTGCCTGCTTCAACGCAATCCGACCAGTTGCGTGTGCGGCAGGCCATCTTTCTGCTGCCTGCATGTGTTCGCGGCACACACTGCCGATTGCTCCGCGCTGCGCTCGTGCTGCGCGATGCGCACGATTTCGCTCGGCGAAAGATGTTGATCGGTGAACAACATTCCGAGCGACGATTCCTCGAATTTCTTGAGCCAGGAAAGCATGACGTACTCCGAGTGAGTCTTGATGGACGTACAAGTTACGCTTGCGCCATGCGGCAAAAAAGCGATAGTTTTGCAAGTCTGAGTTGAGCTGGATTCAAGGTTGGATTTTCTTTCTCCCACCGGGAGAAGGGAGTAAAAACCCATGAGCAAGCCGCCGCTGCATACCTTGCAAGCCTTCGTCGCCGTCGCGCGCGAGAAGAATCTGACGCGCGCGGCCGCGCAGATGAATCTCACGGTCAGCGCATTGAGCCATCAGATGCGCGCGCTCGAGGAGCGGCTCGGCCGCAAGCTGCTCGAACGCGGCCCGCGCGGCGTGAGTCTGACTCCGCACGGCACCCGCCTGCTCGACGAAGTCGCGGTACACGTCGACGGCATCGAGCGCGTGTTCGCGCGTGCGCGTGAGCAGCCGGCGAACACGTTGACGATCAGCGCGCTGCCTTCGTTCTCGTCGAGCTGGCTGATGCCGCGCCTGCCCGCGTTCATGGCCAGGCATCCCGGCCTCGAATTCAACCTGCAGACGACAACGGCCGTGGTCGACTTCGATCGTGAGCCAGTCGATGCCGCGCTGCGTTATGGTGCGGGCACTTGGGCCGGTCTGACCTCGGAGCATTTGCTCGACGAACAGCTTGGGCCGATCGCACATCCTAAATGGCTCAAGGAACTCGGCAAGCCCGCGCCGGCGGATCTCGCAGGCTGGCCATTGCTCGGCGAGTACGACGACAACAGCGCGCATTGGCGACGCTGGTTCGCCGAATTCGGCGGCACGCTGCCGAAGCGCTATGTGGCGAGTTTCACCGACGTGGAATTGCTGCACCGGGCGGCGGCGCAGGGGCTCGGCGTCGCGATGGGACGCCTGCTGCTGGCAAAGCCGCTGATCGACAACGGCGCGCTGATCGTGCTAACGCGCGAGCGCATGCCGGCGAAGTACGGGCACTACCTCGTCTATCCGCCGTGCTCGGCCAAATATCCGCCGCTGATCGCGTTCCGCGAATGGCTGCATGGCGAGATCGCACGCTCACCGCCGAAAAAGGCGGCAAAGTAGGGAGATGTCTTTGAGAAGTGCGGCCAAGGACGGCCGCTTTTTGACTTTCGCTATCTATCGGGACGATTGCATGGATACACCCAAAAAAAAAGCCCCGAAAGCTTAGGGGGAAGCTTCCGGGGCCGGGTCCGAAGGCGGATCTGGGGAGGGATCGGCCTTCGTGGGCTGGACCAGGGAGGTGGGCCAGCCGAGGTGCCGTTGCGTGCACCGGTTAGTTAGTTGTGGTTGGAGCGGCGGAAGTTCAAGGCAAAGCGAAAAATTAACCTGTTCGGTTTAGTTTTCATTCATGGGCTGAAAAATCAGGCAGTTGCGTGAGCCGCTTTGCGCGTACAAGGCGAGATGAAAAATACTTCATCTTCGGCTTCGCAAAGATTGCGCTAAAGCGTGCCGTTTTTTTGTGCGGCAAGCGCTCAATGCGCCTCGTCCCAGTTGTCGCCGACGCCGATACCGACGATCAGCGGCACCGCAAGTTCCGCCGCATGCATCATGCGTTCGCGCACGCCGTCGGAAATTTTCTTCACCGCATCTTCGCGCACTTCGAACACGAGTTCGTCGTGCACTTGCATGATCATGCGCGCCTCGCTCTCGAGCGAGCGCAACCATACGTCGACTGAAATCATCGCGCGTTTGATGATGTCGGCAGCGGTGCCCTGCATCGGCGCGTTGATCGCCGCGCGTTCCGCGCCCGCGCGCAGGCCCGCGTTGCGCGAGTGGATTTCGTAGAGGTAGAGGCGTCGGCCGAACAGCGTTTCGACGTAGCCGTCGCGATGCGCCTGCTCGCGCGTGCGCTCCATGAATTCGCGCACGCCCGGATAGCGCTCGAAGTAGCGCTTCACGTACTCGTTCGCCTCGCCGCGCTCGATGCCTAGCTGGCGCGCGAGACCCCATGCGCTCATGCCGTACATCAGGCCGAAATTGATCGCCTTCGCCGCGCGACGCTGGTTCGCGTCGACCTGCTCGGGCGGCACGCCGAACACCTCCGCCGCGGTCGCGCGGTGCACGTCCTGGTTGCCGTGGAACGCGGCGAGCAGACCCGGGTCGCCCGACAGGTGCGCCATGATGCGCAGCTCGATCTGCGAATAGTCGGCGGCAAGAATCTTGAAACCGCTCGGTGCGACGAAAGCCTGGCGGATGCGGCGGCCCTCTTCGGTGCGGATCGGGATGTTCTGCAGGTTCGGATCGTTCGACGACAAGCGCCCCGTCGCGGCGACCGCCTGGTGATAGCTCGTATGCACGCGCCCGTCGCGCGGATTGACCGCCTCGGGCAGCTTGTCGGTGTAGGTCGAGCGCAGCTTGGCCAGCGTGCGGTAATCGAGGATCAGGCGCGGCAGCTCGTGCTGGTTCGCGAGCGCTTCGAGCGCTTCCTCGTTGGTCGACGGCTGGCCGGTCGGCGTCTTCACCGACACCGGCAATTTCAATTCGTCGTAGAGCAACGCCTGCAATTGCTTCGGCGAATCGAGACTGAAATGACGGCCGGCGACATCGAACGCACGCTGCTGGATTTCGAGCAGCCGCTTGCCGAGTTCATTGCTCTGCTTCCTGAGCTTGGCAACGTCGATCAGCACGCCGGTCTGCTCCATGCGCGCGAGCACGGGCACGAGCGGCATTTCGATGTCCTCGAACACCTTCTGCAGCGTCGGCACGGTTTCGAGCTTGGCCCACAGCGCCTCGTGCAGGCGCAGCGTGATGTCGGCGTCCTCGGCCGCGTAGTCGGCCGCGACGCGCACATCGACCTGAGAG
This sequence comes from Rudaea sp., assembly GCF_036383415.1. Lineage (GTDB taxonomy): Bacteria > Pseudomonadota > Gammaproteobacteria > Xanthomonadales > Rhodanobacteraceae > Rudaea. The sequence goes on along the minus strand of NZ_DASVOK010000364.1, from coordinate 3,005 downwards.
AACGGTATCTGTTTCGCGCCTTTGCCGGTCACGTCCTCGTAGTGGATCGTGTCGACACCGAGGTACTTCTTCGCCAGCGTATCCATGTCGTGGCGGTTGCCCGAAGAATTCCACACGTAGGATTCGAGCATCGAGTCGTAGCGCACGCCCTGCGCGGCGATGCCGTAGCTCGAAAATACATTCATGTCGTACTTCGCATGCTGACCCAGTTTGGATTTCTTCGGGTCTTCCAGCAACGGACGCAGAGCGTCGAGTACGGCAGTGCGATCAAGCTGTCTGGGCGCGCCGGGATAGTCGTGTGCGAACGGCACATAGGCCGCGTGCCCCGGTTCGACCGAGAATGAGACCCCGATGATCTCGGCGCGCATCGGATCAAGGCTGGTCGTTTCGGTGTCGATGCAGATCAGTTCGGCTGCTTCGAGGCGTTTGATCCAGGCGTCGAAGTCGGCTTGTTCGAGGACAAGATCGTAGCGCGACGGCTGCGAATTCTTCTCCTCCTGCACGGGCGCCGGCGCTGGTGCCCCCGGCGTTGCTGCCAGTGGTTCCGCCTCTTCCTTCGCGTCGGCAGCAGCGGTGCCGTCGAGCTCCTTGAGCGCCGCCTTGAATTCGTAATGCGTGTAAAACACGCGCAACTTGTCGACGTCCGCGTTGCGCAGCACGAGATCATTCGGTTTTTCGGCAAGCGCGACGTCGGTCTTGATGATCGTCAGCGTGCGCGACAGCGGCAGCCGCGGCAGCGCTTTGCGCAGGTTCTCGCCGATCTTGCCGCCGACCTTGTCCGCGTTCTCGATCACCCCATCGAGCGTGCCGTATTCGGCCAGCCATTTCGCCGCGGTCTTCGGCCCGCACTTCTCGACGCCGGGCACGTTGTCGACCGTGTCGCCCATTAGGGCGAGATAGTCGGCGATCTGGTCGGCGCGCACGCCGAACTTCTCGACGACGCCTTGCTCGTCGAGCGTCGTGTTCGTCATCGTGTTGACGAGCTTGATGTGTGCGTCGACGAGCTGTGCCATGTCCTTGTCGCCGGTTGACACGATGACGTCGATGCCCTGCTCCGCCCCCTGTTTGGCGAGGGTGCCGATCACGTCGTCGGCCTCGACGCCTGCGACGCGCAGGATCGGAATGCCGAGCGCGTCGACCATGTGCAACATCGGTTCGATCTGTGCCGCGAGATCTTCCGGCATCGCCGAACGCGTCGCCTTGTATTCGGGATACAGTTCGTCACGGAAGGTCGGTCCCGGTGCATCGACGACGAACGCGATGTAATCCGGCTTTGCCTTCAGCGCGAGACGCACCATGTTGTGCACAGTCAGCAACGCGCCAGTCGGCTCGCCGGCGCGTGTGGCGAAATGCTTGTCGTACGTGGCGTGGTAGCCGCGATACAGATAGCCGGAGCCGTCGATGAGAGTCAGGGTCTTGGCGGACATGCGCGGCGCGAATTCTCTTGGGGCCGTGAGCTTGGTCCAGTCATGCACGATTTGCAATCGTGAACCGTTGCCGATGCGGAGAAGAAATGACGCTCTGCTTCATGCCGTTTTCACGCGCGCTTTGTTATTCTCGCAACAGAAATTCTGACGGAGGAGAGCCATGCGCAAGTTGCTTCCCGTGATGCTCGCTTGCGGTCTGATCGCCGCTCAGGTCCACGCCCAGGCTCAGAAGAAAACGGACGACGGTCTGCCTCCGGTGCAACCGCCGCCGGCGATGGATGATCCGCCAGCTTCGACGTCGCAAACGCCACCCGCGACGAACAAGGCGAAGACCGTGCCGATCGCGAACTCCGACGCCGAGGTCAAGGCTGCTGCCGAGGAAGCCAAGCGCCATGCCGCGCAGCCCGTGCCGGCCCTGCCACCCGAACCCGAAAAGAAATTCGACAGCCCCGGCCTGCCGCCCGAAGTGCAGAAGGCCGCGGAGGCGACCGAGTTGCCCGTGGTCACCGTGCGTCAGGAAGGCAACGAGACGATCACCGAGTACCGCAAGCGCGGCAAGATTTTCGCCCAGTACTTCAAGTCGAAGGACAGCGGCGCGGAGAAGTGGTACGTCGATCCGGGTTACAAGGGCCCGATGCCTCCTGACCTCGACGCCGGCATGCACGGCAAGCCTGGCGCCGTGCAGTACAAGCTGCTCGGCTGGTGATCAGCATGGGGTTCGATTCATCGAACCGCGGTCTTTCGCGACATTGGAAACTGCCAGCCGGGCGCGATCGTATTGAATTTCTTTCGCGCGGGGCGAAATCGCGCCCCTACAGCGCGGCAAGCAGCGCGTCGCGCGGCAGCTTGCCTGTCGCGTTGCGCGGCAACGCATCGACGATGCGCAGAGGCCGCGGCAGGAACGCAGGATCGACGGCGGCGCGCAGCGCATCGAGAATCTGTGCTTCGCTGAGCGTTGGCGCGACCGCAAGCGCGGCGATCCGGCGCACGCCCTGACTGCTGTCGGAATCCGCCTCGGCGTCGAGCTGGAAGACGACGCCGTCGACGACGCCATCAATCGCATTGAGTCGCCGGGTCAGGTCGGCCAGCGAGGCGCGCTTGCCGGCGATCTCGAGCAGATCGCTGTTGCGTCCGCACAGGTGGAAGCGCCGCCCAGGCAGTAGTTCGACGATGTCCTGCAGCACGGTCGGTTCCGTGAAATGCGCCGCGCTGGCGAGCGTGCCGTCGGGTTGCGGGTGCAGCTCGATACCATCATAAAGCGACCACGGCTCGGCGAGCGCGGTGCGACGTTGCGCAATCACGCAGGTTTCGGTCGAACCGAACAATTCGATCACGCGCGTCGCGAACCGCGTTTCGACCGCTGCGGCGAGTTCGGCCGACAGCGGCGCGGTTGCGGTGACGATCGCGGCAAGCGGCGGCAGCGCGACGCCAGACTCGTGCAGCGCGCGCAGGTGGAACGGCGTGGTCACGAGCACGCGCGGTGCGGGCATTGCCGCGAGCGTGGCGGCGATGTCGGCGGGCAGCAGCGGCTGCGAGTCGTGGATCGCAGCGCGCGAGCGCAGCGGCAGCAGCACCGAC
>NZ_DASVOK010000363.1:0-32811 GCF_036383415.1 Rudaea sp. | reverse complement strand
ATCGCCGCGGCGATGTCCGGCGCCGAATCGACGAGGGTGCCGTCGAGATCGAACAGCACGGCGCGGATGCGGATGCCGCTCATCGATCGGCCCCCGCTGCGGCGCCAACGAGTTCGCGCACCTGCGCGGCGACGTTGGCCGCGGTGAGACCGAACAGTTCGAATAATTTTTCGGCCGGCGCGGACTCGCCGAAACGCTCGATGCCGACGACGCGGCCGCTGTCGCCGACGAGGCGATGCCACGACCCGGTCACGCCGGCCTCGATCGCGATGCGCGGCACGCCCGGCGGCAGGACGCTCGCGCGATAATCGGCGGGCCAGGCTTCGAAGGTCTTGAGATCGGGGATCGAGACGACGCGCAGGCGGATGCTTTCGCTCGCGAGAATCTCGCGTGCCTTGACCGCGAGTGCGATTTCCGAGCCGGTCGCGATCGCGACGGCGTCGGGGCGACCGCCGTCGGCATCGGCGAGTACATAGCCGCCGCGCGCAATCGCCGCGATCTGCGTCGGCATGCGCGGCTGATTCGGCAGATTCTGGCGCGACAGGATCAGGCAGGTGGGACCGTTCCTGTGTTCGAGTGCGGCTACCCAGGCGGCAAGCGTCTCGGTCGCATCGCAGGGGCGTTGCACGTGCACGTTCGGAATCAGGCGCAGGCTCGCGACATGCTCGATCGGCTGGTGTGTCGGGCCGTCCTCGCCGAGGCCGATCGAATCGTGGGTGAAGACGTAGATCACGCGCAGGCCCATCAGCGCGGACATGCGGATCGCGTTGCGGCTGTAGTCCGAGAACGTGAGAAACGTGCCGCCGTAGGGAATATAGCCGCCGTGCAGCGCGATGCCGTTCATGATCGCGCTCATGCCGAATTCGCGCACGCCGTAGTTGATGTGGTTGCCGTAGCCCAGGCCCGCGTCGCCCTTGCGCACGGCGACCGCGCCCTTGAAGTTGGTCAGGTTGGAACCGGTGAGGTCGGCCGATCCGCCGAGTAGTTCCGGCAGCTTCGGCTGCAGCAGGTCGAGCGCGTTCTGCGAGGCCTTGCGCGTGGCGATGTTCGGCGCGGCTTGCTGTACGGCGTCGAGTTTTTCCCGAACGAATTCTTGCCAGCCGCGCGGCAGTTCGCCAGCGACACGGCGCAGGAATTCGACCGCCAGTTCCGGATACGCGTTTGCATAGGCGTCGAACGCGCGCTGCCACTGCGCTTCGCGTTGCGCGCCTTCGCGGCGCGCGTCCCAGCTTGCGTAGACTTCGTCCGGCACGACGAACGGCGCGTGCGGCCAAGCCAGCGCCTTGCGCGCGGCCGCGATTTCGTCGTTGCCCAGCGCGGCACCATGCACGTCGTGCGTGCCGGCCTTGGTCGGCGCGCCCTTGCCGATGACGGTCTTGCAGCAGATCAGGCTTGGCCGGTCGGCGATCGTTTTCGCTTCGAGCAGCGCGCGTTCGATCGCGGCCGTGTCGTGGCCGTCGACGTTGCGCACGACGTGCCAGCCGTAGGCCTCGAAGCGCCGCGGCGTGTCGTCGGCGAACCAATGCTCGACGTGGCCGTCGATCGAGATGCCATTGTCGTCGTAGAAGCAGATCAGTTTGCCGAGTTTGAGCGTGCCGGCGAGCGAGCAGGCCTCGTGCGAGATGCCTTCCATCAGGCAGCCATCGCCGAGGAATACATAGGTGTGGTGATCGACGATCGTGTGCCCGTCGCGGTTGAACTCGCGCGCGAGCAATGCCTCGGCGAGCGCCATGCCGACCGCATTGGTCAAGCCCTGGCCGAGCGGCCCTGTCGTCGTTTCGACGCCGGCGGTCATCCCATACTCGGGATGCCCGGGCGTCTTGCTGTGCAGCTGACGGAAGCGCTTGATCTCCTCGATCGGCAGGTCGTAGCCGGTCAGGTGCAGCAGCGCGTAGAGCAGCATCGAGCCGTGGCCGTTCGAGAGCACGAAGCGGTCGCGGTCGGGCCAGGCCGGATTGGCCGGGTTGTGCCTCAAGTGACCGCGCCAGAGCACGAGCGCGATTTCGGCCATGCCCATCGGCGCGCCTGGATGGCCCGAGTTCGCGGCTTGCACCGCATCGGCGGCGAGGAAGCGGATCGCGTTGGTCAGGTCGCGTTCGGGAGTGGCACTCGTTTTCAGTTCGGCATTCATGACGGCTTCTCGATTACGCGGCAAGCGCGCGGCGTTTGCGATCCATCAATTGCAGGATCATCGGCGTGAAGATCAGTTCCATCGCCAGGCCCATCTTTCCGCCGGGCGCGACGATCGTGTTCGGTCGGCTCATGAACGAGTCGTGCAGCATGCTGAGCAGGTACGGGAAATCGATGCCCTTCGGATTGGCGAAGCGGATGACGAGGAAACTCTCGTCGGCGGTCGGGATGCTGCGCGCGATGAACGGATTGGACGTGTCCACGGTCGGCACGCGCTGGAAATTCACGTGCGTGCGCGAGAACTGCGGGCAGATGTGGCTGACGTAATCGGGCATGCGGCGCAGGATCGTGTCGGTCACCGCCTCCTGCGAGTAGCCGCGCATGCGCTGATCGCGGTGCAGCTTCTGGATCCATTCGAGGTTGAGGATGGGCACGACGCCGACCTTGAGATCGGCGTACTTGGCCACGTCGACATCGCCGTCGACGACCGCGCCGTGCAGACCCTCGTAGAACAGCAGGTCGGTGTTCGGCTTGACGTCCTCCCACGGGGTGAACGTGCCCGGATCCTGCTTGTACGGCGCGGCCTCGCCGGGATCGTGCAGGTATTTGCGCGTGCGTCCGCCACCGGTTTCGGCGTAGTCGCGGAACAGGTCTTCGAGTTCCTTGAACAGGTTCGCCTCGGGGCCGAAGTGGCTGTAGTGGCGATCGCCGCGTTCCTCGGCCTCCTTCATCTGCTGGCGCATTTCGAGACGGTTGTAGCGATGGAACGCATCGCCCTCGACCAGCTGCGCGATCAGGTTCTCGCGGCGGAAGATGTTGATGAAGCTCGACATCACCGTGGTCGTGCCCGCGCCCGAGGAGCCGGTGATGACGAGGATCGGATGTTTGGTGGACATGGTCTTAGGCCCTGGCTTCCGGACGGAACAGCGAGCGTTCGTTGAACAGCGGCGAGACGAAGGGTTGGTCTTCGCCCTTGTCGTGTTCATGGTGATAGCGTTCGATGCGTTCGACTTCGCAGCGCGAGCCGAGGATGACCGGCACGCGCTGGTGCAGTTGCTCGGGCTGTTTCTCGAGCAGGCAGCCGCGCCCGGTCGAAGCGAGGCCGCCGGCCTGCTCGATCAGCATCGCCATCGGGTTGGCCTCGTAGAGCAGGCGCAGGCGCCCGGACTTGTTCGGCGCCTTGCTGTCGCGCGGATACATGAACACGCCGCCGCGGATCAGGATGCGATGCACTTCGGCCACCATTGATGCGATCCAGCGCATGTTGAAATCGCGTTCGCGCGGACCGGTCTTGCCGGCCTTGCACTCCTCGACGTAGCGCTGCATCGGCGGCTCCCAGAAGCGCTCGTTCGAGGTGTTGATCGCGAACTCGCTGGTCTCGTTCGGCACGCTGAGATTCGGATGGGTGAGGATGAAATTGCCGATCTCGCGATCGAGGGTGAAGCCGTGCGTGCCTTGGCCGACGGTCAGCACGAGCAGGGTCGAGGGTCCGTAGATCGCGTAGCCCGCGGCGACCTGCTTCTTGCCGATCTGCAGGAAATCCTGCAGTTGCGGCGGTTCCTCGGAATCGTGTACGAGCACGGAAAAGATCGTGCCGACGGCGACGTTGAGGTCGATGTTGGAGGAGCCGTCGAGCGGATCGAACAGCAACAGATAGCGTCCGCGTTCGTATTCGGCGGGAATGGCGAACGGTTCCTCCATCTCCTCCGAGGCCATGCCGGCGACGAGTCCGCCCCAGTCGCAGTGGCGCAGCATGATCTCGTTGGTCAGCACGTCGAGCGGCTTCTGCGTTTCGCCCTGCACGTTGACCGTTTCGAGCGAGCCGGTGTTGCCTTCGAGCGCGCCCTTCGCCGCGACCGCGCTGATCGCCTTGATCGCCGCGGCGACGTCGACGAGCAGAGCGGCAAGATCGTTGCTCTCCTTCGAGCCCTTGAGTTGTTCGATCAGGAATTTCGAGAGTGTGGTGCGGCGGTTAAACATAAGAGCCTCCGGTACGAATCCACTGCGTCACTTTTTTCCCTGTCATTCCGGCGAGAGCCGGAATGACGAGCTAAGAGCTCTCCTGTTTTCTTTCTCCATCCAATCCGCCGCGAAACACGCGGCTCGCGCGGATGTCTCCCGCGGTGATCGTCATCAGTGCTTCCTTGTCCGGTGCAGACTGCTTGTCCGCGTTTGCGAACAGCCGTTGCGCCTGGCGCAGGCGCGCGCGGTCGAGGGCGTTGCGGATCGAGCGCGCGTTGGCGAAGTGCGGCTGGGCGAGGCGATGCGCTATGTAGTCGCGCATCGCGACGAGTCCGGCTTCGTCGAAGCGGTAGTCCATCTGCGCGGCGATGAGTCGCGCGATCTCGAGCAGCTCCGCCTCGCTGTAGTCGGGAAAATCGATATGGTGGGCGACGCGCGAGGCCATGCCCGGATTGCTGCGGAAGAACGTCTCCATGCGGTTCTTGTAGCCGGCGAGGATGACGACCAAGTCATCGCGCTGGTTCTCCATCACCTGCAGCAGGATTTCGATCGACTCCTGGCCGTAGTCGCGCTCGTTCTCCGGGCGGTAGAGGTAATACGCCTCGTCGATGAACAGCACGCCGCCCATCGCCTTCTTCAGAACCTCTTTCGTCTTCGGCGCGGTGTGGCCGATGTACTGGCCGACGAGATCGTCGCGCGTCACCGCGATGACGTGGTTGCTGCGCGTGTAGCCGAGCCGGTGCAGGATGTCGGCCATGCGCATCGCGACCGTGGTCTTGCCGGTGCCCGGGTTGCCGGTGAAGCTCATGTGCAGGCTCGGCGCGCTCGCGGCGAGTCCGGCCGCGCGCCGCGCCTTGTCGACGAGCAGCAGCGCGGCGATCTCGCGGATGCGCGATTTCACCGGCGTCAAACCGACCAGTTCGCGGTCGAGCTGGGCGAACACCTCGGCGATGCCGCTGTCGCGATAGAGCAGCGCGAGATCGCGGGCGTCGGTGTCGATTTGTGGAATCGTCGCTGCGCTCATGGCCTTTGCTCTGGTTTCCCTTCTCCCAGTGGGAGAAGGAAAGCATCAATACCTCTCGCCTTCTGCATTGCGGTCGACCGCATAGCTTTCGATCGAGTAGCGCAGCGTGCGCCCGGGTTCCTCGGTGCGGACCAGGCGGAAGCCGGGCTCGTCCTTCGGCCGGTTGACGATGAAGGACAGCACGACCGATTCGACCTGATGGGTGGAATCGAACGCGATCACGCGGATGTAGTGGTTCGGGAACGTCGCGCGGCAGTCGTTGATCTCCTTGAGGATGCCGGCCGGATCGCGCAGGTCGAACATCGGGTTGCCGAACATTTCCCAGTAGGTGTTGCGCGGATGCGGATCGTCGGTGTACTCGATGCCGATCGCCCAGCCCTTGTCGAGGGCGTACTTGAGCTGCGCGGAAATCTGCTTGTCGCTCAGATCGGGAAGATACGAAAACGTGCCTTGGGTGATACGCATGATGTTTTCTCCGAAAGGGATTTCGACGGCGCCGCTCAGCTCACGCTCGGCGTGGGCACGAAGTCGCTCGTATCGGTCGAGGTATAGTTGAAGGTGATTTCGCCCCAGGTATCGAGCGCGGCCTTCAACGGCGAACACCACTTCGCGGCATCCTTGAGTATCTGCAAGCCCTCGTTCTTGATGTCGCGGCCTTCGTTGCGCGCGAGCACCATCGCTTCGAGCGCGACGCGATTGGCCGTGGCGCCTGCCTGGATGCCCTGCGGGTGGCCGATCGTGCCGCCACCGAACTGGAGGACGACATCGTCGCCGAACAGGTCCAGCAACTGGTGCATCTGTCCCGCATGAATGCCGCCCGAGGCGACCGGCATGACCTTGCGCAGCGCGCCCCATTCCTGTTCGAAGAAGATTCCGCGTGGCAGATCGATCTGTGTGTGCGTATCGCGACAGACGTTGTAGTAGCCCTGCACGGTGAGCGGATCGCCTTCTAGCTTGCCGACCGCAGTGCCCGCGTGGATGTGGTCGACGCCGACCAGGCGCATCCACTTCGCGATGACGCGGAAGCTGACGCCGTGGTTCTTCTGCCGCGTGTAGGTGCCATGGCCGGCGCGGTGCAGGTGCAGGATCATGTCGTTTTGCCGGCACCAGTTCGACAGCGACTGGATGCCGGTATAGCCGACGACGAGGTCGACCATGACGATGACCGAGCCCAGCTGTTTGGCGAATTCGGCGCGCCGATACATTTCCTCCATGTCGCCCGCGGTGACGTTGAGGTAGCTGCCCTTGACCTCGCCGGTCGCGGCGCTGGCCTTGTTGACCGCGTCCATGACGAACAGGAAGCGATCGCGCCAGTGCATGAACGGCTGGCTATTGATGTTCTCGTCGTCCTTCATGAAATCGAGGCCGCCCTTGAGGCCCTCGTAGACGACGCGGCCGTAGTTGCGGCCGGACAGGCCGAGCTTGGGCTTGGTCGTCGCGCCGAGCAGCGGGCGGCCGAACTTGTCCAGACGTTCGCGTTCGACGACGATGCCGGTCGGCGGACCCTTGAACGTCTTTGCGTAAGCAACCGGAAACTGCATGTCCTCGAGGCGCGCGGCCTTGAGCGGCTTGAAGCTGAAGACATTGCCGATGATCGAGGCGGCGACATTCGTGATCGAGCCTTCCTCGAACAACGACAGATCGTAGGCGACGTAGGCGAAGTACTGGCCCGGGTTGTTCGGCACCGGATCGACGCGGTAGGCCTTGGCGCGATACATGTCGCAGGCGGTCAGGCGGTCGGTCCAGACCACGGTCCACGTCGCCGTGGACGATTCGCCGGCAACCGCGGCGGCGGCCTCCTCGGGCGGCACGCCTTCCTGCGGGGTGATGCGAAACAGAGCGAGGATGTCGGTGGTCTTGGGCACGTAGTCGGGCTGCCAGTAGCCCATCTGCGCGTACTTGAGCACGCCGGCCTTGTAACGCTTGGCGGAACTCTTGATTTCGATTGCCGCTTCGTTCGCGGCCTCTTTCGTCACTGCGTTCATGATTGCCTCCCGAAGTGTGCCTGCAGGCTAGGGCGGATCATGCAAAAGGAAAAGTCAGAAATTGTTTTCATGACTTAAGTAAAAGCTTATGATGAAAAAACGTACCGGAAACGGAGCGTTTCGCCATGCAATCGATGCTGCGTCACCTGAGCCTGCGCCAACTGACCGTGTTCCTTGAAGCGGCGCGGCAGATGAGCTTCGCGCGCGCGGCCGAGGCGTTGCACCTCACCCAGCCCGCGATCTCGATGCAGATCCGCCAGCTCGAAGACGCCGTCGGCCTGCCGTTGTTCGAGCGCGTGGGCAAGAAGCTCGCGCTCACCCAGGCCGGCGAACTGTTCCGTCACCACGCCGCGCGCGTGCTCGGCGAACTGCAGGATGCCGAACGCGTCCTGGGTTCGCTCAAGGGCCTGCGCAGCGGCTCCGCGACCGTCGGCGTCGTCACCACGGCGAAGTACTTCACGCCGAAGCTGCTCGCCCGCTTCGCCAGGCGCCACGCGCAAGTCGACATCCGGCTCCTCGTCGGCAACCGCGAGATACTGATCAACGCGCTGCGCGACAACGAGATCGATTTCGCGATCATGGGCCAGCCGCCGGAAAAGCTCGACGCGATCTACGAGGCGGTCGCCGAGAATCCGCATGTGCTGGCCGTGCACAAGTCGCATCGCCTCGCCCGCGCGCGCAAGCTCGACTTCCACGAATTGCGCGAAGACACGTTCCTCATGCGCGAACCGGGATCGGGCACGCGCCTGATCATGGAGGCCATGTTCAAGCATCACCTGTTCACGCCGAAGAAGATGGTGACGCTGGGCAGCAACGAGACCGTCAAGCAGGCGGTGATGGCCGGCATGGGCATCAGCGTGCTTTCGCTGCATTCGCTGGAACTCGAACTGCGCACGCGCGAAATCGCATTGCTCGACGTGATCGGCACGCCCGTCCTGCGCAATTGGCACATCGTCCACATGAGTGCGAAGAAACTGCCGCCCGCAGCCGCCGCGTTTCGCGACTTCCTGTTCGCGAACACGCACTCGCATCTCGACAAGACCTTTTCGCGATATCGCCGCATCGCGTCGAAGCCGTGACCGGGCCCTGCGATTTCGGCAAGACGAGGGATCGATCGTGGTCAGCGCGATTTGACGAGTGCTAAGATCGCCGCGCACATTGCCGAACGTGTTCCACAACAAGGAGAGAGTCGTGTCATCCGTTCAAAGCCAGCCAGTCTCCTCGGGATTGACGCGCGCCGCCATGTTCCTCGTCGTGCGCGTGAACGAGGGCGAGGCGAGTCGCGATGCCGTGCGCGAATTCTGCGCGGATGCATCCGCCTTCAAGCGTGCCGTGGGCTTTCGCGACACGACGGCGCAGTTGTCCTGCATCATCGGCTTCGGTTCGGATGCATGGGATCGCCTGTTCGGAGCGCCGCGGCCGAAGGAACTGCACCCGTTCCGCGAGATCCGTGGCGTGCACCATGCCGTCTCGACGCCTGGCGACATCCTGTTTCATATCCGCGCTTCGCGCATGGATATGTGTTTCGAACTTGCGACCCAGATCATTGATCGGCTCGGTGATGCGGTGTCGATCGTCGATGAAGTGCACGGCTTCAAATACTTCGACGATCGCGATCTGCTCGGTTTCGTCGACGGCACGGAAAACCCCGAGGGGAATGCGGCCACCGAAGCCACTCTGATCGGGCAGGAGGACGCGGCCTTCGCCGGCGGCAGCTATGTCATCGTGCAGAAGTACCTGCACGACCTTGCGAAATGGAATGCGGTGCCGGTCGAAACGCAGGAGAAGTTCATCGGTCGCGCCAAGCTGTCCGACATCGAGCAGAAGGACAGCGAAAAGGCCTCCTACGCGCACAACGTGCTGACCAACATCGTTGACGAGAACGGCGTGCAGCAGCAGATCCTGCGCGACAACATGCCGTTCGGGGATATCGGCAAGGGCGAGTTCGGCACCTATTTCATCGGCTACGCCAAATCGCCGTCAACGACCGAGAAGATGCTCGAGAACATGTTCGTCGGTTCGCCGCCAGGCAATTACGACCGTCTGCTGGACTTCAGTCGCGCTGTCACCGGGACGCTGTTTTTCGTCCCCACCTCGACGTTTCTGGACGACGTCGGAGCCGACGGCGCCGCTTCATGACAGGATGCCGGCTTGCCGGCATCGCTTTCCGCTGCGCTCCGGGGGTGAATCGAACCGTAGGCTTCAGTCCTTCCACGTCCTGCGCAGCGGATGCGCTTCGGTGTTGAACGTGATTGCATCGAAGTCGAGCGCGGTATCGGGCGCGAACAGCAGGTAGAAGTACTTCAACGTTTCAGCGTAGAGGAAGCTTTCCTGCGAATCCTTCTGCTGCTTCGTCACCACGCTGGTCAGCGCGGCAAAGCCGGTGTCGGTGCGGCACCAGCGCTCGAAATCCTCGAACATTTCGCGGCCTTCGCTTAGATAACGCCCATCGCCGGTGAGGCGGCGCAGGTAGTAGGCCGATTCGACGATTTCCGGGCGCAGCGAATAGCTCGCATCGAGCGCCTTCATCGTGCGGTAGTCAAGCGACTCGGGCTCGATGCCGTGCAGGCGCCACATCTTCATGTTCGACTCCTGCAGGCGACGCGCGCGATCGATGTCGCCGCTGACCGCGAGCAGCGCGGCGAAGAACGCGTCGAGCGAACCCCACTGCGAAGCGCGGCGCGCGCCGGTGTTCATGTCGACGTGGCCGTACCACAGCTCGTTCTTGCGCACCTCGTCGGCGACGTGCGCGTTGAGCCCCTTGATGCTCGTCTCCCACATCGCCTTGCAGTCGGTGTCGCCGAACAGGCGCCAGCACTTGTACAGATACTCGTAGTACGAATCGATGCCGCCGGCGACCGAGCTGTCCGGACTGGTCCACTGGCCGCTGCTGACCTCGAACGTTGCGCCGACGAGGCCGAGCTTGGAGCGGCGTTTGTAAGTTTCGACCAGCGCGCGCTTGGCCTTGTCGTAGTAGATCGATTTGCCGGTGAGCTTGGCCAGCGTGCCGAACTCGAGCAGCAGCGTGCCGGATTCCGCGGGGCCGCTGTCCGTGCCGCGCGTCTTGCCCGTGCGCAGGTTGACGTCGACGTAAGGCAGACCGCTAGGCGAGTCGAACGCAGGCAGCAGGCGCGTGCCGAGATCGTCGGCGAGTTCGAGCAGCTTCTTGTCGCCGGTGAGCTGGTAAGCGGACAGCAGGCCGCCGAGATGGCGGATCGTGATCTCGAACGTCTTGACGTAAATGTCCTGGTCGAACGACAACTTCGTTTCAATCAGCTCGCGCGCCTGTTTCGCCTCGTCGGCCAGGCCCATGACGATCAGCGTGTCGAGCGCGTCGACCGGCGTCATCAGCAGCGGCCGCGCGTACCAGTCGTGCGCCTCCTTGCTCAGCGGACGAATCTCGTCGTGGCCCGCGGCGTACTTCACGTAGCCCTGCCAGGCGCGCTGCGTTTCGGCCTTGACGCGCGCGGCGAGTTGGCCGGATTGCGCGGCGGTGACCACGTCCGTTTTCGTCGCCGCTGTGGCGTGAAGCGCGGAACTGGCGACGAGCAGCAGCGACGGAAGCAATTTGATTAGCGACATGTTCGGTACTCTTGGCAGGAGGGCAAAAAGTGGTTAGCGCGTACGCAAGCTCCGCAGCTTGATGTTGTCTTTCAATTCGGCGAGCGTGGCCTTGCTCTGCAGGCGCAGCGTGACCGACTCGCCCGGTAGCAGAGTCAGCGCGTTGTCGGAAAGCTCGACATCGAGATCGCCGAAGTCGAGCCACAGCGCGCGTGCGAGTTTTTGCGTGGTGACCGTCACGCGGAAAGCATCACCGTCCGCGGCGATGTCGGCGTGCAGGCCAGGATCGGGCAGGGCGAGATCCTTCGCCGCGGCGAAATAGACCTCGCCACGCGACAATATCGTGTCGTGCGTGTGCAGTTCGAACGTGGCCAGCGTGCGTTTCGGATCGGCGCCGTGCAGCAGGTTGGTATCGGCAAACGTGCCGAACTTCGTCACGCCGGCCGCAGCCAGCGTCACCGGCTTGCGCTCTTCGCGCAGCAGCTTGCCGTCGACATCGAGCACGCGCAGACGCAGCTCGGCGGCAACGGGCTCCTGCGTGTCGTTGATCAGGCTCACGCTCGTCTCGCCGCGGTTGCGCAGCACAGCGACGGCGACATCGGCATAGAAGCGCTTCGCATGGAATTGCAGCGCCTTCCAGCGTCCGTACCAGTCCATGCTCGACCACGACGCGCCGGGCCAGACGTCGTTGAGCTGCCAGTACAGCGTGCCCATCGTGTGTGGCCGGCTCGCGCGGTGGTGCAGGGCGGCGAGTTCGATGCCTTCGGCCTGCGCGACCTGGCTGAGGTAGACGAAGTCGGCGAAATCCTTCGGCTCGCCGTATTCGCGCACGTACTTCAGCAGGCGTGTGTTGCCGTCGCCGTAGAGGAATTTCTGGTGCGCGCGGATCACCGGTCCGTCGATTTGCATTTCGTCCGGTCTTGCGATCGCTGCGACGGTGCGCAGCGATGGCCAGGCCTGCAATCCGTACTCCGACATGAAGCGCGGCGTCACCTCGAGATAAGCAGTGGCGGGTTTCGCCGGGCCGCCCCACACTTCCCAGTAGTGGCGGTCGCCGGTGTCGTCGACATCGGGCCGACCTTCGAGATCGTTGCTCGGCGTGCTCGACCAGTACGGCACGCCGCCGCCGTTTTCGGCGACGACGGCGCGCAGGTCGTGCCCGAACAGCGGCACATAGCCTTCGTCCCAGGCCTTCTTCGCCAGCGCGGGTGCTTCCTTTTCGAGTTTCGTCTTCCAGCCCCAGGTCTGCCAGCCAGCCTCGACTTCGTTGTTGCCGCACCAGAGCACAAGGCTCGGATGATCGCGCAGGCGTCGCACCTGTTCGCGCGCCTCGGCCAGCACGTTGGCGTGGAACGCGGGATCGTAGGCCGGCGACAGGCCGCCGCCGAACATGAAATCCTGCCAGACCAGGATGCCCATTTCGTCGGCGAGGTCGAAGAAGTCGTCGGACTCGTAGTAGCCGCCTCCCCAGTTGCGCAGCAGGTTCATGTGTGCATCGCGTGCGGATTCGAGCACGCGCAACTGCTGCACGCGCGTCACGCGCGCGGGGAACATGTCGAACGGAATCACGTTCGCACCCTTGGCGAACACGGGCACGCCGTTGACGGCGAAGGCGAAGCCGCGGCCCTGGTCGTCACGCTCGCGGTGCAGCTCGACGCGGCGCAGGCCGGTGCGTCGGCTCGCTGCAGCCTGCTTGCCGTGCGCATCGCCGACGGTCAGCGAAAAAGTATACAAGGGCTGCGCGCCGTAGCCGACCGGGAACCAGAGTTGCGGATGATCGATGCGCAACGGCATGTCGATGCGGTTCGTGCCGCGTTTGAGCGTTGTGGTTTTCGTCAGTGTTTTCGCATCGGCCGAGCCGCTGCGCCCGTAGTGCAGTTCGAGCGTGACTTCGCCGGCAGCGGCAGCTTCGATTTCGACCTGCGCGGTCAACGCCGCGGCGTCCCGATCGATGCGATCCTGTGCGATATGCAGATCGGCCATGCGCAGCGCATCCCAGCTTTCCAGCCGCATCGGTTTCCAGATCCCGGCGGTGACGTAGCGCGGCCCCCAGTCCCAGCCGTAGTGGTAGCCGGACTTGCGCACGAAGTTCTGCGTGAGCACGCCCTTGGGTTCGTCGCCGAAACCCCAGTCGTAGTTCGCCGGCAGCTTGTACGGCATCGCCTGCACGCGTGCCAGCACCTGCCGGATCGGCGAGTGGAAGACCACGCGCAGTTCGTTGCCGGCGGGTTTGAGCTTGCCGTGCACCGGCAGACGCCACGTGCGGAACATATTGTCGGTCGAGGCCAGCTTGCGGCCGTTGAGGAACACATCGGCGAACGTGTCGACGCCGTCGAACACGAGGTCGTTGTGCGCGCGCGCCAGCGTCGTCGCATCGACGTCGAAACGCGTGCGGTATTCCCAGTCGGCGAGTCCGATCCATTGCAACTCGCCTTCGTGCGCGCCGACGTAGGGATCGACGATCGCGCCATTCGCGAGCAGGTCGGTGTGCACGCTGCCCGGCACGGTTGCGTGTTGCCAGGCCGCCGCGGTCGGATGTGCCTTGGCCTGTTCGCCAGGCACAGCGCGCATCTGCCATTCGGCAGCACCGAGATCGCGTGCCGTCGGCAGATCGGCCCAGGCCGGAACGGAAGCGAACAGTGCGGCGAGAAAAAGACCGCGCATCGTCAGCGCCTCGGCTTCGCCGTATCGAGATCGCGCAGCGCCTGGCCGGGCAGCGCCCATTGCAGGTGCAGGTCCGCGCCGCCGCCGCGCTGCATATAGTGGACGCGCAGGCGATGCGCGCCGTGCTGCAGCGGTACGCGCGCCTCGCGCGGCTGTTCGTAATCCTCGTTGCGCACGATGACCTCGCCGTCGATCGCGATCGCGGCGGCATCGTCCGCGCGTACCACGAAACGATAGATGCCATCCGTGGGTGCATCGAATTCGCCGTCGAAGACGAGACCGAAATTCTTCTTGTCCTTGAAATCCTTCAACGCGAACGATCGGGCTTCGCCACGCTTGACCGGTTCGCCGGCGGCGGCCTTTTCGAATTCAAGCAGGGTAGGAAAGCGGCCTTCGTAGTAGGCGTATGTCAGTCCCGGATTGCCACCGGTGACGGCGACGGCCGGTTTCGGATGGCGATTCCACAATGTGGCATTGTATACACCGCTGCGGCGGCCGTCGGCGGTAACGACGAGCGTGCGCAGCTCGCGCTTCTGTTCGAGCGGCAATTCGACGTCGACCGGCGCGCTGAAACGCGGCGAGAACTTCGGATCGGGCAGGGTGCCGTCAAGCGTGTAATAAATCGACGCGCCGGGCAGCCCCGATGCAAGTTGCAGACGATAGTGCGGCTGGTCGATCTGGAGCACGTCGGCGAGTCCTTGCGGCTCGGGAATGCGATAGCGGATGCCTTCGCGGTCGAGGCGCGGATACTGGTTGGCGAGACGGCGCTCGAAATCCGCATAGGCGCGTGTGGACTGCGCCGACCAACCGACTTCCGCCAGCGCGAGCGCACGCGGGAACGCCGCGTACTCGGCCACTTCCGCGTTGGGCATGTGCTCGCTCCAGACATTGCCCTGCACGCCGAGGATGTGTCCGCGTTCGCGCGCAGAAAGCACCGCTGGCTGTGGATCGTAGGCATAGACCTGCCCGATGGTCAGATAGCCACCGAGTGGGAACAACTCGCTTTCCGCCGGTCCCTGCGCATGATCGAGATAGCAGTACTCGCCGGGCGACATCACCACGTCGTGATTCTGCTTCGCCGCGGCGATGCCGCCTTGCTCTCCGCGCCAGGACATCACCGTCGCGTCGGGCGCAACTCCGCCTTCGAGGATCTCGTCCCAGCCGATGATGCGCTTGCCCTTGGCGTGCACGATCTTCTCGACGCGGCGGATGAACCAGCTCTGCAGTTCCTCTTCGTTCTTCAGCTTTTCGCGCTTGATCAGATCCTGCGCGAATGCGCTCTTCTTCCATGCTTCCTTCGGCGCCTCGTCGCCGCCGATGTGGATGTACGGCGCGGGGAACAGCGCGGCGACTTCGCTCAGCACGTCGTCGAGGAAGGCGAAGGTTTCCTCTTTCGGGCAGAAGATGTTTTCGCTGACGCCCCAGTTCGTCCATACCTCGAACGGTCCCGGCGTGCAGGCGAACTGCGGATAGGCGGCGAGCGCGGCCTGCGCGTGGCCCGGCATCTCGATTTCGGGAATCACCGTGATGTGGCGCGCGGCAGCGTAGGCAACGATCCCGCGCACCTGGTCCTGCGTGTAATAGCCCGGAGCGTAGGGAATGCCGTCGCCGATGTAGGGATCGACCTTGTGATCGACGACGGTTTCGCTGCGCTTCGAGGCGAATTCGGTCAGGCGCGGATATTTCTTGATCTCGATGCGCCAGCCCTGGTCTTCGGTCAGATGCCAGTGGAAGGTGTTGAGCTTGTACATCGCCATCACGTCGAGATATTTTTCGATGAAGGCGACCGGGAAGAAATGGCGGCCGGTGTCGAGGTGCAGGCCGCGCCAGGCGAAGCGCGGCGCATCGTCGATCTCGACCGCGGCGATGTCGAGCTTGTCCTGCTTCGCCGCGGGCAGCAGTTGCATCAGCGTCTGCATGCCGTAGAACACGCCGGCATCGGCACCGACGACATGGATGCGGCGTTCGTCGGTGGTCAGTCGATACGCTTCGGCCGAGCCACCGCGCTTCGTCTTCGTCGTTTCGAACCAGACGAGGTTGCGCTCGTCCTTGCGCGGCGTGCCGTTGTCGATGGCCAGATCGAGGCCCTGGGTGTCGCGCAGCCAGTCGTGGAACATCGTCGCGGTTGCGCGTGCGGAATCGCCCGTGGCGAAAATCCGGGTCTGCCCGTTCAACGCAAATGTGCCCGACCCAGTGTGGATCGAGTGGGGCAGCGGTACGACACCATGCGGCGGCTCAGCGTGAAGCGCAACGGACAGGCACAGCAGGGCGAGGAGGAGGGGAAAGCGCATGCGTGGTGACCTCGAAAAAGCGTGGTATCGAGCGTAACGGATTGTCGCGGTGGCTGGCTCGCAGTCCGGAAAAAAAAGCCCGGGCTAGCCGGGCTTGAGAGGACACATCAGGTGTCGATCAGAACTTGTAGTTGAAGTCCATGAACAGTTCGCGACCGACGTAGTCGGCGCCGGTGTTGGTATGGACGAACTCGAACCCGCCGGCGTAGTAGTCGATCGGCGCTACTTTGTCGAACAGGTTGTTGACCGTGAACGTCAGCTTCGCGTGTTCGTTGAGTTGATAACCGATCGAGGCGTTGTAGACGATCCACGGCGCGGTGTTGCCGTAGTGGAGCACGCAATTGCTGTCGCCGACCGAAGGTTGCGTGCCGTCCGACAGCGTTTCGCAACCGCCGTAGTTGTTGTGACGCACGCCACCGGTGCGTGTGCCGAGCAGGGTCGCGCTCCAGTCGTCGCGATGCCAGGCGACGGTCGCGCGCACCTTGCTCTTGGGATTGTTGTAGTTGTCGTTGACCAGCGGATCGCTGGCCAGCGTCTGCTGGTAGTGGCGCAGGTTGTCCGACCATTCGACGAGGAAATTGAAGTCGCCCCAGCGGTCGGTCTTCACGCGGTAGGAAACCGTGCCGTCGATGCCGCTCACGTACAGCTTGCTGCGGTTGATCGGGCCGGAATAGACGGCGACGATGTTGCCGTTGGCGTCACGATGCACATTGGCGATCACCAGTGAACAGTATTCCGAACCCAGCGGATGCGCGGTGTAGGGCGAGCCGTCGAAATTCTTGCCGGTTCGGCAGCCGCCCTCGTCCTTGAGCACGTCGTCGATGCCGATGTTGTCGATCGCGTTGTCGATGCCGAGATGCCAATAGTCGGCCGACACCGACAGGCCGTCGACCTTCGGAATGTCCCAGACGAAACCGTAGGTCCAGCCGTGACCTTCCTCGGGCAACAGATTTTTTCCGCCCGCGGTATAACCCTGGAAATACGTGTTGTGCTGGGTTTGCGCGCAGGTCGTGTCGCCGTGGATGGTGCAGTTGTAGTAGTCGGAATAGATGCCGACCTGCTGCACCGAAGGATTCTTGTAGATGTACTGCATGTCCGGCGCGTGGAAGTTCGTGCCGTAGGTGCCGCGCAGGAACAGGCCTTCGAACGGATGCCATTCGAGCTTGATGTTCCCGGTACGCGCGATGTTGGCGATGCTCGCGTCGTCGTACTTGTCGAGGCGCCCGGCCAGGCTCGCCGTGAACGTCGAATGCAGCGGAATCTTGAATTCCACGCCGCCCGAATAGCGCGTGCGCTCGCCGCCGCCGGTCGTGTAGTCCTGGAACGGGTCGCCGAAGTGCGTGTCGTTGCCGCGCGCGTCGGGATACAACTGGAAGCCCTGGTGGTTCGCTTCGACGACGGCGGCGAAACCGAGCGGGCCGGCCCACATGTCGAACAGGTCGCCGGTGACGGTGGCCTGCGCCTGGTTCATCCACGAGATCGAACGGTTCTCGCCCCATACGCCGAACGTCGCGTATTGCTGCGGCGTGATCGGATTCCAGAAACGGTTCGCGTCGAGTTGATAGACGGGATAGTCCGTGCCGTCGATCGTCTTCGTGCCCTGCTGCTGGCCGAAGAAGAAATCGAACATGCCCTGCTCGTTGAGGCCGGCGTAGGACTCGTGCACCCAGTACACCGAACGGCCGACGCTCGCATCCCAGCTGAAACGCCCGTCGAAAATCGTGCCCTTCAGGCCGCCGTGGATGTCCCAGTTCTGCTCGCGGTCGTAGGTGTTGCCCGTGCCGCCGATTTCGGTCTGGATGAACTGGCGGAAATAATTGTTGATGACCTGGCCGGTGGTCTTGTCATAGAAGCCGTTCGGCAGGCCGCCCATCGCATAGAGGAACGGCAGCTCGGTGTTGGAAATGCCGGTCGTGCGCCACAGGCCGACAGCGCCGTAGGCCTGCATGCCGTTCGGCAGATCATAGGAGCCGTAGATGTAGCCGCTCTTGTCGTCGCGTCCCGGCGTCAACACCCAGTCGCGGAAAAGCGCTTTCTGCGCGCAGTACAACCCCGAGCTGCCGACGCTGCCGTCATCGTTGTAGAACTTGTTGTCGCGCAGCGTGTAGTAATTGTGGAAGCCCGATTGCGTGCAGGCACCGCTCGGCGGCGAGATGTAGTTGCCGTCGCCGCCGGTGAGCGACATGGCCGGATACAGCGTCCAGCCGAAGGCGCGCGCGTTCTTGTTCCACGCGCCGTAGCCGGCATCGACTTCGGAATCGGTGTACGGGCGATCATGTCCCCACAGCGCGCTGCGGTGCTGCGCCTCGAAGTTGTACACGATGTGCCAGTTGTCGCCGCTATTGCCGCCGGTGAAATTGAAGTCGCCGTAGTTGCGGCCGCCGCGTTCGGCGCGGCCGACCTTGAAATCGAGGTTGTAGCCGTCGTACTGATGCTTGAGGATGATGTTGATCACGCCCGAGATCGCATCCGAGCCGTAGATCGCCGACGCGCCGGTGGCGAGGATCTCGACACGGTCGATCATGCCGGTCGGGATGTTGTTGAGGTTCTGGAAATTGCGGCTTGCCGCGGCAGGCTGCGGGTAATCATCGATGCGGCGGCCGTCGAGCAGGATCAGCGTGCGGTTCGCGCCGAGTCCGCGCAGGTCGGCCTGGCGCGCGTTGACCGTAGTGCTGCCCCAGCTCGGCGGTGTCTGGGTCGGGAACGACTGGGTCAGCGAGCCCACCAGCTCATAGACCGTGGTGAAACCCTGCCGCTTCATTTCGTCGCCGGTGATCACCGTCACCGGCGCGGGCCCTTCGGCCTCGCTGCGCGCGATGCGCGAACCGGTGACGACGACCCCCTCCAATTGAGTGGCCTTCTTGTCGTCGTTCTGGGTGCCCGACGATGTCTGTGACGCTCCGTTGTTCTGGGCATGAGCGCCCGCTGAGAGGAACAGGGCCAAGGCAATGCTGTTGACCAGGGTGTTGCGGATCAGCTTCGTATGCATTCTTTTCCCCAGATGCGCGAGTGATGGTTGATTCGGGTCAGTTAGTTGTAATTTAGATCGATCCAACGGAGGCGCAATGTACGCTCTTTTTCCCGTCCGCGCATGCCGCACTGCAGCATTATATATGAAACAGGAGTTCGCTGGCACAACTCGACGCCAAGTCACCCGGCTGCTTCGGCCCGCAACGTTACCGGGCCACGACCAGCGTCCGCTTGAGCGGAAGCTCGCGGCTCGATGCACCGACCATCAGGCGGTAGGCACCGGCTTCGACCGTCCAATGGCGGTCGCGGTCGAGCGTCTGGAGAACGCGCGGATCGACCAGGAATGCGAGCGTGCGTCGCTCGCCGCGCTTGAGGTGGATGCGCTGGAAGGCGCGCAACGCGAGCACGGGCTGGGCGAGGGGCAACTGCAATGGACGCATATACAGCTGCACGACTTCGTCGCCGTCGCGCGCGCCGGTATTCCGCACGGTGACGCGCAGTGTCGCCGACTCGCCGGGTTTGATCTGCGTCTTGTCCAGCACCGGGTTGGAGTAGGCGAACGTCGTATAGCTCAGCCCGTAGCCGAACGGAAACTGCGCTTCGCCGCTGAGATTGTCGTAGTCGTCGCCGCGCCCGCTCGGTTTGTGGTTGTAGACCAGCGGCAATTGCGCGGCGTCCAGCGGCCAGGTGATCGGCAGGCGGCCTGACGGGTTGGAATCGCCGAACAGCGTTTGCGCGACCGCGTCGCCACCGGCTTCGCCGGGATACCAGACCGCGAGAATTGCATCCGCCTCGTTCTCCCAGTGCTGCATCGTCACCGCGCTGCCGCCGACGAGAACGACGATCACCGGTTTCCCGGTGGCATGCATGGCATGGATCAGCGCTTCCTGGTCGCCAGGCAGGTCAAGGCTCGCGCGATCGCGGAATTCGCCTTCGTGGATGCCGGCGACGACGATGATCGCGTTCGCGTCGCGAGCAAGTTCGCGCGCCTGCGCCCGCCTCGCCTTGCCGTCGTCGCGCGCGTCGGCGTTCCACAGCAGGCGGATGCGACCACCGCCGCGCATTTCGCGGAACTCGACGACGATGAAATGGCGGTCGGCGCTGGTGAAGTCGACGTCGACGAGATCGCGATGGAACGATGCCTTGGTCCAGCGATCGATGACAAGCTTGCCGTCGAGATAAAGGCGGAAACCGTCGTTGCCTTCGAGACCGACGCGGTAGTGTCCCGCGGCCGGAGCGAGCAGTTCGCCGCGCCAGCGCACCGAATAGTTGTCTGCCACCGCCTTGGCATCGGGAGGCGCCAGCATCCAGTGGAAGTCGACATTGGAATCGACGCGCTGCGCCACCGGTGTGCCGGAAAGTTCGGAGGAATCGAAAACGGCGGCCTGCAGTCCGGGCGCGCCATCGTGACGCAGGTGCGTGGCGTCGATGGTCGCGCAGTCGTCCGTGTTGCGCGCGCTGCCCTGGGCGTAGAGGACCTTCGTCGCCTTGCCCGCACGCTGCTTCAAGCCATCGAGAATGCTGGTCGTGCCGATGCCCTTGCCGCTGTAGCCGCCGAGACGCGCCTCGGTGGCATCCTCGCCGAGGACGAGCAGGGTTTTCGGATTTGCGAACGGCAGCGCGCTATTGCGGTTCTTGAGCAGCACGAACGATTGCAGCGCCGCCTGCCGCGCCAGCTCGTGGTGCGCGCCATTCTGCAGCGGGCGGCGTGCCGCGGCTTCGTCGACATAGGGATGATCGAACAGACCCAGCTCGAATTTCGCCCGCAGCACGCGCGCGACGGCGTCGTCGATGCGCGACGCTGCGATCGAACCGTCGAGAAACGGCGGCATGAACAACTCCGCCTGTTCGACCTGGGTCTGGAAGATCACGTCGAGGCCGGCGCCGATCGCCATCGCCGTCGCCTGCGCGTAGTCGCGCGCGGTGTGGTGCAGCACGTTCGCGCCGCCGACGGCGCCGGCATCGGAGATGACGAAGCCGCGGAATTTCCAGTCGTCCTTCAGCGTCTGCGTGAGCAGCCACGCGTTCGCACTCGCCGGCGTGCCGTCGACGCTGTTGTACGCAGTCATCAGCGAGCGCGCATGCGCTTCGTCCACGGCTGCCTTGAACGGCGGGAAATGCACTTCGTCCAGCCAGTGCGCGCTCTTTTCGATCGGGTAGCTGTCGCGTCCGCCGTCGCCGACATTGGCGATGAAGTGCTTGGGCGTGGCAATGAGGTTTTCGTTTTCGATCGCCTGCATGAAGGCGCTGCCTAGCACCGTCGTCAGATACGGATCTTCGCCGTAGGTTTCCTCGACGCGGCCCCAGCGTACGTCGTCGGCGATGTTGACGACCGGCCCGAGCAGGTCGCGCAGGCCGCGCGCTTTCGCTTCGACGGCGATCGCCTTGCCAACCGTGGCTAGCAGCTTCGCATCGAAGCTCGCGGCGAGGCCGATCGCCTGCGGAAACGCGGTGGCGTCGTCGCGCACGAGGCCGTGCAATGCTTCGTCGAACGGCAGCATCGGAATGCCGAGCCGGGTTTCGTCGACGAAGTAGTGCTGCATGGCGTTGATCCGGCGCGCCAGCGATTCGGCGTTTTCGTGCGTGTCGTAGCTCAGCATCTGCTGCGCGGCACCGCCTTGTGCTTCGGCGCCGATCTGCAAGCCGAAGATGCCGTGACGGAATTGCGCGCGGTTCGCCGACGTGACCTCGCCCGGAACCATGAACAGCTGCCAGAACTTTTCTTCGGGCGTCATGCGCGCGAGCAGATCGGCGACGCGCGCTTCGGTCGGCGCGCTTGCATCTTTGTACAACGGTGGCGTTCCGCCTTGGTTCGAGTGCGCCGGCGAAGAGAGAATGGCGGCGAAAACGAGTGCGCGCAGTCGGACGCCTTGCGACCGGTTTCGCCCCCAAGGCAGCCGGCAGCTCATGTCGCTGGCGCCTTGCAGAATTTGTCGATGAAATCCTCGTGTGCAGGCATCGCATCTGCACAGTTCGCAACGACGCGGCGCACGCGTTCGACGAATTCGAGCAGTTCGTTCTCCGGCATGCGATCCACGATCGGATGGTAGCCGCGCGGCACGATGCGCTGGCCGAGCATCACCTGCACCCAGCTCGGCAGGGCGAAGAAATCTTCGCCGTTGCGAAGATAGCGGCCGTCGACGCGGAACATATCGACGGTTCCGCGCAAGGTATCCGGGATCGCCATCGTGCGGCAGAGATTCCAGAACGGCGTGTCGTCGCGTTCAGTCGCGCTGTAGTGGAGAACGAGGAAATCGCGGATGCGTTCGTGCTCGAACGTGGAATCCCGATTGAAGCGATCGGCGAGCATCGGCTCGAAATCGCGGTCGGGAAACAAAGTGAGCAGGCGCTGGATGCCCGACTGGACGAGATAGATGCTGGTCGACTCAAGCGGCTCCATGAAGCCGCCGGCCAGACCCAACGCAACGACGTTCTTGTTCCAGAACTTGCGCCGTCTTCCGGGCGTGAAACGCAGCGGTCGCGGCTCGGCCAGCGCACGTCCGTCGAGGTTCGCGAGCAGAGTTGCTGCCGCCTCGTCATCGCTCAGATGGCGGCTGGAATACACGTAACCATTGCCCACGCGATGCTGCAGCGGGATGCGCCATTGCCAGCCCGCCGCGCGTGCGGTGACGCGCGTGTACGGTGTCAGCGGCCCGGCGCTTTCACAGGCCACGGCCATTGCGCGGTCGCAGGGCAACCATTGGCTCCAGTCTTCGTAGCCGGTTTTCAGAGTCTGTTCGATCAGCAAGCCGCGGAAGCCGGAGCAATCGATGAACAGATCGCCTTCGATGCGTTCGCCGTTTTCCATCACAACTGCTTCGATGAATCCGTCGTCGGAGCGCTGGGCGACCTCGACGATCTTGCCTTCCGTGCGTTTCGTGCCGCGCAGCTCCGCCAGGCTGCGCAGATAGCGCGCATACAGGCCTGCATCGAACTGGTAGCCATAGGCGATGTCCGCCAACGGCGAGCCGGCCGGCGCATCGGCGGGGCTGATCATGAACTTGCCCAGCGGGGCCGCGGCGGTTGGCAACGAATAGGCGCCGATGTCCGCCGCGCGTCCGCTGAGGAACAGCTTCAGCCAGAACTGGTGGAAGGGCAGTGGCCCCAGCGAATGGCCGATGGTTCCGAATCCATGCACGTAGCTGTCGCCGATTCTCCCCCAGTCGTTGAACTGGATGCCGAGTTTGAAGGTGCCCTGCGTCCGCGCAACGAAGTCGGCTTCCGGGATGCCAAGCACCTGGGAATTGAAAGTCTTCATGTACGGGACGGTGGATTCACCCACGCCGACGATGCCGATTTCCTCGGACTCGATCAGGCGCACAGACACCGCCTTGTCGAGGTAGGTCGATAATGCCGCTGCCGTCATCCAGCCGGCGCTGCCACCGCCGACGACTACGACGCGAGTGATTCGATGATCGTTGTTGGTCACTGCTTTTCGTTCGTTGCCGGGCACGGTTGCGAATCATGCGCAAAGGAGCGCTCCACGCTCCGTGGCCGGAGTGTACAGATCAAATCTGCCGTGCGGGCATTGCGATGATGGAGCGCGCGCGAGCGGGCGCGTCGCTTGTCGTTGCCGGGAGTCCAAAAAAAACCCCCTCGTGCCGCCGGGCACGAGGGGTGAGAGGAACTTCAGAACTTGTATGTTGCGCCGAAGTACAGAATGCGGCCGGAGTAGTTGCTCGAATAGAAGCGAGCATCGGTGTCGTTGCCAAGATGCGACTTCTGTTCCTGCTTGGTCGCGTTCAACACGGAGCCCGTCAGCGTCAACCGGTCGCTATAGTTGTAGGCAGCATTCAGATCGAGCTGGTTGTACGGATTGTCGTAGATGAGCAGGCCGGTCTGGCCTCCGCCGTCGATACCTTCGACCACCTTGCCGCGATGGTTGAACGAAGCGCGCAGCAGCCACTGATTGGTTTCATAGAACACGGTGAAATTGGCCTGGTTCTTCGCACTGCCGACCAGCGGCGACTTGGCGATCTCCGTGCCGTTGAGGACGATCGAGGCCTCGTTGGTCTTGTTGTAGGTGTAATTCACCTGGAAGCCGAGACCGAAATCGAGCGTGTGCTGTGCGTACAGTTCCAGGCCAGTCGAAGTGCCGTTGCGGCCGCCGGCGGTGGTCGAAAAGCCCTGGACGGTAACGCTGTTGCCACCGATGGTCATCTGCTGGTTGAGCGCAACCGGCACGGCGAAGTTGCTGACGTTCTTGCGGAACACGTCCGCACCGAGCACCGAACCCGGATGGAAGTACCATTCCAGGGCGACGTCGAACTGGTTCGCCTTGTACGGCTCCAGGAACTTGTTGCTGCCGCTGCCGGTCCAGCCCGGGGTGCCACCGCCGCCGATCAACTGATGGTCCTGGTAGTACTGCTGCGCGACATAGTTGAGGCTGCCGGGGGAAGCGATATCGGCGTAGGCCGGTCGCGAAACCGCCTTGGAAGCGGCGCCGCGCAGCAACAGGTCGTCGGTCAGGTTGTAGGCGAAGTTGGCGCTCGGCAGGACATCGGTGTACGTGCGGTCCACCGTGCTGAGCACCCACGTCTGTTTTTCCTGCTGGCTGGCGGGCAGCTCCAGGTAGCCGCCTTGGCAGGTGTAACCTGTACCGTAGCCCGGGGGCACCACGTCTCCCGGCAGACAGTTGACCACATTGCCGTTGGTGTCGTGCTGAAAGTAGGCCAGATACTCGTGGACGGAGTCGGTCGAATCGGCATGCTGCTCGGTGCGCACCACTCGCACGCCGACGTTGCCGCGGAACCTGTCGGTCTTGAAGTTGGCCTGGAAGTAGGTCGACCAGATCTTCTCGTCGACGTTGTAGACGAAGTTGTCCTCGGGATGGTTGTGAGAGCCGCCGAAGGTCTTGTTCAGATAGTTGAGAACGGCCGGGAAGTTGATCGCCGGGAAGCTGCTGGCAGTGAAACCACCGGGGATGTTGCTGATCGGCGACGACTCTATGAACGACGCGGAGTAGGTGATGTCGTTCGGGCAGACATTGTAGTAATTCGTCGGGTCGCTATGCGGGCAATTCCAATAGTAGTTGCCGGTATTGCGATGCACACCGCCGTCGCGATACTTCGCACCGAACTGGAGCGAGTCCAGCCAGCCGTTGTCGACATGCTTGGTGAAATCAGCCTGGGCGAAGTTCTGGTAGTTGCTGTTGCGGGTATAGGACGACGAGCTCGAACCGGAGTCGAACTGACCGACGCCGTTCAGCAGGTTCTGCATGAGGTTCGACGAGAACGTCATTGACGGCGTGCCGGTCAGGCTCCACGCGCTGTAGGTATTGCCGTTCGTATAGGTACCGTCGGCGTTTTGGAGACGTGGCTTGAACTGTATTTTGAAATCCTGCGATGGGCCGCCACTGGCCCAGGTACGGCCACCCTTGAAATCGGCGTCGATGAAGTCGCTGTGCCATTCGGCCTCAAGGTTGATAGTCTGCGACAAGGCCTTTTCGACGTGGTATTCGCCAGTGATCGCCGGCGTCGGCATGGCACAGTCGTCCGAACCCCAGCCACCGTGTTGATACCCGAGGCTGGCAGCCTGGGATTCATTGCAGGGGTAGATCTTGCCCGGAAGCATCTGAAACTGCGCGCCAGTGACGATCGTGCCGCTCGGATCGAAGTTCAGCCCGGTGAGATGCCGGCCGCTCGGCCAGTTGCCATCCCCCGGATATTGGGCGAAGTTCCATTCCGGGACCTTCAGCATGTTGAGGACATAGTTGTCCTGCAATTGGAAGCGGAAGTAGTTGCCGGTCAGTGTGAGGTTGTCCGTCGGCTTGAATTGAGCGGTCAACTGCCCGCCCTTGCGTTCGCGCGTCTCGTCCTTGATGCCGAAATCGACCGACTGCGGCCTCATGAAGTTCGAATAATTGTGACCGCTCTGGTCGTTGTAGCCGTAACCCGCGTTGCCGTTGACCGTCGTGGCGCCTTCGCCCCACCACGTATTGGAATTGGCGAGCGAATGACCGTTCACGTCGGTCGCACCATGGCTGCCGAACCACTGCCACGATTCGGTGCTGACCTGCATGCTGCGGGTTTCGCGCTTCTGGAAAGTCAGCCCGGCCAGGACGCCGAAACGGTCGTCATCGCTATGCCAGGAATACATTCCCGAAAACTGCGGATCGACCTGTTTCGTGGTGTTGGCCCAAGTTCCTTCGATGGAACCGAAACCGCTGCCGGAGGGCAGGTCCAGCGGGCGGCGTGTATGCAGGATCACGGTACCGCCGATGCCGCCTTCGTCGAGGCGCGCTTCCTGCGTCTTGAACAGCTCGGCGCTACCCAGCATGTTCGCCGGCAGCAGGGTGTAGTTGAATGAGCGAGTGGGGTCGCCGTTGGATTCCGCTGTCGCGACGTAGTTGCCGTTCAGCTCGGTGAGGGTGAGGTCCGAGTTCAGGCCGCGCACGCTGACGTTTTTGCCTTCACCGCCGTCGCGGCTGACGATCACGCCAGGCACGCGCGCCAGCGCGTCGGCGACGTTCTTGTCCGGGAACTTGCTGATGTCTTCGGCAGTGATGACCTCGACGATGTCGTTGGCGTCACGCTTCTGATCGAGACTCTTCTCGATCGAGTAGCGGTAACCGGTGACCGTGATTGTTCCCAGGTCGGCACTGTCTTTGTTGGTGCTGTCCTTGGACGAATCGGGTTTTGCCGGAGCCGTCTGCGCATCGGCGGTGGCGGCTGCCTGCTGCGCGAAGGCGCGCGTCGGCAACGTTACGGTGGCAGTCAGCGCGATGGCAATCGCGATGGACAATGAATTCCGGACAGGCGTGTGCAGCATCTTGTTCCTCCCTCTCGCTTGTTTCGTTCTGGTTGGCGGCCGCCGTCGTTCGACATCCGGCGGTGAAGATTTAGATCGATCTATATTCGACTCGAAGTGCCTGCGTGGTTTTATCGTGATTGCGTAACGGATATCCCGGATGACAACCGCACGATGCGCGCGGCGGCTCTCATGCATCCCATACAGCCGCTACCAAACACCCCGATGGCCGGCCATAAACAGTCGCTTTAGATCGATCTAAATTATCGATTGCAAAGCTACATCAGTTGCCAATTCATTGCACGACGCATTGCAATATTACGTTGAAACGATGTTCCACTCGTGCAACTACTGCGCATATATCTGCAGGAGGCCGCGCGTTACGCAAGGTTGTGCAGCACTTCGTAGCACGCGCCCATCGTGTGATAGTCGGTTTTGCCCGCGGGGCTCTTTTCGTCGCTGTACTTGCGATTGTCTGCATCGAGGATGCGATACCACGCGCCGTAGCGATGATCGACCATGTGTTGCCACGAGTAGGCCCAGAGCCTGTCATACCAGGTCCAGTATTTTTCTTCGCCGGTGCGGCGCGCGAGCAGTGCGGCCGCGGCGAGCGATTCGGCCTGTACCCAAAAATACTTGTCGTCATCAACAGTCGTATACGCGGATCCTTCCGCAAGAACCCGGTCATCCCTGGCCGGACTTTTCAATAAGTAGTCCGGAGCAAACCCGTAGACCATGCCGCCGCGCGCTTCGTCCCATGAATGCGTCAGCGCCGTGTCGAACAAATGCCTGGCGGTCGGCACGAGCCAATCGATCGGGCGATGGCGATCGATGATGAGCAGCAGCTTGGCCCATTCGGTCTGATGGCCCGGCTGGAAACCCCACGGGCGGAACAGGTGTTTGGGATCGTCCTTGTGATAATCCCAGTCGATGCGCCATTGCGTATCGTAGTGCTCCCAGACGAGGCCGTTGGCGAGTTTCGCCTGGCGTCGCGTCATGTGGTCGGCGAGCGTCAGTGCGCGGTCGAGATACCGCACCTCGTTCGTCGCCTCGTAGGCGGCGAGCATCGCCTCGCACATGTGCATGTTCGCGTTCTGGCCGCGATAGTCGGAAAAATTCCACTGCGCATCGGCTTCGTCGCGATAGAGGCCGAAGGCTTCGTCCCAGAAATGTTTTTCGAGCAGGTTCCAGGTCTCATCCATCCATGCGCGCGTTTCGGCGATGCCGGCCTTGCATGCGGTCGCGTAGGCGAGCAGGACGAAGGCGAGGCCATAGCAGTGGTTGGTACGGTCTTCGGGCCTGCCGTCGCGGATCGTCCACGCGTAGCCGCCCGTGTGCGCGTCGCGATGCACCTCGCGCAGATAGCGCAATCCGTGCAGCGCGGCGTCGCGGTATTCCGTATTGCCGAACTCGCGCAACGCCATTGCGTAGTTGAAGACGAAGCGCGTGCTCGACACCAGGTGCCGGTGCGAGCGATCGTAGATCGTGCCGTCGTCCTTGAAGTAGTGAAAGAAGCCGCCGGCCGGATCGATGCAGCGCGGATGATAGAACGCCATCGTCTGGTGGATATGCGCGAGCAGGAATTCTGCGCTGCGGAAATTCGGTGGGCTGGGCAGATTCATGTCAGAGGGCGTTGCCGTTGAGCAGGGCTAGGGTCTGGGCGAGGTCGGGCATGGCGGCGAACGCACCATGACGTGTGACGGCGAGCGCGCCGACCGCGGCGGCGAAGCGCAGCGACTGTTCGAGCGCTCGCGTATCGTGCAGGAAAGCGGAGAGTCCGGCGGCATCGACGTCGCGGCGCGCGAGATCGAACAGCAGGCCGCCGACGAAGGCGTCACCGGCGGCGGTCGTGTCGATCGCGCGCACATGGAAGCTCGGCACGCTGCCGCGACCGGCGCGCGTGAACCAGCGCACCGGCGCGTCGCCATCGGTGACGAGTACGAGCTGCGCGCGACCTTGCCAAGTGCGGTCGAGTACGGCTTGTTCCTTTTCACCGTGCAAAGGCGCGGCGAGAAATTCGAGTTCGCTGCGCGCAAGTTTGATCACGTCGGCCTCGGCCAGCGCGGCCCACAGACGCGGATGCGGATCGACGCGCACATTCCACAGCGCTGGCCGCCAGTTGAGGTCGCAGCTGACGATCGCGCCCGCAGCGCGCGCGAGTTGCATGCCCTGCACGGTCGCCTCGGCGATTTCGCTTTCGGTCAAACTGTTCGAACAGACGTGGAAACTGGCGAGGTCAGCGAAGCAGGCATCGTGGAAATGCTCACGCCGAAATAGCAGGTCGGCGGCGGGCGGTCGGTAGAAATTGAAATGGCGCTCGCCGCGTTCGTCGAGCGCGACGAAGGCGAGCGCGGTGTTGGCCGCGTCGGTGCGCGCGATGTGGTCGGTGCCGACGCCGGCGTGGTGCAGGCTGTCGACGAGGAAATCGCCGAACATGTCGCGGCCGAACATGCCGACGAACTGTGCGTTTCCGCCGAGGCGCGCGACCGCCACCGCGACGTTGGCCGGCGCGCCGCCGGCGAATTGGTGGAACGCGCGCGGCGCATCGGCACCGTCGGCGGGCTTGGCGAGAAAATCGATCAGGGCCTCGCCGAAGCAGGCGATGCGTGTGCGTCGTGGGGTCATGTACGTGTCGGTGGGGGAGTGCTTTCGCGCACTTGCAGTTGCGCGGGCGCGGTGGTCTGGCGGGATTTGATCTGCGCGGTACCGAGCTGGGCGAGCAGCAGTTGCGCCGCCTGGCGCCCGCGCTCGCGTGGCTGCGTGGCGATCGTGGTCAGTGGCGGCGAGGCGAGTGCGGCCTCGGGAATATCGTCGAAGCCGGTCAGGGCGAAATCGCGGCCCGGGCGCATACCTCGCGCGGCGAGACCGAGCATCAGTCCGAGCGCGACCGCGTCGTTGTAGCAGACCGCTGCGGTCGGATGGTCCTTGCCCGCGAACAGGGCGGGA
The DNA here is from genome assembly GCF_036383415.1 of Rudaea sp. Taxonomy (GTDB): domain Bacteria; phylum Pseudomonadota; class Gammaproteobacteria; order Xanthomonadales; family Rhodanobacteraceae; genus Rudaea. Next base: position 3,529 of record NZ_DASVOK010000363.1, on the reverse strand, counting down.
GTGTTCGCTGCCGAGTCGATGCGACTCGGCGCGGTTTCGATCATCCACTCCTTGCGCACGCGCAGGCCGGCCGCACGCAGTGCCTTCTCGTAGCCCGCGCGGCGCTGGCGGCACGAGCTCGAGTCGGCATGGCCGCCGTAGAACGCGATGTGGCGGTGGCCGCGCTCGATCAGATGCGCGGTGGCCATTTCCGCGCCGCGCGCGTTATCGAGGGCGAGGAAATTCCAGTCGCCACCTTCGAGCTTGCGGTTGAACACGAGTACCGGCAGATGCGTGCCGAGCACCTGACGCAGTTGCTCCGCGTCGCTGTGCTCGGCGGGCGAGAGGATCAGGCCGGCGGGCGTATGCTCCATGAGAGAGGCGAGCACGGCCTGCTGGCGCTGCGGCGATTCGCCGGTGTTGCCGAGCAGGGTGACGTAACCCCTCGTGCCGAGCGCCTCATCGACGCCAGTGGCGAATTCGGCGAAGAACGGGTTCGACAGGTCGTTGATCACGAGCGCGATCGCGCTCGAGGTGCGCCGACGCAAGTTTGCCGCGCCGCGGTTGTAGACGTAATTCTGTTTCTTCAATTCCGCCTGCACGCGTGCGCGCGTGTCCGGGTGCACGAGCGGGCTCTCGCGCAGCACGAGCGAAACGGTCGCGCGCGATACGCCCGCGCCGGCGGCGATGTCGCTGACCGTAGGCGTGCGTTGCGCGACGCGGGCTTTGCTAGCGGCTTTCTTCATGTCCTGTTTCCCCTGGTCAGGTGTCTCCGCATCAATGTGCCGCGGCGCCTGGACACGCTGCCGGCGGCAGATCGGCGGGATGCGTGCCCCAGGCTGGCGTCTTGCCGGTCAGCGCATAGCGGATCGTCGCGCCGCGACGCAGCGTATCCCAGTCGGTGAAGACTTTCGCCTGCGCCCGGTCGTTGATCTGCGCAGCCTCGATGTATTGCAGCTTGCTGCCATCCGCGCCGGGTGCGTCGATCGTCAGCGTCTTGCCGCCGTCGAGATCGATCTCGACGTGCTCGAAGCGTGGCGTGTGCAGCAGCAGATGGCCCGTGCCCGGCATGCCAGGATAAAGGCCGAGCGCGCTGAACAGATACCACGCCGACATCGTGCCGAGGTCGTCGTTGCCGGTGACGCCGTTCGGCCCGTCGGTGAACAGCGACTGCGCCGCGCGCAGCACGACCGCGGTCTTCCATGGCGCGCCGGTCAGCGTGTACATCCAAGGGCTGTGCAGGTCGGGCTCGTTGTTCGGGTTGTAGCGGAACTGGTTGTAATAGTCGTAGGCGCCCATGACCCATTCCTTGCGCGCGGCATGCAGCGGATCGGCAAGCAGCTTGTCGAGAGCGAAGAAGACGTCCAGACGTTTATGCGCCTGTTCGGCGCCGCCCATCGCCTTGACCAGCGAAGGCACATCCTGCTGTTCGAGCCACTGATACTGCCAGGCAGTGCCTTCGTGGAATCCGTCTTCGCTGGCGGGTGAATAGGGTTTGTCCTTCGGCGAGAACCAATTGCCGTCCAGCGTCTTTGGCCGCGGGAAGCCCTTGAAGCCGCCGTGTTCGTTGTCGACGATCGAGGCGTCCCAGAGGTTTTTCCAGTTGCCGCTGCGCGCCGACCAGCGCTGCGCATCGGCCTTCTCGCCGAGGCCGTGCGCCATCAGCGCGAGCGAGCAATCGGCCTGCGCATATTCGAACGTGGCCGAGGCGGCGTGCTCCTGGTCGACGTCCATCGCCTTCTTTTTGCTCGACGACTTTTCGTATTCGATGAAACCCTTGGCGATGTAGTTGGCGTTGCCCGCGCGGCCTTCCTCGCGCCATGACCTTGGCGGCACGCTATCGGCATTGCGCTTGAGTGCGGCGTAGGCGCGCCTTGCCTCGTCGCCCGACAGCGCGCCGTACTTCCACGCGTCGGCGAGGAACGGCGTGACCGGATCGCCGGTCATCGTATTCGTCTCGTAGTTCGCGTAGCCCCAACGCGGCAGCCAGCCCCCCTGTTCGGCGATCGTGACGACGGTGCGGGCGATATCGCCCGCACGCTGCGGGCGCAGGATCGCGAGCATCTGGTTCTGCGCGCGGTAGGTGTCCCAGAGCGAGAAGTATTCGTAGTAGGTCCAGCCGTCGGCCTTGTGGATCGCATCGTCCCAGCCGCGATAGCGGCCGTCGGCATCGCTGCCGGTCAGCGGCTGCAGCAGGGTGTGGTAGAGCGAGGTGGTGAAGACGACACGGTCTTCCACGGTACCGCCGCGCACGCGCACGCTGCCCAGCTCCTTGCGCCAGGCATCCTGTGCGCGTTGTCGGATCGCATCGAAGCCGAGAGGCTTGCCGTCGACATAGCCTTCGCTGCGCAGATTGTTGCGCGCGCCGTCGGCGTCGACATGCGAGACCGCGCTGACGATGGTCACTTCGCGCGAGTCCTTGGTGTCGAAGTCGAACCAGGCGCCGTTCGGCGCTTCGGCCGCGCTCGATTCCTTCGATCCGGGCGTGCCCATGAGTTTGTTCCAGGTGCCATGTGCCTTGAACGGTCGATCGAATTCGAGGCGGAACCAGGTCGTGTACGCGCTGCCGCCGCAGAAGCCGATGACTTCGAGCGAGCCTTCGACGCTGTGGTCGTCGACAATGTGGATGTTGCTGTGGATCACGCGGTGACGCACCGTCGCCTGGCCGAGATTGACCAGTACATGCGCCTGCGCGCCTTGGGCGAAGGTATAGCGCTCGGCGCCGACGCGCGTGAGCGCGGTCGTTTCCGCATCGATGCCGCCACCGTGTTGATTTGAATCAGCCGTCAGGCGCACCTTGTAGTAGCCGGGCTTGCCGATTTCGCCCTGATGATCGAACGCAGCGGCATAGCGTGTCTGGTCGAAGGCTTCGGGATTGCCCGTATCAAATGTGGATTTCGCGTCGGCGCCGATCGTGCCTGTCACCGGCAACACCGAAACAAGGCCGCCTTGCTCGAAGCATCCCGCACCGGACAGGAAGAAGTGTCCGAAGCCGCGAATCTTCTTGTCGGTGTACTGCCAGCCCGCGTAGTGGGAGCCGATCGGGCTGACCTGGATCATGCCGAACGGCGCGGATGCACCGGGGAACGTGTTGCCTTCGTCCTGCGTACCAATGACGGTGTTGACCGCATCGATCGGATCAGCGCCCGCCGCATCGGCGGCGAGCGCGGGCAGCGCGAACGCACCTGCGAGCATCGATGCAAAAAATATGCTTGTTCTTTTCATCACGATCCCAGGGTGAAATTTCCCTGACCAGCTTTTGCTGAGTGCCATCGATCAACTCCCGCGCAACGCCGCGACGAGCGCGCGTACTCGCGTGACATCGGTCTGCACGAAATCCGGTTCCAGTCCGGGCAAGTCCTCGCGACGCAGGCGCATGCCCGAGCGGCGCATGGCGCCAGCCGAGGAATGGCACTCGGTCACGCCCGTGCGCGCGACGAGTTCGAGCACGTTGTCGGCATTGACGCCGCCGCCGGCCATGATCGCAATGCGCCCGTTCGCTTGGCGCACGTGGCGCGCGATCGCCTCGGCGCCCTGCGCCGCGCTCGCC
>NZ_DASVOK010000362.1:0-5311 GCF_036383415.1 Rudaea sp. | reverse complement strand
GACCGCGGCCTTGAGCGGACCCTTGGCCTTGCCGACCTGCTGCGCCCAGCCTGCGCGCTCGGCGATCAACTCCTGGATCTGGCGATCGATGCCGTCGATGCGCGTGCGCGCCTGGGCGAGGTCGAGCGGCGGAGTCTTCGCTGCGGCGGCTTTGGTCTTCGGTGTCTTCTTTGCGGCCATGAGTATACTTTTACAGAATTTCGGACTTGGTGCGCAGTAGGTTAATCGGAGGTTCCCTAGCCGTAGCGCTTGGCGAAATCACGCATGAAATCGACCAGCGCGTGTACCGCCTGCAGCGTCACCGCATTGTAGAGCGAGGCGCGCATGCCGCCGACGGCCTTGTGCCCCTTGAGCGCGAGCAGGCCCGCGGCTTCGGATTCCTTGAGGACCAGCGCGTTCAGCTCCTCGTCGAACAGCGTGAACGGCACGTTCATCCGCGAACGCGCGGATTTTTCCACCGGGTTCCTGTAGAAACCCGAGTTGTCGATATAGCCATAAAGCAGGTCGGCCTTGGCACGGTTGCGCTCGCCCATCGCCGCCACGCCGCCCTGCTCCAGCAGCCATTCGAACACGAGTCCCGCCAGATACCAGCCGAACGTGTTCGGCGTGTTGAGCATCGAATCGTTGGCCGCGTGCTCGGCGTAGTTGAAGATCTTCGGCATGTCCTTCGGACAACGCACGAGCAGGTCCTCGCGCACGATCATGACGACAAGGCCGGAGGCGCCGATGTTCTTCTGCGCGCCGGCGTAGATCAGGCCGAACTTGCGAACGTCGAGCGGGCGCGAAAGGATGTCCGAGGACATGTCGGCGACCAGCGGCACGTCGCCGACCTCGGGCACGTGCTGGAACTCGACGCCGTGGATCGTCTCGTTTGGCGTGTAATGGACATAGGCGGCGTCCGCATGCAGCTTCCAGGTGTCGCGCGCAGGAATCGCCGTGTGCCGGTTCGAGTCGCTGTTCGCCGCGACACGCACGTCGGCCAGCGTCTTCGCCTCGCGCACGGCTTTCTCGCCCCAATGGCCGGTGACGACGTAGTCGACGATCTGGTCGCGGCGGGCGAAATTCATCGGAATCTGGGCGAAATGCTGGGTCGCCCCGCCCTGCAGGAACAGCACCTTGTAGTTGTCGGGAATATCGAGCAGGTAACGCAGGTCGCGTTCGGACTCGGCCGCGAGCTCGGCGAACAATTTGCCGCGATGGCTGATCTCCATCACCGAAGCGCGCGCCTGCCCCCAGTCGAGCAGTTCGGCCTGCGCCTGGCGCAACACGGCTTCCGGCACCGCGGCCGGGCCGGCGGCGAAATTGTATCCACGACTCATGGGTGCTCCTGGCTGGAACTTCCCATTATGCCGCAGTGCGGCAGATTGGCAATCCGATCAGGGCAGGAACGGCGCGATGGTCCCGCGCCAAAGGTCGTAGCCGGCGCGATTCATGTGCAGACGATCCTCGACGAACAGCTCGGCGCGCGGCTGGCCGCTCGCATCGAGCATCTTGCTCGCGACGTCGATGTAGAGCAGATGCGGATGCGCAACCGCATAAGCACGGATCTTCGCATTCGCCTCCGTCATTACCGGCAGCAGTGCGACCCGCGACGGGCTTGGCTTGATCGAGATGTAGGCGATCGGCGTTTTCGGCAGGTCCTTGCGCACGCGTGCGACGAAGGCGACATAGTCGTCGAAGACCTGCTGCGCCGTGTGGCCGTCGGCGATGTCATTGTCGCCCGCATAGAACACGATCATGCTCGGCTTGTACGGCGCGACGATGCGGCCGGCATAGTACGTCGAATCGACGATGCGCGACCCGCCAAAGCCGCGGTTGAGCACGCGCTTGTTGGGGAAGTCGTTGGCGACATCCTTCCAATGCTCGATCGACGAGGAGCCAATGAACAGGATCGCACCGGGCTTCGGCGGATTCGCCTCGTCCGCCGCTTCGAATTTCTGGATGTCCTTTTCCCAGATCGCGGAACCGGTCTGCAATTGCGCGGCAGCGAACGGGCTCGTCAGTGCCAGACAGAGAACGACAAGGATTGTGGCGAATCGCGCGGCGGCCAACTTCATTGGAATCACACCTTCAATTCAAAATCGTCCGCATCCATCCACGCCGGGAAGCGTTCGCGATGCGCAGCGAGCGCGGCCGGATCAAGCGTCACGGTCACGACCTGCTCCTGCGCGCCGAGTTCGACCAGCGGTGCGCCGACGAAATCGAGTGCTGCGCTGTCGCCCGAGTAAGGCAAATTGTTGCCGTCGACGCCGACGCGATTGACGCCGACGACATAGCTCAAGTTCTCGATCGCGCGCGCGCGCAGCAGCGTACGCCATGGTTCACGCCGCGGCGATGGCCAGTTGGCGACGAAGATCGCGAGGTCGTAGTCGAAGCGCTGTGCAACCTTGTTGTAGCGATTGCGCAGCCAGACCGGAAAACGCAGGTCGTAGCAAACCTGCGGCAAAACGCGCCAGCCGTTCAACTCGACGATCAAGCGCACGTCGCCGCCCGCGTAGCGCTCGTGTTCCTTGGCCATGCGGAACAGGTGGCGCTTGTCGTAGAGCTCGAACGTGCCGTCGGGCCGCATCCAGACGAGGCGGTTGACGCAGCGCTCGCCCTCGCGGATGACCATGCTGCCGGTGATGACGCTGCCGACTTCCTGCGCGATCGATTTCAGCCAGGCGAAACTTTCGCCTTGCATCGTTTCGGCCTGGTGCAGGGTCTCGTTAGTGAAGCCGCTCGTGAAGGTCTCCGGCAGCACGATCAGATCGCTCTGCCCTTTCAGCGAGCGTGCGAAAGCGCCGTAATACGCCCGGTTTGCCGCCGCATCGTGCCAGCGCGTCGCGCCCTGGACTAGCGAGACTCTCAGAGTTTGCATAGCCGCTCCGCCGCAGCCACGAGCGTCTCGTCACTCTTCGCGAAGCAGAAGCGCACGAGGCGCGTGTCGGGCGGCGTCTCGTAAAACGCGGACACCGGAATCGCCGCCACGCTCGCGTTGTGGATCAGCCACTCGCAGAAATTCAGATCATCCATGTCGCTGATCGCCGAATAGTCGACGACCTGGAAATACGCACCGCGCACCGGCAACGGCTTGAACTTCGATCCGGCGATCAAGTCGCGGAAGCGGTCGCGCTTGGCCTGATAGAACGCGGGCAAGTCGAGGTAGTGCTGCGGATCAGTTTCGAGGATCTCGGCGAACGCCCACTGCGCAGGATTGAACGTGCAGAACGTCAGGTACTGGTGCACTTTGCGAAACTCGGCGCTAAGCGCCTGCGGCGCGATGCAGTAGCCGACCTTCCAGCCGGTGCAGTGGTAAGTCTTGCCGAACGACGACACGACGAAGCTGCGCGCGGCGAGTTCGGGGTGGCGCAGCACGCTCTGGTGCAGCGCGCCGTCGAACACGATGTGCTCATAGACTTCGTCGGACAGCACGAAGATGTTGGTGTCGCGCACGATCGCGGCGAGCGCATCGAGATCGGCGGCCGACAGCACGGCGCCGGTCGGATTGTGCGGCGAGTTGATCAGAATCAGACGCGTCTTCGGCGTGATCGCATCCTTGACCCGCTGCCAGTCGACCGAGAAATCTGGCAGGCTCAGCGGCACGTGCACGGCGCGTCCGCCGGACAATTCGATCGCCGGCTCATAGCTGTCGTAGCAAGGATCGAGCACGATGACTTCGTCGCCCGGATGCACGACCGCGGCGATCGCGGCGAACAGCGCTTCGGTCGCGCCGCTGGTCACCGTCACCTCGGTGTCGACGTTGACCTTGGCGCCGTAGAGCTTCTCGGTCTTCAGCGCGATCTGCTGGCGCAGCGCGGGAATTCCCGTCATCGGCGCATATTGGTTCTTGTGCTCGTTCATCGCACGCGTGAGCGCATCGCGCAACGACTGCGGGCCGTCGAAGTCCGGAAACCCTTGTCCGAGATTCACCGCCTGATGCTGCACGGCGAGCTGCGACATCACTGTGAAAATGGTCGTGCCGACTTTGGGCAGTTTGCTTTCGATTTGCATGTTTTTCGGCTTGGAGTGGAACTGCACTTCCCCTTCAAGGGGAAGGCCGGGATGGGGATGGTGTCAGCACGAGATTGCGCTGAGGTTAACACCATCTCCACCCAAGCCCTCCCCTTGAAGGGGAGGGCTTCAGTGTATTCACTTGATGAGTTTGATCTCGCGCAGCCGCTGTTGCAGATATTCATGCGAGGTGATCGACGTGTCGTAGCGGCGCGGATTGTCGGCCGTGATCGTCTGCGGCAGCGGATCGAGCACGACGTCGGGATTCGGATGCAGGAAGAACGGCACCGAGTAGCGCGGCTGGCGCGCCTTCTCGCCCGGCGGGTTGACCACGCGGTGCGTCGTCGACGGATACACGTGGTTGGTCAGGCGCTGCAGCATGTCGCCGATATTGACCACGATCGTGTCGCCCTGGGTCGTGATCGGCAGCCACTCGCCGTTGCGCTGCAGGAGCTGCAGGCCTTCCGCGCTCGCGCCGACGAGCAGCGTGATGAAATTGATGTCTTCGTGCGCACCGGCGCGGACATTGGGAATCGCATCCGAAGTGATCGGCGGATAGTGGATCGGCCGCAGGATGGAGTTTCCGAAATTGGTCTTGTCGTCGAAATAGTTTTCCGGCAGATCGATATGCAGCGCGAGCGCGCGCAGTACGCGCGAACCGAGAGCGTCGAGCGCTTCGTAGAGGCCATAGCCGTACTGCTTGAAGCCCGGCACCTCGCTCGGCCACAGGTTCGGCGCCATGTAGTCGGCGTACTTCGAACCGGCAGGCAGCTCGCGGCCGACATGCCAGAATTCCTTGAGGTCGAAGTATTTCGAATCCTTCGCCGTCTCGATGCCGAACGGCGTGTAGCCGCGCGCACCTCCCGTGCCGGGCAGGTGGTACTTCATCTTCGTCTCGGTCGGCAGCGCGAAGAAGCGCTGGAACACGTCGTAGGAATTGTCGATCAGTTCCTGCGCAATGCCGTGGCCGGAGATGCCGCAGAAACCGTACTCACGATAGGCCGCGCCGAGTTCGGCGACGAAGGCCTTGCGGTCGGTGTCGTAGCGGCGGATGTCGAGGGTGGGAACGTGATTGGCCATACGCCTGTCTGGGTCAGATGTTGTTGAAAAGTGCGGCCAGGGATGGCCGCTTTTGATTTTCGCAATCAAGGATGATTGCTCAAGATGCTGCCAATTCTACGGCCTTGGCCAAATTCTCCGCCAATCGCCGCACCTCGTCGGCGTCCTCGCCTTCCACGGTCACGCGCACAAGCGGCTCGGTACCGGATGGGCGCAACACTACGCGACCGCGTCCGTGCAAGGTTGTTTCCACCTCACC
>NZ_DASVOK010000361.1:0-7229 GCF_036383415.1 Rudaea sp. | reverse complement strand
ACAAGCGCAATGGCGGCGCTCAGCGCGGGCAAGCGGCGCAAGGCAGCGCGCGCGGCGGCGGGCGTGCAGGTGTTGATCTGGACGGACATGGCGGTCTCCATTTTCGGGTTTGCGACCTCGAATGAGGTTCGTTGCAATCTTTCAAGCGCAGAATCGCGAAAACCGGCTCATCCTGATTCCTGGGTGCGGCAAGGCGATGGACGTGGACTTGTCGCCGTCGTTCGGATCACAGCCCCTGCAGCGAGAGCACGTCGTGCGTCATCGTGCGCTCCGTCGCCGACGGTGCGAGCCACAGCGTCACTTCGAACGGCTTGGCGGGATTGCCGGCCGTCGCCCAGGTTCCGCGGACGCGCCACGCGCACAACGCAGGCTGCGCCTGCGTGTCCTGCATGAGTTGATGCAGCACCGCGGGATGCAGGCGCGGCGGATGATCGCCACGCAAGGCATCGAGCACGGAGCCCGGCCGTGCCTGCTCGTGGGCTGTCGCGTTGCCCGTCGAACCAATCAGCGCCCGTACACGCTCGCGAATCGGCTCGACGAAGGCTGCCGTATCGAGCCGTGTGGCGGACCACTCGCCGGCGGGGATCGGTGGCGTCGCGGGAAACGCCTGCGCAAACGCGTTTCGTACAGAGTCCACGGCGTTGCGGTCCGTGCACTGGGTCTGCGTGAGTTCAGCCATGCGTGCGAGCGTCTGCCTCAGGTTCACTTGCGCAGCCGAACGTGCGTAGAGCGCCCGGACCTCCTGGTCGTCGGCCAGACGATAGCGACCGGCCAGTGCCAGCACCTTTTCGTACTCACCTGCCGCCTGCAAGGCGCCCAGCTCAGCGAGAAGCTGCGGCTTGTTTGCGGCGAGTTCGTTCTGCTGCGCCTGCGCTTCGGCAAGCACCGCGTGACGTTGCCGCTCGATCGCCGTCTCGCGCTGCCGTTCCGCGTACCAGCGCGAGGCGGCCGGAACAAGTCCGGCGGCCAGCACTGCGACGGCAACGCAGGCGAACAAAATCGGGGTTCGACGCATGGGCAAATCCGCTCACTTCGACGCTGGGAGCCTCGCTCAGGCCCTACGCATCGAAACGACGGCCGCACCCAGCAGCAGCAATCCCAGACCAATCAGCGCCATCTCGTCGAGCATCGGCGCAGGCGCGGCAGGCCCGGTCGACGGCGGCGGGGTCACGACTTGCGAGCCGAAACCATCGAGGTAGGCGTAGCCCAGGTGTGCGCTCGGCGAACAGTCGGAGGCAAGCAGGTAAACCTCGATCGAATGGCCAACGCTCGTATCGGGAACGACTACGTCCGCGCCCTTCCAGTTCAGGTAACTGTAGTCCGTGTTTGCCAACAACTGGAACTGGGTGCCGGTCTGCCCGGCGAAGGAAAAGTCCTCGTACAGAGTCGTGCCTGCGGTCACGTCGCGCACGCGGATGAAGAAGAAAGGCTGCTCATCAGGATCGTGGCCCGGGTTCTCGAGCACGACCGCGTAGTCGAAGCGTACGTGCAGCTTCTGGTCGCCCGCGTCGCGGTCGGCATTGGTGATGACGTCGGTCTGGCTGATGAAATTCGCGTAACCACCCGTGTCGCTGTTGTTGACCCGCGCCGTGCGGCTACCCACATGGGGCAAAGTGATCGGCGCGCCGACCAGGTCCGGCCCTGCCGACACCACCGCGCCACGGAACGAGCCGCCGCTGCCGAGATTGATGCTGGCGCTCGTGAAAGGCTGCGAACCGGCCAAGCCATTGTTGACCCCATAGCCCGTGGTCCAGCCGGTAAAGTCGCCACTTTCGAACCCGCCGTTCTGGAAAATCGCAGCCGCGGGCAAGGAAACCGCACAGAGAACGACGAAAGCCATCGCCTTGAAGAACGCTTGCAACATGGTTTTGCTCCCCACTCCTGAAGTGAACAATGGATCCTGATCCCCGATCCGACTCGACGCGGGAAACGCCCGCTTCAATTTCTTCAGCGTAGAATCGGGAAAATCGGCTCATCGGGGTTCGCTGTGGTCAACCACCACGGCGCGATGAGCCGATCGGGGTCGTGTTGCGCTTTGGGGGTTATGGAATCCGCACGCTGGCAGAAACTCACCGATATCGTTGGTGAATGTCTGGACTTGCCCGTCGCCGAACGCGACGCGTTCGCGCGCGCACGCTGCGGCGATGACGAGGCCCAGTACCGCGAGGTGCTCGCCTGGCTGGCCAGTGCCGCCGGCGGCGAGGATTTCCTGCAACAGCCGTTGCAGGTCGACACTCAATTGTTGCAGTCGGCGACGGTAGCCGCAGCCATGCCGGGCTGGGTCGGGCGCCGGCTCGGGCCGTACCGCATCGTCGGCGAAGTCGCGCGCGGCGGCATGGGCAGCGTGTTCCGCGCCGTGCGCGACGACGACGAGTACCACAAGATCGTCGCGATCAAGCTGATCCGTCCCGATCTCGGCGGCGACGCAGTTGCAGCACGCTTTCGCATGGAGCGGCAGATCCTCGCCGGTCTCGATCACCCGAACATCGCGCGCCTGATCGACGGCGGCACGACCGAAGACGGCCTGCCCTACCTCGTCATGGACTATGTCGAAGGCGAGCCGATCGATCGCTACTGCAATCGCCTCGCGCTCGGCGTGCGCGAGCGCCTGCAACTGTTCTGCGAGGTCTGCGCGGCGGTGCAGTTCGCACACCAGCACCTGGTCGTGCATCGCGACCTCAAGCCGAGCAACATCCTCATCGATCGCGACGGCAAGGTGAAGCTGCTCGACTTCGGCATCGCACGCCTGATCGACGCCGATGCGGACAGCCCGACCACGCTGACCGCGTTCACGCCGGAGTACGCGAGCCCCGAGCAGGTCAAGGGCGAGCCGATCACGACCGCGAGCGACATCTACTCGCTCGGCGTGCTGCTCTATCGCCTGCTCGCCGGACGCAGCCCGTACCGTTCGGACAACTCGCAACTGCACGCGCTCGTGCGCGAGATCGTCAGCACCGATCCCGCGCGACCGAGCGCGAGCGCGGGCGAATCGGGCCGCGGCGGCAACTCGGTGGCTCCCACGCTCGACACCGAGCGCCTGCGTCGCGCGCTGCGCGGCGACCTCGACACGATCGTGCTCATGGCGCTGCGCAAGGAACCCGCGCAGCGCTATCCCTCGGCCGAACAGTTCGCCGACGACGTGCGTCGCCACCTCGACAACCGGCCGGTGCGCGCACGCGACGGCGCGCTCGCTTATCGCGCGCGCAAGTTCCTCGTGCGCCACCGTCTCGGCGTGGCACTCGGCTCGCTTGCCGTTGCCGGCCTGCTCACGCTGTCGGTCTATGCGCTGGAAAAGGCCCGTGTCGCGCGCGCGGAGAGGGCGCGCGCCGAACGCCATTTCGACAGCGTCCGGGACCTCGCCAACCGTTTCGTCGGCGACGTGTTCCTGCAGATCGTCGACGTGCCCGGCACGGCGAAAGCGCAGCAGACCTTGCTCGACACCGGCGTCGAATACCTCGGCCGCCTCGCCGCCGATGCGGGCGGCAACCGCAGCTTGCTGCTCGATGTCGCGAGGGGCTACGTCAAACTCGCGCAGATTCAGGAGCGCGGGCTGATTCCGCCCGCGCAGCGCGCAGCCAGCGCGAGCTCCGCCCTTGCCGCGCTCAAGCGCGCGGACGAGCTCGCACCGTCCGACGCGCGTTCGTCGGAACTGCGTCTGTTCGCGCAGACTTTGCTCGCCGGCAGCGAGGGTGACGCTCAGCACTTCGACGCAGCCAGGGCACAATTCGAAACGGCCGCGGCGCTCGCGCGCGCAGCACCCAGCGCCGACGAGCCCTCGTCTCTGACCCAGGCGCGCGCGAATGCGCTCGCCGAGTTCGCCAAGGCACCCGGCATCGACATGCCCGCGAGCCAGCGCCTTGCGCTGACGCGCGAAGCCTATGCCGTCTACCAGGCCGCGCAACGCACCGCGGCCAACGACAAGGATCGCGACGACGTCGCTAACGCGCTCGCGACGACTTCGCTTTTTCTCGCCCGCGCCCAACTCGAGGACCACGACGACACGCAGCGCGTCGCCAAGGCACTTGCCTATGCGCAGGATGCCGTCCGCGAACAGGAGGTCGCGTACGCGAAGAATCCCCACGACATCAAGAACCTCATCAACCTCGTGCTCGAATCGGGCACCGCTGCCTCGATCGCCGCGCGCGGTGGCGACTACGACACAGGACGCGCCTACTACCGCAAGGCGCGCGACTACGACGAAGAGATGCAGCGCCAGGATCCGGGCCAGCCGACCGCGATGGTCAACCGTATCGCTACCCGCCTGGAACAGGCGGAGATGGAACTGCGCGCCGGCACTTCGGTGCGCGTCCAACTCGAAGAGCTCGCCGCGGTCGAACGCATGGTGCAGCAATTGCCCGACTATCTCTCGGGGCAGCGCCAGATGACCGCCGTGCGCGCGTGGATCGACGGACTCAAGGGCGAATTCAGCCTGCGTCGCAGCGAGGAAACCGACCTTTCGCGCGAGCAGCGCATCGCACTCAAGCACGAAGCGATCGCGCTGTTCGAAAATTCCAGCAAGCTGGTCGCGCAGATTCCGGAAATGATCGACGAGGAAACCCAGGACATCGTCGAGCTCGTGCAGAGCGGTGCCGTGCGCACACGCGCTTCGCTGACGCAGCTGCAGGCGCGCTGAGGCAGCGCGGCGGCGCGACGTCGACACCATGCAGAAATGGACGCGACCGCAATGAACTCCGAGCGCTGGCAGAAACTGACCGAGCTGATCGGCGAATGCCTCGAGCTTCCGCCTGAGCAGCGCGCAGCGCATGCGAGTGCCGTCGCGGGCGCAGACGAAGCGCTGTTGCGCGAGGCACTCGAATGGCTCACCGGCGCACAAAACACCGACGGTTTTCTTGCCGGCGTCACGCCCGCCGCAGCGATCGCACGTGCCGCGCACGACGCGGCGCATGAAGCGGACGCGTGGATCGGCCGCACACTTGGTCCGTATCGTATCGCCGCGGTGATCGCGAGCGGCGGCATGGGTCGCGTGTTCCGCGCAGCGCGCGACGACGACGCCTATCGCAAGGAAGTCGCGATCAAGTTGATCCGCGCCGACCTCGGCGGTCGCGACGTCGTTCGCCGCTTCCGCATGGAGCGGCAGATCCTCGCTGGCCTCGACCATCCGAACATCGCGCGTCTGATCGACGGCGGTGCGGCCGAGGACGGCACGCCCTACCTCGTCATGGACTATGTCGACGGCGTGCCGATCGACCGCTACTGCCGCGAGCGCGGCCTCGACCTGCGCGCGCGCCTGGAACTTTTCTGCGAAGTCTGCGCCGCGGTGCAGTTTGCGCACCAGCGCCTGATCGTTCATCGCGACCTCAAGCCGAGCAACATCCTCGTCGACGCGAACGGCCGCGTGAAGCTGCTCGACTTCGGCATCGCCCGCCTCGTCGACGTCGACGCCGACGCCGACGCCGGTGACGCGGCGACGCTCAACGCCTTCACACCCGAATACGCCAGCCCCGAGCAGGTCAAGGGCGAGGCGATCACCACGGCGAGCGACGTCTACTCGCTCGGCGTGCTGCTCTATCGTCTGCTGACCGGGCACAGCCCATACAAGGCCGACAAGGCGCACTTGGCCGACCTCGTCCACGAGATCGTCGCGACCGAACCGGAACGCCCGAGCACGACGCTGCCGGATGCGGTCGGCGCGGGCGCGGCGCGTGCATCCGCACCGCGGCGCGAATTGCGCGGCGACCTCGACAACATCGTGCTGATGGCGCTGCGCAAGGAACCCGAGCGCCGCTATGCCAGCGTCGAACAGCTTGCCGACGACGTGCGCCGCCATCTCTACCATCGCCCCGTGCGTGCGCGCGACGGTGTGCTCGCCTATCGCGCGCGCAAGTTCGTCGCGCGCAACCGTGTCACGGTCGCGCTCGGCGTGATCGCCGCGCTCGCACTGATCGCCGGCGTCGCCGGCATGGCCTGGCAGGTACGGCAGACGCGCGTGCAGCGCGATCTCGCCGTGGCGCAGACCGAACGGGCCGATCGCGAAACGCAGCGCGCACTGGCCGAGTCGGCGCGTGCGCGCGAACAGCTCGACCGCCTGCGCGCGACCAATGATTTCCTGCACACGGTGTTCGCAAGCTCCAACGCCAGCGTCAGCGGCACGCCCAACGTCACTCTCGAACAGGCGCTCGACCGCGCGGTCGAATTGGCCGGCCGCGAATACACAGCGCAGCCACAACTGGCGATCCGCGTGCTCATGGCCGCCTCGGTCAGCTACTTCGGCCTGGGCCAGGAGGAAAAAGCCGCGGCGCTCGCGGAGCGAGCGTTGCAGATACAGGAATCGAAGTTGCCCGACTCGAAGGAGGACCGTGCCTGGGTGATCGCCGAGCTGGCCACGCAGCGCGTCAGCTACAAACCGCAGCAGGCGCTGCGCTGGGCGCAGGAGGCAGTCGCGATCGAGCGCGCCAACGATCCACCCGAAATCGATGGTACGTTGTACGCGCTGAATGCGCTCGCCACGGCGCAATGGAAAAATGGAGACACACCTGCGGCATGGGCGACGATGGAGGAAATCTTTGTGCTCTATCGTAGCCACGACGTGCCGGAAACGAACAGCCGCTACTTGGTCGATCTCAAGGATCGCGCGCTGCTGCTCGCCGAACTCAAGCGCTACAACGAATCGGCGCGCACTTACGAGCGCGTCATTGAACTGCACACGCAATCGTTCGGCGCCGATTCGATGGCAGTGGCGCAGGATCGCGTGTCGTTCGCGCGCGCACTGCGCCTGGCCGGCCGCCGTGACGAAAGCCTCGCCCAGTTCGACCTGGCCATGCCGGTGCTCGCACGCGAAACCTCGCCCGACTCGCCGACGCTGCAGCGCGCGAATCTCTGGCACGGCATGCTGCTGGTCGACATGGGCCGCCATGCGGATGCGCTCGCGCCCTTGGAGTCCGCGCATGAATTCGGGCGCACGCACGATTTCCAGAAACGGCAGGCACAAACCGCCGCGTATTACGTCGGGGCGTTGGCCGGCGCAGGAAAATGCGCGGAGGCGCGCGTGGTACAGGTCGAAATGGCACAGCGCAAGATCGCATTGAAACCGGACGATGATCCGCTCTCGAACACGCCCTGCGCGAAGAACTGAAGGCGCGGTGCTGCACGCGGGCGACGTGCGTCGCCTGTTATGCTTCGCGCATGGCGAACGAAGTCCCCGCAACGATCTCACTTGTACCGAACGGGCGCCGCGCGCTCGTCACCGGCGCCTCGGCCGGCATCGGCGC
>NZ_DASVOK010000360.1:0-13701 GCF_036383415.1 Rudaea sp. | reverse complement strand
AGATCGGCCTTGGAGACGAGCTCGCCGGCGTGCAGCATCAGGTATTCGAGCACCTTGTACTCGTAGCTGGTCAGGTCGGCCGGCGCGCCGGCGACGTGCACGGTCTGCGCGGTCGTGTCGAGCACGATCGGGCCGCATTCGAGGGTCGGCTTGGTCCAGCCCGAGGCGCGGCGCACGAGCGCGTTGATGCGCGCAAGCAATTCCTCGACGTGGAAGGGTTTGACCAGGTAATCGTCGGCACCGTGCTTGAGGCCCTGTACCTTGTCCTGCCAGCTCGAACGCGCGGTCAGGATGAGAATGGGGTATTTCTGCCCGGCGTCGCGCAGGTCCTTGACCAGGTCCATGCCCGATTTCTTCGGCAGGCCGAGGTCGATGATGGCGACATCGAACGGCACCTCGCGGCCGAGGAAGGTGCCTTCCTCGCCGTCGGCGGCGGTATCCACGGCGAAACCGTCGCGCTTCAGGCGCGCGGCGAGGGTTTCACGCAACGGGGCTTCGTCTTCGACCAGTAGTACGCGCATGGGGTCAAGTCCTCGGGTTAGTTTTCGGCCGGCACTTCGACGATCCGAACCTGGCCGTCGCGCGTGAGCACCTTGATGCGGTAGATCGTCTTGCGGCCCTGCGTCTTCGATTCGGCGGCCGAAAGCACCTTGCCGCCGGTTTCGCGCTGCACCTTGGCGATCGCCTCCTGCATGCTCAGCGGTGCGGCCAAGGCATCATGCGACGAGAGCGCCAAAGCGGCAAGCAGGACGATCGTGGCAAAACGGAATTTCATTTCTGGCGCAGATGAGGGTGGCAGGCGGGCCATTCGGGGGCCGGGATAGCCACTATGGGAAATTCGATTGAATTGGGCCTGAACTGGCCGGCGTCGCATGTGGAACCGTTCCGCCTCCCGCAGAAAGCGGCGAACCGTTACGCCGCCCGTGCATGTTCGCTCATACCGGCAAGGGCCCGTTCGATGACGCGGAAGTCGGCACCGGCCTGGTGCATGTGTTCGCTCAAGCTGCGTCGAAATGAGCGCGCGCCGGGCAGGCCGAGATAGAGGCCGAGGATATGCCGCGCGATGTGGTTGAGCGCGCCGCCGCGGGCGAGGTGGGCCTCGACGTACGGCCGCATGCGTTGCAGCACCTCGTCGCGGTCGGGCAGCGGCGTGCCGAACAACGCCTGCTCGCCGCGCGCGAGCACGAACGGATCGTGATACGCCGCGCGGCCGAGCATCACGCCATCGACCGTTGCGCAATGCGCCTGCGCCGCGTCCGCGTCGACGATGCCGCCGTTGATGATGATCGCGAGCGGCGGGAATTCCTGCTTGAGCCGGTACACGCGCTCGTAGTTGAGCGGCGGAATCTCGCGGTTCTCCTTCGGCGACAGGCCATGCAGCCAGGCCTTGCGCGCGTGCACGATCAGCGTTTCGAGTCCGGCGCCGACGAGAATCTCGGCGAAACGGTGCAGGTCCTCGTAGTCGTCCTGCTCGTCGACGCCGATGCGGCATTTCACTGTCACCGGAATCGGGACAACGGCGCGCATCGCCGCGACGCAGTCGGCGACAAGCGCCGGCTCGCGCATCAGGCAGGCGCCGAAACGCCCCGACTGCACGCGGTCGGACGGGCAGCCGACGTTGAGATTGATCTCGTCGTAACCCCAGTCCGCGCCGATGCGCGCGCACTGGGCGAGTTCGCCCGGCTCGTGGCCGCCGAGCTGCAGCGCGAGCGGATGCTCGGCCGCGTCGAAATCGAGATGACGCGCGCGATCGCCGTGCACAATCGCGCCCGTGGTCACCATCTCGGTGTACAGGCGCGCATGCGGTGCGAGCAGACGGTGGAAGTAGCGGCAATGACGGTCGGTCCAATCCATCATCGGCGCGACGCACAGCGTCCAGGGATTGGCGATCGGCAGGGACACGCGAAGCAACAGGGCGAATTCGGGAGGCGAATGGTAGCGGATTCAGGAGATGCCTGCCGTTCTCCATTCCGCAAGCGGCCTGAAAGAACGTTTCAGGCCGCCATCACGATCAATGGCGAAGCGCCTGATCGATCGCCTGTTGCGCCAAGGATTCCATCAACCGGTACCCGCGTGTATTGGGATGCAGTCCGTCGTTGGACAGATCGGGTTTCATCAGGCCATTGGCATCCACGAAAACGCCGTAGTAGTCGAGGTATGCGAACCCCTTGACCGCCGCGTAGTCGCGCAGCCAGTTATTGATTGCGCGAATGCGCTGCTGCGGACGGCTCTCGGTTTCGTTCGGATAGAAAAGGTCGTTCACAGGCAGCAGCGAAGAGAGTACGACTTTGATTCCATTGGCCTGCGCAATCTCGCTCATCGACGCGAGATTGTCCTCGATCATGCCGTCCGTTGCCGGCCCCGTGTTGCCGGCGATATCGTTCGTGCCTGCCAGAATGACCACCACGCGTGGTTTGAGCGCGGCCACGTCGGCGCGGAAGCGCACCAGCATCTGTGCAGTAGTCTGCGTGCTGATGCCGCGGTTGACATACGGTTTGCCCGGGAAAAACGTTCCGCGTTCGACTCCGCGCCCCCAGAAATCGGTGATCGAATCGCCCAGAAAAACCACGCGACTCTCGCCGGGGCGAGGCGCAGGTAGATGTGCATTGTCGTTCCGATACCTCGCAAGTTCCGCCCAGTCCGACAGCTTCTTTTCGTCCTCGTCGACGCGGCGTGCCAACAACTCCAGTGCGGGGCTCGCCTGACTCGCTTGCGCAAGACAAGGGCCGCACGCCAGCCAGGTCAGAAAAAGCAGGAAGAGAAGTTTCATGTCTCGAGTTCACGGTGGATGTTCGGAAGTTTTCTCGCCATCTCGTTTGTGCAGCAGTGGCGCATCGTCATCTCCGGGCTCGCCGAACAGAGGCTTCCCGGCAGCGTCCCAATGGAACCGCTGCATGTACGGCGCACGCCGACTTGTGCATTTCCAGCCCGGTCCTCCGTTGGCGTGGAAGATGATCCAGTCCTGCTTTCCGTCGAGCGACTTGAAGAAGCCGTTGTGGCCGGGTGCATACAGGCCGTTACGTACGGATGAGGCGAATACCGGCTGCGGCGACTTGGTCCACGATGCCGGATCGGCAAGATCGGCCGCGCCATCCGCACTCAGCAATCCCAACGCGTAGTGATCCGACCAGCAGGCGCTGGCGGAATACGAAAGAAATACTTTGCCTGTGGGACCTTCGAGAAACTCTGGGGCTTCGAGAATCTTGCGGCCACCCTGCATTTCCCACATGTAGGTCGGAGCCGCGATATCGACTTGTCTGTCCGACAAAGTCCAAGGATTGAGCATCGGCGCAACGATCAAATCGCTGTGGTCGTCGACGTAAGCGGAGTAGACGAAGTAGAGCTTGCCGCGATGTTCGAACACGGTGCCGTCGATGCCGCTGTGTTTTGTCTGCAGCTTGCCCTTGTCGATCCATTGTCCGGTGGTCGGGTCCGGAGAATCGTTTTCGAGCACGAACACATAACGATGCGCATCATCGTCGTGCACTTTGTCGGCGGCGGTGTAGTACAGCCACCACTTGCCGTCGAGGAAGTGTAGCTCTGGTGCCCAGATCGATGCCGAATTCTCGCCGCTCGGCGGCGCACGCCAGACGACGACCGGCTTCGCCTTGCCAAGCTGCGTCATGTCGGTGGTCTTCCAAAGCGCGATGCGATCGCCGAGCGTGTGCATGTAGTAGTAGATGCCATCGTGGGCGACGACCCATGGATCGGGACCGGAGGGCAGCAACGGTTCCGGATGTCGAGCCGCAGCACTCTCGACTTCCATCGCGGCGAGACTCAGAAAACCGAAGAGGAGGATTCTTATCCGACCTGACCATCGATAGACGCTGCTCGATACCCTTCGGTCCGAATGTCGAGACGAGGGTACACGCCGAGTATTTTCTATATTCATGGCGTCAATGCGCGCGCGGCAATTTCGCAAGACCGTATCGGATATCGCATTTGCCATTGGTCGTGGCTGTACCTGCCAGCATCAGTACGGTTGGATCTTTGGATTCGTTCGAGGCGAGCAGAGGTGAACTGTAGCCGGGGCAACCCGTCTCACTCGGACCGTAGCCGCCGGTCGGATCGATGAGCATCGGTGCCTCGATCGGATGCCATGGTCCCGCGCCGAGTTCGGTGTTGATCATCAGGACCCTGCCCGACTCCGGTTCGATCGTCACGTGTCCTTCCGGCCCGCTGACAACGCGTTGTCCACTCGCGATCAACATGCCGTTGCTTCCGCCGTAGGGCGTCCAGGCAATGGTCGGTGTATGCAGGAAGCGCTTGCCGTCCGCGGTCGCAATCGGTGCGCCGAGCGCGGAGAGCGGCGTCCAGTCCTGTCCGTCGGGCGAGGTTTTCAGATACACCGTACAGACATGATTGGCATCCGCGCCGGCCTGGCAGTTCTCGAAGCTCATGGCGTAGCGGCCGTCGCGAAGCCGGATTACGGTCGGCATGCCCGGTCGCGCGAGACCATCGCGAATGGCTACGTCGAAGATTTCCGGGCCCCAGGTCGCGCCGCCATCGGTGCTGCGCACATGGGCGATGACCTGGGCGAAACCGTCGGCCGAAGGGCGCTCGTCGGAAAAAAAGCAATTGAGGCTGCCGTCGGCCGTGATGGCGAAAAACGGTTCCCAGATGCCGTGGCCTTCGTTGTTCACTTGCAGCGCTTCGGTCGCGCAACTGCTGCGATAAGTCCAGTTCGCGCCGCCATCGCGACTGACGAACACTTCCATCGACTGCTGGCGGAAGTCCTTGCGCATCCACGCGGTTCCTGCGGCGAACAGCGTGCCGGCGGGAAGATCCCCTTGTGCGGCCGGAAGCTCGAACAGGGCAGGTGCTTCGATGTCCCAGCCATGCACCGTGTCGCGAACAACGCCGATCGGCTGCGCCGACCACGTCTTGCCGCTGTCTGTCGAACGATAGATCGGCATGTTCGCTGTCTCGCCGGGCACGCCGGAGCGAGCAAAGGTGGCGAGCAGTGTTCCGTTCGCGCTCTCTGCATGCGAAAGCCGGATGACGCGCGGATAACCGGCAGTCTCATCTGGATGATGGCTCGTGTCAGGGGCAAACAATACTTTCCCGAGACCGGGTGAGAATGACCCTGCAGAAGCAATGCTCGACAGAAGAAAGATGCCTGTCGCAAGCAGTAGCCTGCGTCGAAGCGAAACTCCTCTTTCATCGCGAATCGAACAAGACTTCATTTCGCCGTCCCTACCATTCTCGAAAGTTGCGCCCCGCAGCGAGCATTTGCATCGACTAGGGAATGAAAGTCCATTGCTGCGGCGGCAAGCCGTTGTCGGTCCAGATCCTCAGTTGCGTGCCGTGCGTGGTCGAACCGTTCGGATCGTCGAGCATCAACGAACCCGAGGCCTGATTCATCAATTTGAAGCTGCCGTTGCCGATCGGCATGATCATCCAGTTCTGGTTGGCGTTGTTGGCGCAGCCCCACAGCGTGACGAGGTTGCCCGGCGTTGTGCTGCCGCCGGTGTTGTCCAGGCACAGCCCGGAATACTGATTCTGCAGGCTGTACCAGCCGCCGCCTTTTGCATGCGCGGTCCAGTTCTGCACGGACAGGCCGTTGCAGTCCCACAGTTCGGCGCTGGTATTGTTCGTCGTTCCCCAACCAGTATCGTCCAGACACAGATTCGGCGCCTGCACGCTGTGCACTGAGTAGGTTGCACCATCGGGCGGCAGTTGCTGCAACGTCCATTGTTGCGGCGAGAGGCCGTTGTCGGTCCAGATCTGCAATTGGGTGCCGTGTGTGGTTGAGCCTTGCGGATCATCGAGCATCAGCGAACCGGATGCCTGGCTCATCAGCTTGTAACTGCCGTTGCCGAGGTCGATGAACATCCAGTTCTGGTTGGCGTTGTTGGCGCAGCCCCATAGCGTGACCAGATTGCCCGGCGTGGCGCTGCCGCCGGTGTCGTCCAGGCACAGTCCGGTAGCCTGATTCTGCAGGGCGAAGTAGCCGCCGCCATGCGCGTGCGTCGTCCAGTTCTGCACCGGATAACCCGTGCAATCCCAAAGATCGGCGCTGGTGTTGTTCTGCGTCGACCAGCCGGCATTGTCCAGGCAAAGGCCCGACGCGCGCACGCTGCGCAACACATAGGTCGCGCCGTCGGTGGGCAGCTGGTTCCATTTCTCGCTGGCGAAATACGTGTTGCATACGCCGTTGTTGTAGTCGGAGGCGAGTTCGAGGATGCTCGATCCGTCCGTGGCCGGCAGCAGTGCCGAGGAATAGTTCGGGCAGTAGTTGTCGTACGGGTTCGGCACGTGCACCGGCGCGTTGATCGTGTACCAGCTGCCCGCGCCGTCCACGTTGGTGTTGACGAACAGCACCGAGCCGTTCGACGCCGATACGCTGCCGTTGGCGTCGTAGACGATCTGGCCGGTCAGCACGATCGCGCCGTTGCTCGACAATACCGACGGACTCCATTTGTTCAGCGGCGTGTGTTCGAGATACTGGCCGCTCGCGGTCTGTACCTTCGTCCCCACGTTGGTGGGATCGCCGAAGTTCCAGCCGTCGGTCGAAACGCGCGAGAACACCGTGCATGCGGCCGGCCCGCACAACTCGTAGGTCATGAAGAAATGACCGTTCGGCAGCTTGCTGACCGTGACCATGCCCGGACGATCGGCCTGGATCGTGCTGCGCACCGTGTCGGTCTGGTTCTGCCAGCCTGTGCCGTTGTAGGTGCGGATCTGCGCGAGCTTCTGGCTGCAGCACGGATCGGTTTCGTCGGACCAGAACATCACGAGTGCGCCATCGCTGGCGACTTCGAATTCCGGTTCCCACAAACCGTGCGGGCCGTTGGTGTCGCCGCCGATTACGGGCATGCTGTGATACGACCAGGTCACTCCCTGGTCGGTGCTGATGTATACCTCGATGGCGGGTGTGCTGCCGTAGAGGTACGACGCCGAGGACAGCAGCGTGCCTACGGCGAGCGAGCCGACCGTCTGCGGCATCTCGTACAGTGTGGCGCAACAACGCTCGGTGCTGCCGGCCGCGGTCGGCACGGTGCCGAGCTGGGTCCAGCTCGCACCGTTGTCGGTGCTCCTGAAGATCACGCCATTCGTGCTCGCAATGAGCTGGCCATTCGATGCGGGCGCCCCATGCGCCAGACGCACGACGCGCGGATACAGCGTGCCTCCCTGCAGCAATGTCCCGCTGGCGCCGTGCGCACAGGCGGCGCATAGGCAGCAGGCGAGGATCAGAAAAAAAGCCAAGGCGATCGACACTGCCGAATCGGATCTCGAACCGGTCATAAAAGAGCCCTCGCTGGATTGTGAATGTCAGGGGCGCATGCTCGCTTGAACCCGCGCCCCGAAAAAGAGCCCGGACAATCCTTCGCCGCGGGCCGTCGGTGGAGATCAGAGTTTCAGGCGCAGTCCCAAGCCGACCGTGCGATCCTGGTAGCGGATGTCGCGCGGCCGCGTATCGCCGTCGCCCCAGAACTGGTGCAGGTTGGCGCCGAGGATGTTGCTGGCGTTGAACACGACAGTGAGGTTCTTGTTCACGTCGTAGCCGAGCGACAGGTCGAGCTGGTTGGCCGGCTTCACTTCGTCGTTGATGCCGGCTACCGTCGGCTGCGTGAAGAAGTCGATGTAACGACTGCGGTAGTTGTAGGCCAGTCGCGCCGAGATGCCGTACTTCTCGTACATCAGAACGACATTGCCATTGTTCTTGGAAACGTTTTGCAGCGGCGTGACGATGGTGGGGCCGCCGATCGACTGTGGCGATTTCGTCGAGCCGTTGACCCGCGTGTAGTTGACCTGTACGCCGAGTCCGCTCAACGCGCCGGGCAGGAAATCGAAGAACTGCTGATAAGCGAGTTCCATGCCGCTGAGATGGCCGGAACCCGCGCTTTGCGGCGACGACAGCTGGTACGCCGCGCCGTTGATCGTGACATTTGTGACATAGGTTTGGATGTAGCCGTTGATGTCGCGATAGAAGCCGCCGGCGCTGAGATAGCCGGAGGGCGCAAAGTACCATTCCAGCGATGCGTCGAAATTCTTCGAGCGGATCGGCGTCAGGTTCGGGTTGCCGCTGCTCGCATAGCCGGCGCGGTTGATCGTGCCCGGCGTCAGCGAGATCGACGGATTGAGTGCGCCGAAGTCCGGATACGTCAGCGTCCTCGCCGCGGCCAGGCGAAGTTGCAGGTCGTCGCGGAAATGCCAGTTGAAGCTGGCGTTCGGCAAATAGACCGGCGCACTGGTCGAGACGGAAAGCGGCGAGTAAGTATTGGTCGAACTGTCATAGGAGAACGCGTCGAGATTGCGCTTGACCCGTTCCGCACGAATGCCGACCAGGCCGTCGAACGGCATGCCGAGCAACTCGTTGCCGTAGGCAACCTGGAAGTAACCGGCCAGCGATTTCTCGCCGATGTTGTAGAAACGGCCCGGATTCTCCGGCGCGAGACCGGTCGGCAGACCGTAGAGCGTGCGCAGTGCGTCTGCATTGTTGATCAGATAGTCGTAGCAGCCGGTGAGCCAGGACACCGGAATCGCGTCGGTCGTCGGCATATTGCAGAAATAGCCCTTCGGGAAACGCGCGACGACCTGGTTGGCCGGATTCGGATTGGCCGGCACGTCGCCGGTGCCGCCGGGCGGCGGTGTCGAGATTTCCGTGCTGCCGTGATACGTCGCCTTGTGATCGGCGTAGCGCAGACCGAAATCCACGTACTGGAAGAAGGACGAACCGATGTCGTAGTTACCGTCGGCGCGCCATGCGGTCTGCTTGGCCTGTTGCGTGTTCCAGGTCTGGAACAAACCGTTGAGATAGTAGTTGGCGGGATCGAGTTGCAGGTTGTTGCCGATCGTCCAGTTCTGCTGCTGTCCGCCGGTACCACTCCAGACGGTGGTGATCGGCGCCTTCAGGAACGTGTCGATGATGAAGTTCTGCAGGTGGAACGAGGTCAGGTTCTGCGACAGGTCGGAAGAGAGGCGCAGCCGGTCGCCGTGCCACTTCACGCCGATCGAGTTCTGGATGTCGTGGCCCCATTCCTCGTGCGCCTGCGTGCTCGTCGCCGCGTAGTTGTTGCCCGACCAGGTACCGCTGGCGGCATCGCAGATGGTCTGGCCGTAATACTGACCCGCGAGTTGGTCGGCGTAACAGTGGTTGGTGACGGTCACGTTGGTCGGCGTGATCGCTCCGACCGGGAAGCTGAAGTAGAACGGCTGGTTGTAGTTGTCGCTGACCCAGGTGTAGAGCCCTTCCGCATACACCTCCGTGCTGTCGTTGAGCTTCCACTGCAGGGCATAGTTGAGCTCCGGACGCTTGCGGTCGCCGATGTTGTAGTCCGCGCCGAAGCCGTTTGGCGAAGCAATCAACTTGCCGTCCGAGGTGCGCATCGGGTTGCCGGAGGCATCCTTGAGCACGGTCGGGAAATCGCCCCAGACCGCGTTGTAGTCGTAGTGCAGGCCCATATAGCTGAAATTGACCAGCGCACCGACTTCGCCGACGTCGGTCTGCCAGCGATTGCTGAGCAGCAGGCTTGCGGTCGGATCGGTGTGGCCGCCGTACTTGCTGTGCGTTTCCGTCAGCGTGGCGGCGACCTTGCTGCCTTCGAAATCGAACGGTCGGAATAGCTGCATGTCGACCACACCGGCAATGCCGCCGTCGGGCAGGCTCGCGTCGCTGGTCTTGTACACCGCGATCGCCTTCACCGCGGTGGCCGGCAGATTCTGGAATGCGAAGGAACGGCCGACGCCGCTGAAGATCTCGCGGCCGTTGAGCGTCGTGATCACGTTCGGCAGGCCGCGTACGACCACGCCCGTCGTCTCGCCCTGGAAGCCCTGCGCCACCTGCACGCCGGTAATGCGTTGGATCGCGTCCGCGACGCTGTTGTCGGGCAGTTTGCCGATGTCTTCGGCGACGATCGCGTCGACCACGCCGCGCGCATCCTGCTTGAGCGTCTGCGCGCTCTGCAGGCTTTCGCGCAACGGCGTCACCGTCACTTCGGACAGTCGCACCGCCTGCTGCGGGTCGGCGTTGGTCGCCGTGGCGGCTTTCTTCGGCTTGCCGGCATCGTTGGTCGCGGCCTGGTCCGCGGCGCTCGTCGAATCCGATGGGTTTGCCGCCGGTGTGACATCGGCGGCATGTGCCTGCATGAGCGCCGTCGCGATCATCGCGGCGAGCAGGGTCGTTCGTGTGCGAATACGATTCATATTGCCTTGTCCTCCCAAGGAAATCTTGTTGTTTGTGGGTGCCGCGGCCCGTCGCTCAACGCTGGTGGCCGCGATCTTTGTTGTTGTCTGTTGGAAATGCCTGAGCAGCGGCAGGCACGCCGCCGCGCGGCGCGCTGCTCAACGCGCGCAGGATGTCGACTTCGCGCTGGCGATACGGCGTGCCGTCCGTGTGCAACACGTCGTGGAACCACAGCGGTGGCTGCTGCAGTGTGTACGGTCGCTCCCACGAATCCCAGGGATAGCGTGTCTGCTCCTTGCCGTCGACGAAGCCCCAGTTGACCATGCCGATATCGAGCTTCTTCGCCAGTGGCAGCACGCCGTCGATGGTCGAGCCGTTGCCGCGCGCCATGTATTCGGTGCAGATCAGCGGGCGTCCGTATTTTTCGAGCTGGCGCGCACGCGCGGCGAACTGCTCGGGCCAGTCGTAGTTGTGGAAGCTGATCACGTCCGACTGCTCGAGCTGCGTGCGTTCCACCGCGTTGAGCCTGGCCGTGTCGGACCAGTCGTCGTCGTGCCACACGCCGCTCGTCAGCGGCTGCGACGGCGACGCGCTGCGCGCCCAGGCGAACACCTGCGGCAGGAGCTTGGCGACCAGCTCGTTCTTGTGCTTCGGCTCACGCGCCTGGTAGTGGCCGCCGCCTTCGTTGTCGGGCTCGTTCCACACATCCCAGGCAAGCACGCGCTTGTCATCAGCGAAGCTGCCGACGATGTCCTTCACGTAGCGTTCGAGGCGCGGGTATTGCGCCGGATCGGCGAGTGCGACGCCGGGGCTCTGTACCCAGCCCGAGTTGTGCACGCCCGGAATCGGCGGATGCTGTGGGCCGAGTTTCGGCTCCGGGTCCCAGCACGAATCGAACAGCACGAAGATCGGTTTGATGCCGTGCTTCGCAGCGATCGCGAGAAACTGGTCGATGCGCTGCTTGAATCCGGCCGCGTCCTGCTGCCAGAGCAGGTCGTGCAGGAACACGCGCATCGTGTTCATGCCGAGTCCCTGCGCCCAGCCGAGTTCGAGATCGATGCGCGCCGGATCGAACGTGTCGGCCTGCCACATCTCCAGCTCGTTGATCGCGTTGGCCGGCAGGTAGTTGGCGCCGAGAATCCAGCGCTGCTGTGCATACCACGTCTTCGCCTTCGCTTCGGGCCAGCGCGTTGTGCTCTCCGCTGCGTGCAACGGCTGCAGCGCCAGCAGCGCCACGACCAATATCGACAATGCACGTTTCATGGGTTCTCCGTGGCTCGCGCGATCAATGCGACAGCGGCGTGGCCGCGGTCGAGAATTCGTAGACGATGACGTTGCGATACTCCTTGCCCGGCTCCAGCCGCGCCGAGCCGAACGCGGGATGATTGGGCGTATCCGGAAACAACTGCGGTTCGAGCACGAACGCATCGCCCTGGCGGTAGACATGACCACCCGTGCCGATCGTTGTGCCATCGAGGAAGTTGCCCGAGTAGAACTGCAGGCCCGGTTGCGCGGAAAGCAGGGTCAGCACGCGCCCCGATGCCGGATCTTCCACGCGTGCCACCACGCGCGGAGCACTCGCCACGTCGCGGCCGACGACGAAGTTGTGGTCGTAGCCGTGGCCGATCAGCAGTTGCGCCTCATCGCCGTGACGGATGTCGCGGCCGATCGGCTTGGCCTGGCGGAAGTCGAACACCGTACCGGCGACGCTGCGGATCTCGCCGCTCGGAATCAGCTTTTCATCGACCGGCAGATAGGCGTCGGCCGCGATCATCAGGCGCTGGTCCATCACCGAACCCAAGCCTTCGCCGGACAGATTCCAGTACGCGTGATTGCTCAGGTTGACGATGGTCGGCTTGTCCGTCGCCGCGCGGTAGTCGATGGTCAGGCGATTGTTCGCGGCCAGCGTGTAGGTGGCCGTGATCGACAGCTTGCCCGGATAACCCATTTCGCCGTCGGGGCTGACGTAGCTGAGGCTCACGCTGGCCGAAGTGGCGTCGTGCTTGATCTCGGCGATGTTCCACAACACCTTGTCGAGGCCGCGCTCGCCGCCGTGCAGCGAGTTGGTTTTTTCGTTGGTCGACAACTGATATGTATGGCCGTCCATGTCGAAGCGGCCGTTGGCGATGCGGTTGGCGTAGCGGCCGACCGTCGAGCCGAAGTACTGCGGCTTCTTCACGTAACCATCGAGGGCGGCATGGCCGAGCGCGATGTTGGCGCTCTTGCCGTTGCGATCGGGCACGCTCAACGACTGCAGGCTCGCGCCGAACGTGATGATCCGCGCGATCGCGCCGCGCCCGTTGTCGAGCACGACCGCTTCGACCTTGCTGCCGTCGGCCAGCACGCCGAAGGATTCGCGTCTTGCTTCGGCCGCATTTGCCGCGCCGGCAAGCACGCACAGACTCAACGCAAACGGTGCCAGTTGCTCCCGCATTCGCAGCCCTCCCGGTTTTGTATACTTCTAGTATTGATCATTTAAACATATTGTATGATGATCTTGCAAGCATACTTGAAGACCGATTTCGACGACGCGTCGCGCGGGGAGTTTTCGGAGTCGGATACCGCATCGCACAACGGAAGGTGAGCAACAAGGCGGGTGGTTGACGCGGCTCGGAAAATTTCGTCGCTTGGCAAAGGCTCAACAAAATTATTATAGTATGACAAAGTCGATCGTCGGCCCGCCGCAACGAGCGGTGATGCGGAATGCAAGCTAAGGAGAATTT
The DNA here is from genome assembly GCF_036383415.1 of Rudaea sp. Taxonomy (GTDB): domain Bacteria; phylum Pseudomonadota; class Gammaproteobacteria; order Xanthomonadales; family Rhodanobacteraceae; genus Rudaea. The sequence continues at coordinate 849 of NZ_DASVOK010000360.1, read as the reverse complement.
GATGAGGAAGCAGAGCGCAGTGCGCAATCTCTACGGCCACGTGATGCACGAGCTGGGGCAGCGCATCGTCAGCGGCCAGGTCCAGCCTGGCGACGTGCTGCCGCGCGAGGAAACACTTGCGGAAAGTCTGCATGTGAGCCGCACAGCCTTGCGTGAAGCGATGAAGGTGCTCTCGGCCAAGGGCCTGATCGAATCGCGCGCCGGCGTCGGCGCGCGCGTGCTCGAGGAGCGTTTCTGGAATCAGCTCGACGCCGACGTGCTGACTTGGCGCTGCGCGTCGATGCCGGCCGACGACTTCGTCGACAAGCTCGTGGAAATGCGCGAGATCGTCGAGCCGGCCGCCGCCGCGTCGGCGGCGCGCAAGCGCACGCCTGCGCAACTGGCCGAGATCGAGAAGGCCTATGCGGCGATGGAAGCGGCGGCGACGCTGGACGAATGGGCGGAGGCAGACCTGCAGTTCCACGACGCGGTGCTGCAGGCGACGCGCAACGAACTGCTGCAGTCGCTGTTCTCGGTGGTCGAAACGGCGCTTGGAACCTATTTCGTGCTGTCCGCGCGCAATGCGAACAACTTCAAGTATTCGCTGCCGCAGCACAAGAAGATTCTCGAGGCGATCCGCCGCCAGCAGCCCGACGTCGCACGCAAGGTCATGCATGGCGTGATCGCCGATTCGCTGGCGAATCTGCAACGCAACCGCACGCGCACGACGAAGAAGGCGTCGGCGTGATGCGCAACATCTCAACCGGCCTCGTCTGAACAAGGGAAGAAGCAGCGTGCACGAATCGCGGAACGGCAGGCTTTCCGGCAAACGCGCCATCGTCACCGGCGCCTCCAGCGGCATCGGCGCGG
>NZ_DASVOK010000359.1:0-6819 GCF_036383415.1 Rudaea sp. | reverse complement strand
TGGAGAATTCCTCGACGATGAAGCGCGTCAGCAGCGGCTCGCTGCGCACGCCGAGCGCGCGATAGGCGCCTTCGAACGTGACGGCCAGCGCGTGCGCGAGCCAGACCGAAATGCGCCGCGTCTCCGGCGGCAGCCCGGCCGCAGCGAGCCAGGCGCCGAACAGGCGCGCGTGCGTGATCGGCTCGCCCTGGCTGACGAAATAGGCCTTGCCGGCAATCGGCGCGCCGATGTCTAGTTTGTCGAGTGCGAGCACATGCGCGTGCGCCGCGTCGTCGACGTAGATGATGTCGACGCGCTTGTCGACCTTGCCGATCAGGCGCAGGCGCCCCGCACGTGCACGTGCGAGCACGCGCGGCAGCAGGTTCGGATCGCCCGGTCCCCAGATGAAGTGGGGGCGCAGCGCGACCGTGGCGAGGTCCGCGCCATTCGCGGCGAGTACGCGCTGCTCGGCGAGCGCCTTGGTCTGCGCGTAGGCCGAGGCGAAGTGCGCGGGGTACGGCAGCGATTCGTCGGCGCCCTCGATGTCGCTGCCGCGCTGGACGACGCTCGGACTCGAGGTGAGCACGAGCTTGCGGATGCCGTGGCGCGCACAGGCGGCGAGCACGTTGTCGGTGCCGCGCACGTTGATGTCGTGGTATTCCTGCGCCGGGCCCCAGGCGCCGACCTTGCCGGCGCTGTGCACGATCGCGTCGACACCTTTGGCCGCGGCGAGTACGTCGCCGAGATTGGCGATGTCGCCGCGGCGCGGTTCGATGCCTGCAGCCGCGGTCGTCGCCGCGGAACGATTGAACGAACGCACTACATGGCCGCGCGCAAGCAACTGCGCGCAGATCGCGCTGCCGAGAAATCCGCCGCCACCGGTAACCAGAACTTTCATCGTCGTTCCTCCCGACGCGCATGCTAACTGAACGCGTCAACGCACTGGATTTACCCGCGTTTCAGCAATGGAGGATGATGATCCATCAAGTTGGGACACGACATGAGGGGCGAGGCGATGCACCATCGTTTTGCAGCCGGGCTGGCGGCGCTCGCCGGCCTGTTCGTTTGCGTCGACGCAGCGCACGCCGTGCAGACCCTGAGCGGGCAGACCGCCTCGGGTGCTTACTATCAGATCCAGGCGCCCGACGGCTGGAAGGCGGGCGACAGCCTCGTGCTGTTCCAGCACGGCCTGTCGTTCAACCCGCCCGCGCCAAACCCGAGCCTCGGTCCGCTTGCCGCCCTGCAGTTGCAGGAAGGCTATGCGGTCGCCGCGTCGAGCTACAGCCAGCGCGCATGGGCGCTGTTCAACGCGCCCGACGACAACGCGCAGTTGCTCGACACGTTCAAGCAGAAGGTCGGCGTGCCCGGCGCGATCATCCCTTGGGGCGGCTCGCTCGGCGGCCTGATCTCGCTCAAACTCGCCGAGGATGCGCGCTTCGCGCCGGTGCCCGGCGTGCTCTCGCTGTGCCCGCCCGCGGCCGGATCGCGCACCTGGGATTTCGGCATCGATGCGCGCCTCGCCTACGACGTGGTGTGCAAGGACGTGAACAGCGCCGGCCAGTTGCCGAAAGGCGCCGCGCCGATGACGTGGGCGTACAACCTCGACGACATCCCCGACAATCTTTCCGACCTGCAGGACAAGGCGCAACTCGCGCAGACGCTGCTGCCGGTCAACGTCTGCACCGGCGTGAACCTGCCGTCGCTGCTGCAGAACGACGCGATGCTGCGCCGGCTCGACGAGTTGAAGACGTTCGCGCACATCACCAGCGACGATTTCTTCCTCACCGACCTCGGCTACGCAACCTACGGCCTGTCCGATCTCGTGCGTGCGCCGGACAAGCTCGGTGGCATCAATCCGTTCACCACGACCGGCGTCGTATATTCCGATGCAGCGATCAATGCCGGCATCACGCGCATCGATGCCGATCCATTCGCGCAGCTCTATCTGCGCTGGGCCTCGGACTTCCGCGGCCGCGTCGATCCGGCGACGAAGGTGATCTCGATGCACACGAACCACGACGAGCTCGTGATTCCCGCGCACGAGTCCGTGCTGCGCGCGACCTTGCCGGCGACGCAGCTGACCAGCGCGCTGGTCAACGAGTCGAGTCCGACGCACTGCGGCTTCAACACGGCCGAAGGCGTGGCCGCGTGGGAGGCGCTGCGCGCCTGGATCGCGGGTGCGAAGCAGCCGAGCGTCGCCGACTTGCAGACGGGTTGCCAGAGCGCAGTCGCCAGCGGCGTCAAAGGCCCATGCCGCATCGATGCGAGCCTGCAGCCGCCAAGCTTCGACAGCCAGGTCGCGCCGCGTCCGGCATCGACTGCGCCGAACGTCGATGCAAGCTACAGCGGCCTCTGGTACGACCCGGCGCGCAGCGGCGAGGGCATCGAGCTGGAAATCCTGCCGGGCAACAAGGCGTTGGTATACTTTTTCACTTATCCACCGAACGGCGTCGCGGGCAGCCAAGCCTGGGTGTTCGGCATGGGCGACATCGTCGGCAACGGTATCGAATTCGCCGACGTGCGCCGCGGCCAGCGCGACGCGCAAGGCAAGGTGACCTCGCAACACTGGGGCCGCATCGCGCTGAGCTTCGACACCTGCACGAGCGGCGGCATGCGCTGGGATGGACCGGCTGGCTGGGGCTCGATGGAAGTGCCGCTGTTCAAGCTCTCGCAACTCGACGGCCTCGGCTGCGGTTCGTCAGGCACCACCGCACAGGCCAGCGGCGCGTGGTATGACCCGGTGACCACGGGCAACGGTTTCCTCGTCGAGCGATCCGACGCAGGCCATCTGCAGGTGCTGTACTTCCAGCTCAACACGGACGGCACACAGTCGTGGATGATCGGAACGGCTGTTCCCGACGGCAGCGGCGGCTACACGGCGCAGCTGATCGAACCGACCGGCACGCATTTCGGCAGTGGGTTCGACAAGACCCAGATCGCCAAGCCGGCCAACTACGTCTTGAACATGCGCCTGGATTGCGCAACCGGTGACGCGTCGATCGCCGCGCGCGCGGACGGCTTCGTCCTGCAGACCTTCGCATTGCGGCGCCTGACCACACCGGCGGGCATTTCAGCATGTCCGCCGTAAGCACAGCTACCTGAGCGACAACGGATCCTTTGACGACGACGCGAACGACGTCCTTCGTAGGCGAGATTCTTGCCTGCGCCGGTGGCACTGCACGGAAAATGGCTGATATTACTTTTGCCTGATTGCAGAACACACTAGCCGGATTTTTTCGCCGTCTCGTTATCGAGCGCCTTTTCCACGATCGCGAGCGTGCGCAGCACGCTGCCCTGCTCGCGCTCGAATGCCTGCTGCGCGGCCTGGCCGACGCGCTTGCGCAAGGCGCCGTCGGCAAACAGGCGCGTGATCGCGGCGCCGAGCTCGTCGCCGTCGAGTACCTGCAGCGAAGCACCGGCCGCGGTGAGGCTCTGGTTGATCTCGGCGAAATTGAACATGTACGGACCGACCACGATCGGCACGGCAAGCGCGGCCGGTTCGAGCACGTTGTGCCCGCCGATCGGCACGAGGCTGCCGCCGACGAAGGCGACGTCGGCAGCGGCGTAGTAGTTGAGCAGCTCGCCGAGCGTATCGACGACGAAGCATTGCGTATCGGATTTCGCCGCGCCGTCCTCGCTGCGCGTGCGCGTGACGAAGCCGAAACTGCGACAGGCCAATGCCACCGGCTTGAATCGCTCCGGATGACGCGGCACGAGCAGCATCAGCGCGTCGGGAAAACGGCGCAGCACTTCGGCATGAGCCTTGAGCACCGGCAGTTCCTCGCCGTCGTGCGTGCTCGCCGCGATCCACACCGGGCGGCGCGCACCCCAGGCATCGCGCATCGCCGCGGCCTCTTCGAGCAGGTGCTTGGGCACGCTCATGTCGTACTTGAGGTTGCCGATCACACCGAGGTGCTCGGCCGGCGCGCCGAGTTCGGCGAAACGTGTCGCGTCGGTGGCCGATTGTGCAGCAATGTAGCTGACACCGGCCAGCGCACGTTTCACCAAGGGACGGATCGGCGAATAGCCGCGCAGGCTTTTTTCCGACAGGCGCGCGTTGGCGATGATCAGCGGAATGCCGCGCGCCTCGCACTCGAAGAATAGGTTCGGCCAGATCTCGGTTTCCATGATCAGCGCGACACGCGGACGAACGCGGTCGAGGAAGCGTGCGATCGAGGTCGGCAGGTCGTAGGGCAGATAGAGGTTGACCACGCGGTCGCCGTAGACGCGGCGCACGCGCTCGGATCCGGTCGGCGTCACCGTCGTGATCACGAACTTCATGTCCGCGTAACGCGCCATCAGCGCATCGATGAGCGGCAGCGCGGCGTTGACCTCGCCCATCGACACGGCATGGATCCAGATGCTTTCCTTCAGCTCGATCGTCGAATGGCCGAAGCGCTCGCGCCAGCGATCGAAGTATTCGCGGTAGCGCAGGCCGCGCACCGCGAGCCGGTACAGGATCGCCGGCGTCAGCAGGTACATGGTCAGCGTGTAGAGCAGGCGGCGTAGCGGCACGTGCGGAGGCGGGATGAAGGATGGCGAAGTATAGCCGCGGGGCGGACGCGGCATGGATTCGAATAGTCATGCCTTCTCGTATACTCCGGGCGATGACGGCGCCGGAAAATCCCCAACCTCCTCTGCGTTCGCCGCGCTACTGGCCCTCGTGGCTCGGCGTCGGCGTGATGAAGCTCGTCGCGCGACTGCCGTACCGCGTGCTGCATCTGCTCGGCCGCACGCTCGGCCTGCTGACCCGGCAACTGCCCGGCGCGCGTCGCCGCATCGCGCAGCGCAACCTCGAAATCTGCTTTCCGGAACTCTCCGCCGGCGAACGCGAGCGCCTGCTGCGCGCCACGCTCGCCGACCTCGGCCTCATGCTGGTCGAGTTCGCCTTCGCCTGGATGGGCAGCGACCGCGCGCTCGCGCGCGTGCCGTGCGCGATCGAAGGGCTCGAACACCTCGAAGCCTGCCGCGCGCAGGGCCGCGGCGTGCTCCTCGTCGGCGCACACTTCTCGCACCTCGAACTGTGCGCGCGCCTGGTCTCGCAACGCATCCGCATCGCCGGCATGTACCGCGTGATGGACAACCCCGTGTTCGAGCATGAAGTGCTGCGCGCGCGCCTGCACTACGCCGAAGCCATGTACACCAAGGACGAGTTGCTCGCGACGGTGAAGTACCTGCGCCGCGGCGGTACGCTCTGGTACGCGCCCGACCAGGACATGCGCGGCAAGGATTCGGTGTTCGTGCCGTTCTTCGGCGTCGATGCGGCGACGATCACCGCCACGCATCATCTCGCACGCCTGTCCGGCGCCGCGGTGATTCCGTTCTTCCATCGCCGCCTGCCCGACGGCCGCGGCTACGCGCTGCGTCTCGAAGCACCGCTGGAAAATTTCCCGACCACCGATGCTGCCGCAGACACCGCGCGCGTCAACGCCCAGATCGAGCGCATGGTGCGCGAGGCGCCGGAGCAGTACCTGTGGGTGCACAAGCGCTTCAAGTCGCGACCGCCGGGAGAGCCGCCGCTGTACTGACCCTCGAACCGCCGATTTTCCGTCTTGCAGGTCAGGTGAAAATTGTTTGATGATGCCTGCGCGAGCGGGTGCTGATCGCCTTGGGGTTTTTGAACGCGCAATGCGCGGGGCGCGACGGGAGACAGACGCGATGACGTTCTTGTGGATGTTCGTGGGCGCCGTGCTCGGCGGCTGGCTGAGCTGGATCGTGTTCGACGAGTCGGTCGGCGCGGTCGGCATGGCGTTCGGTATCGTCTGCGGGCTGCTGTTCGGCCGGCTCGTCAAGCTCGGCAAGCGCGTCGGCGAACTCGAGGCGCAGCTCAAGACGCTGGTTTCGGCGCCTGCCGTGCAGCGATCCGATGCGCCAGTCGTCACGGCCGCGCCTACCAAGGCGGCGCCTGTCGAAACGGCCGCGCCGTCGACGGAACCCCTGCCGGCGCACGCCGTTTTCGCTCCTGTCGCCACGACTACCGCCGCCGATCCCGGCACGGCAACGATCGATCTGCGCGAACCCGCGGCCGCGGTCGAAGCTCAGCCGCCGCCGCCACGCATCCCGACTCCACCACGCGCCGATCCGCCCGCGCTCGCCTGGATCAAGCGCTGGTTGACCGAGGGCAATCCACTGGTCAAGGTCGGCATCGTCGTCGTGTTCTTCGGCGTCGCCTACCTGTTCAAGTATGCGGCCGACGCGGGCTGGCTGACCGTGCCGGTCGAGTTCCGCTTCCTCGGCGTCGCCGTCGCCGCGCTCGCCGCGCTCGCATTCGCCTGGCACAAGCGCGAGTCGCACCGCACGTTCGCGCTGAGCCTGCAGGGCGGAGCGATCGGCGTGCTGATCCTGACCATCTTCGCCGCGTATCGCCTCTACGCACTGCTACCCCCGACCTTGACCTTTGCCCTGCTTGTCATCGTCGTCGCCGGCGCCGGCCTGCTCGCGGTGTTGCAGGATTCGCCTGCGCTCGCCGTGCTCGCGATCGTCGGCGGCTTCCTCGCCCCGATCCTCGCCTCGACCGACAGTGGCAACCACGTCGCGCTGTTCTCGTATTACGCCGTGCTCAATGCCGCGATCTTCTTCATCGCCTGGATCAAGCCCTGGCGCGTGCTCAATCTCGTCGGTTTCGTCTTCACCTTCGGTGTTGCGTCAGCCTGGGGCGCACTCAAATACTGGCCGGAATTGTTCGCCTCGACCGAGCCGTTTCTGCTGCTGTTCTTCGCGTTCTACCTGTTGATTCCGGTGCTGCACGCGCGCATGCAGGCGCGACAGGAAGGCGAGCCCGGGTCGAACCGCGTGCAGGCCGTGGTCAGCGGCAGCCTCGTGTTCGGCACGCCGCTGGTC
>NZ_DASVOK010000358.1:0-3438 GCF_036383415.1 Rudaea sp. | reverse complement strand
GATCCCCGCGTATCCATTCGAGCACGAGCATGAGCACGGTGAAGGCGAGCAAGCCGAACACGAGCAGCATGTCGTGGGTGAGGAGGAGTCCTTGCTTCATCTCATCGGGCGCAACGCTCTTTACTTTCTGTTTTTTGCTCGTCATTCCAGCGAAAGCTGGAATCCAGCTTTTGCTGTTACTCCTGATTTTGCTCCGACCGCGTCCATTCGCCTTTCCGCTCGCATCCCGCGAGCGGGTCACTTTTCTTGACTCCGGGCATCCTGCCCTTCGCCGCTCCGCGGCCAGCTTCGCTGTTCGCGCCGCTCCTGCGGCGCAGTGTTTGCCCAAAGAAAAGTAACCAAAAGAAATGCACCCCGGATGCCGCGCTCGCAGCTTCGCCGCGAGTCCGCGAGGTCATGCCGGGTTCCGTTGACTGCACGTCCCTGTCCAGACAAAGGAATCGGCGCGATCCATCGCGCCGACCCTGCGGGCATTTCCGTCATGCCCCCGCCGCGGCAAACGGGGACCCGAAAATCAAAAGCGAAAAATCAAAATCAAAAGCGTCGTACTTTGGTATGTCGTCGTTGAGTGATTCAAACTCGTTCGTAGATGAAATCCCAAACCCCGTGCCCTAGACGCAAACCGCGTTTCTCGAAATGCGTTTCGATGCGCCAGTCGGGGCGCGGCATGCTTTGACCCTCGCCCGCGACGTTGCGCCATTCGGGCGCGGCGTCGAGCACTTCGAGCATATGCGCTGCATAGTCGGCCCAGTCGGTGGCCAAATGCAAGCGCCCGCCGCGTGCGACGCGGCTTGCGAGCAAGTCGACGAAATCGGGCTGGATCAGGCGACGTTTCTGCTGACGCTTCTTTGGCCACGGATCCGGAAAATAAATGCGTGCTTCCGCCAGCGATTCCGGCGCGAGCGCATTGCGCAGAATCTCGACCGCGTCATGATTGTAAAGCCGCACGTTGGCGACCTCGTGCGCGGCGAGTGTGTTCATCAGGCGACCGACGCCGGGACGATGCACTTCGATGCCGAGGAAGTTCTTGTCCGGCTCGTGCAGGCCGGCGTGCAGCAGTTGCTCGCCGTTGCCGAAGCCGATTTCGAGCACGAGCGGCGCGCTGCGGCCGAACAACTGCTGGTAGTCCGGCGGCGTCGCCGCAGGTTCGAGGCCGAAGCGCGCCCAGTGTTGCTCGAACGCGCGTTGCTGTGCGGGAGTGAAGCGGCCTTGGCGCAGGACGAAGCTGCGGATGTGGCGCTGAGGTTGCGCTTCGCTCACCCGATCGTCCCGTCGATCGGACTCGATGCACTGGCAAAGCGCTTGCGCGGAATGCGGCCGGCGAGGAAGGCTTCGCGCCCGGCTTCGACGGCCTTCTTCATCGCGCTCGCCATCAGGACGGGATTCCTTGCGCCGGCGATCGCGGTGTTCATGAGCACGCCGTCGCAGCCGAGTTCCATTGCGATCGCGGCGTCCGAAGCGGTGCCGACGCCGGCGTCGACGATGATCGGCACCTTGGCGTTTTCGACGATCTCAAGCAGGTTCCAGCGGTTCTGGATGCCGAGGCCCGAGCCGATCGGTGCGGCCAGCGGCATGACCGCGACACAGCCGATCTCCTCGAGGCGACGCGCGAGGATCGGATCGTCGCTCGTGTAGACCATGACCTCGAAATTGTCGGCGACGAGCTGTTCGGCGGCCTTCAAGGTCTGCACCACATCGGGGAACAAGGTCTTCTGGTCGCCGAGCACTTCGAGCTTGACCAGGTTGTGACCGTCGAGCAGTTCGCGCGCGAGGCGGCAGGTGCGCACCGCATCGTCGGCGGTGTAGCAGCCGGCGGTGTTCGGCAGGATCGTGTAACGATCGGGCGGCAGCACGTCGAGCAGGTTGGGCTGGTTCTTGTCCTGGCCGATATTGGTGCGACGGATCGCGACCGTGACGATCTCGGCGCCGGCGGCGTCGGTCGCGCGTCGCGTTTCGTCGAGATCCTTGAACTTGCCGGTGCCGGTCAGCAGGCGCGAGCGATAGGTCTTGCCGGCGATGACGAGGGTGTCGTTGTCGGCGCCAGGAATAGTGCGGATCTGAGCGTTCATTTGTACAAATCGTGTTCTCGAAAAGTTTTCAGCTCGGCGTTGCCTCGCTGACCGTTGCTAAGCTCGCGCATCCTGCACTCGCCAAGCAACCCGTCCCTGCGCATCCTGCCTTCGGGCCGTCGGCTTCGCGCGATATGCGCTTCAACGCATATCGCAAGCGCTCAGCCTCCGCCCAATGCGTGCACGATCTCGACATGATCGCCATCGCGCAGCACGCGTTCGCGATGCGCGCTCCTTGGCACGATCTCGCAATTGATCTCGACGGCAACCCGGCGTTCGGCATAACCCGCCGCTTCGAGCAGCGCGGCGACGCTGGTCGACGCCTGTACCTGTTTCGCTTCGCCGTTGAGTTGGATGTTGAGCATGCTGGCATTGTAACGCCTCATGCGCGCGTGGGCAGGAGCGCGGGCAAAAAAGAAAACGCCCGGCATGTGCCGGGCGTTGCTCTGGATCATGTGCGGCGCGGTCAGCGCTGGCCGTGATCGTTCTTGTTGTCGTCGCGCTGCACGCGGCCTCGTCCTTGCGGCTGCTCGGCGCGCTGCTGTTGCTGCTGTTGCTGCGGCTGCACGCGCATGGTTTCCGTACGCGGCTGGACCTGTTGCTGCGAGCGCATCTGCATTTCCTGGCGTTGCTGGACCTGCTGTTGCTGCTGGACCTGTATTTGCTGGCGGTCCTGGATCTGGCGCTGTTGACGCTGCTGCACCTCGGCATCCTGCTGGCGGCGCATCTGCATTTCCTGACGCTGCTGCATCTGCTGTTGCTGCTGGACCTGCATTTGCTGGCGGTCCTGGGTCTGGCGCTGTTGACGCTGCTGCACCTCGGCATCCTGCTGGCGACGCATCTGCATTTCCTGGCGTTGCTGCGCCTGCTGTTGCTGCTGGACCTGCACTTCCTGCTGGCGCTGCTGGAAGTCGGCGCGCGGTGCGCGTTCGACCGTCGTCGAACGATACTCCTGACGGTTGTCGCGCTGCACGCGGTCGTCCTTGCGGCCGGTGTCGACGGTGGCGTTGTTGTTGTCGCCGCGCAGCACGCGCTGCTGGCCATTGTCGGCCGCGTTCGGATTGACATAGCGGCTCGAAGGCAGCGCGCGGCGTTCGTCCATCTGCGTGCGCCCGTTCGGCGCGCCGGTCACCGTGCGGCTTTCGAGCGTAGGGTTGCCGGTCTGCTGTTCGCGCAGCACCTGGGGGTTGTTCTGCATGCGCGCGCTGTTGTCGATCGCGCGGCGGTCGTTGCGGCCGTTGTCGTTCTGGCGACCGGTGTCGAGCACGCGCGCATCGGCCTGAGCCGGGCCGCCCGTGCGCGGCTGGATTGCCGGCGCGATCGAGCGCGCCGGCATGCCGTCACGGGTGACGACGTTGACGTTCGGACG
>NZ_DASVOK010000357.1:0-4890 GCF_036383415.1 Rudaea sp. | reverse complement strand
GCGCCGATGCGCACGTTGTGCGCGATCTGGATCTGGTTGTCGAGGCGCACGTCTTCCTCGAGCACGGTGTCTTCGAGCGCGCCGCGGTCGATCGTCGTGTTCGCGCCGATCTCGCAGTCGTCGCCGATGACGACGCCGCCGAGTTGCGGCACCTTGATCCAGTGGTCCGCATCGAAGGCGAGGCCGAAGCCGTCCGCGCCGAGCACCGCACCCGAATGCACGAGCACGCGCTTGCCGAGGCGCACGCGCGCGACCAGGGTGACGCGCGCGACGAGGCGCGATTGCGCGCCGACGTGGCAGTCGATGCCGACGTGGCAGTGCGGGCCGAGCACGGCGCCGTCGCCGATGCTCGCGCCACTCTCGACGACGCAGAACGGGCCGACACTGGCACTCGCGGCGATCCGCGCATCGGTGGCGATCACGGCGCTGGGATGGATGCCCGGCGCGCTCGCTGGCAGGCGCGCGAACAGCGCGGCGATCTTCGCGTAGGCGACGTAAGGATCCTTCGCGACCAGCGCGGCGCGCGCGAAATGTTCCACGTCGTCCGCGCGCAGGATCACTGCGGCGGCCTGCGTCGTCGCGAGTTCGCCGCGATAGCGCAGGTTGGCGAGAAATCCGATCTGGTTCGACTGCGCTGCGGCCAGCGTCGCCACGCCGTCGATGCGCACGCCGCCGTCGCCGTGCAGCTCCAGCGCGAAACGCTTGGCGAGATCCGCCAGCGTGTGGGTCGCCTGCGCTGCGCTCACGGTTTGGCGCTGCCCGCGTTGATTTCCTTCAGGCGCTGCAGCACCGCGTCGGTGATGTCCAGGCGCGCGCTCGCGTAGAGCACGGCCTGGCTGCCGACGACCATGTCGTAGCCTTGCGTGCGTGCGTACTCGATCGCGGTGTCGTTGATGATGGCGAAATTGCGCGCGTTCTCCGCCCGACCACGTTCGTTGAACTCGGTGCGCGCCTCGTCGCGACGGCGCTTGTTGTCGCGCTCGGTCGCGTCGATCTCGCGCTTGAGCGCATCGACGTTTTCCTTGGTCATGATCGCGCTGTCGCGCTCGTAACGTTGCTTGAGTGCGGCCAGTTTTGCGTCATCGGCATTGATCTGCGCGTTCTGTTTGGCGAACTCGCGCTCGAGTTTGGCCTTGGATTCGAGGAATTGCGGGGCGGTGTCGATCAAGCGCTTGACGTCGATGTAGCCGATGCGCGGCGAAGCGGTCGCCTGCGCCCAGGTCCAGGCGGGTGCGAACAGCGCCAGCGCAGCGATCAGCGCGCATCTGGCGAAACCTCCGCTGGCACCGAATGGATGAATCAAGCGTCGGGCTCTCCGCAAAGGCGCCGGCATGTCGCATTGCGACGGCGCCGGCGCGGTTCAAGCCCACATCTTAACCCGAGGGCGAGACGCGATGCATCCCTCGGCCGCGCGGCTGGATGCCGTGCGCGGCCCGTTGCGCGCACGTTTCCTAGAACGTGCCGCCGAAGTTGAACTGCAGCGTCTCGGAGATGTCGCCCGGCTTCTTGACGATCGGGCGGCCGAGGTTGATCACGATCGGGCCGACCGGCGCCTGCCAGTGCAGAGACAGACCGGTCGAGGCGCGCAGGCCGTCGTTGCCGGACCAGGAGAAGTCGCTGAAGTTCTTGTAGACGTTGCCGGCATCGACGTACCAGGACAGGCGCGTGGAGGTCTCATCCTTGATGAACGGCAGCGGGATGATCAGTTCCAGCGAGCCGGTCGTCTTGAACGCGCCGCCGAGCGGCTGCAAGCAGTAGTCGGCCTGGGTGAGCGAGGTGCAACCCTGGTAGAGGGTGCGCGTCGCGGTCGAGCCCAGCGTGTTGTCGCGGAAGTTGCGCACGTCGGAGACGCCACCGGCGTAGTAGTTGGCGAAGAACGGCAGGCCGAGGTTCGAATACTTGCCGTAGGCTTCGCCGTAGCCGAGGTTGACCGTGCCTTCAAGCACGAAGCCGTGCGTGATCGGCACATACTGCTGGTAGCGGTAGTTGATGCGCCAGTATTCCGCGGTCGAGCCGGGCAGCGTGACTTCGATGCCGAGCGACTGGATCGAGCCGTGGGTCGGGTTGAAGTACTTGTTGCGCGTATCGTGCGTCCAGCCAGCCGAGAAGGTCATCTGGTGGAAGGTGTAGTGGCCGATCGCGTTGAGATAATTGATTATCTCGGCGGGCGAGTAGTAGTTGCGGTAGAGAATGTTGTTGCCGTCGGGATCGGTCTGGTAGACGGGATTGCCGTTCGCATCGTAGATCGGCGCGCCATTCGCATCCCTGGCGATTAGGAAGCTGTCGTAGAACGTACGGATCTTGGTCTTGCTCGCGCCGAGCGAAAGGCTGATCGCGTCGTTCTCGCCGATCGGCACCGCGCTGTTGGCCGAGAACGAGGCCGTGTCGTTGGTGTAGTTGGCGATATTGGCGTTGCCGTAGTCGCTCTTGGTGTAGCGCGCGCTGTAACCCAGGCCGATGCCGCTGTCGGTCAGGTAGGGCTGGAAGTAGTTCACGCCGAACTGTTGCTGGTAGTAGCTCTTCGACGCGCTGACGCCGGCCGAGTCGCCGGAGCCGAGGAAGTTGTTCTCGGACACCGAGATCGAGAGGATCAGCTTGTCCAGCTGCGAATAGCCGACGCCGAAGGTGAAGCTGCCCGAGTTGGTCTCCTCGACCTTGACCTTGACGTCGATCTGGTCGTCCGTGCCCGGCACGCGCGGCGTGGAGATGTCGACCTTCTTGAAGTAGCCCAGGCGCTGCAGGCGGATCTTGGAACGGTCGATCGCAGCCTGCGAATACCAGGCGCCTTCGAGCTGGCGCATTTCGCGACGCATGACCTCGTCCTCGGTGCGGCCATTGCCGGCGAATTCGATGCGGCGCACGTAGACGCGCTTGCCCGGGTTGATGAAGAAATTGATGCCGACCGTGAGCTTGTCCTTGTCCGGGGTCGGGATCGGCGTGACCTGGGCGAAGGCGTAGCCGATGTTCGCGAGCACCGCGGTCATCTGCTCGGAGGCCTTCTGCACCTTCTGCCGCGAGAACACCTCGCCCGGCTTGAAGTCGATGAACTTGCGCATCTCGTCCTCGCTGACGACGAGGGTGCCCGACAGCTGCACGTCGGAAATCTTGTAGACCTGGCCCTCGGTCATCGAGGCGGTCAGGTACATGTCGCGCTTGTCCGGGCTGATCGAAACCTCGGTCGAGTCGAGACTGTAGTCGAGGTAGCCGCGGTCGAGGTAGTACGACTGCAGCTTCTCGAGGTCGCCGGTCAGCTTTTCGCGCGAATACTGGTCGTCGCGCGAATACCACGAGGTCCAGTTGGTCGTGTCGGACTCGAAATCGCTGCGGATCTCGCCGCTCGGGTAGGTCTTGTTGCCGACGAGGTCGATGCTCTTGATCTTGGCGACCTTGCCCTCGGCGATGTTGATCGACAGCTCGACGCGGTTGCGGTCGAGGTTGATCACGGTCGGCTTGATCGTGACGTTGTACTTGCCGCGGTTGTAGTACTGACGGGTCAGTTCCTGGGTCACGCGGTCGAGCGAGAGGCGGTCAAACGGCTCGCCCTCGGCGAGGCCGATGTCCTTGAGGCCCTTGAGCAGGTCTTCTTCCTTGAGGTCCTTGTTGCCCTTGAGCTGGATCTTGGAGATCGCCGGGCGCTCCTTGACCGAGATGACGAGGATGTTGCCCTGGCGACCGAGCTGGACGTCGGTGAAGAAACCGGTCTTGTACAGGGCGCGCACGGCCTGCTGGGCGCGTTCGGTGGTTACGGTGTCGCCCTTTTCGACCGGCAGGTAGGTGAATACGGTACCGGCGGAAATGCGCTGCAGCCCGTCAATACGGATGTCGGAGGCGACGAAAGGGTCGATGGCGTGCGCTTTGGCGGTGAGGCAGGCAAACAGAACTAGGGCGGCGATACGCTTCATCGTCACTTCCGAGACAAAAATCAAACGACAAGTTTAGTGGAAAAGGCGGCCCTGAGGGCGAAACGACGGCAAACATCCTGTGCCGTCGTCAATCGGGGTCGATTTCCGTGTCCGCGCTGCCGATGGACCTACGAGCCGAACACCTGCGCGAGGTTGCGCGCGATGTCGTTGTAGAAAGCCAGACTCATCAGGCTCATCAGCAGGGCGAGGCCGACATACTGGCCGGCGATCAGTGTACGTTCGCTGACCGGACCGCCTTTCACCCATTCCACCAGGGTGAACAGGATATGGCCGCCGTCGAGGATCGGGATCGGCAGCAGGTTGAGAATGCCGAGGCTCAGGCTGATGACCGCGAGGAACGACAGGAACCAGGCCAGCCCTTGGTTGGCCGAGGCGTTGGCGACTTGAGCGATCGAAATGACGCTGGACAGGTTCTTCACCGAGGCCTCGCCGACGACCATGCTCTTGATCATGCCGAGCATCGAGGTGGCCTGTTTCCAGGTCTCGGCGAACGCCGCGGGCACGGCGGCGAGTGGGCCGAAGTGCTCGAGCGCGTCCTGCGTCGCCGGCGCCGGGCCGTAGCCGATGCCGATCTTGGTCTTCTCCTTGCCGTCAACGAGGCTTTTCTCGCCGACGACATGCAGCGAAATCCGCTGGCCGTCGCGTTCGACGACGAATTCGAGGTTGGACGATTTGGCCGCTTCGTCGGCCAGCACCGAAGCAAAGCGTTCCGTATCCGCGGTGGCGATGCCGTTGACCTGCACGGTGCGGTCGCCGGCGTGCATGCCGGCCCGCTCGGCCGGCTGCCCCGCGGTCACGCTGGAGACGATCGGCGGGGTGGGCTTGGCGTAGATGCCGATCGCGTCGACCGCGGCGCGGTTGTCCGGCGCGCCGGGCGGCAGCTTGCTCAGCGCGAGCACGGTGCTGCGCGTCTGGCCGTTCGTGTCGGCCACCTCGACGGCCGTGTCCCGGTGCAGCGCGGCGGCCT
>NZ_DASVOK010000356.1:0-23262 GCF_036383415.1 Rudaea sp. | reverse complement strand
TCGATGAAGAACGGCCGACCGAGCTTGCGGTGCTTGGCCGAGCGCGCGAGATATTCCTCGCCGAGCGCGCGCAGTTCGGCGGCATCCATGCGCGCGAGCGCATCGTGGTACGCGCCCGCCTCGCGGCTCGCGGAGGCGCGGCGCAGCGCGCGCGTGATCGAGGTGAGTTCGGGCAGCTCCATCGTGCCTTCGACCTGCGAGTGGCTCGACAGGATCTGTTCGATGAGCGTGGATCCCGCGCGAGGTAGGCCGCCGATGAAGATCGGTTCGGGCGACGGCGAGCCTTGCCCGGCACGCTCGGCAAAAAACTCCGGCGTGTACAGCTGCTTCGCGCGCGCGAATCGCGCCGAAGTGTCGTCGGAACGATACGGCGCGAGCTTGAGGCGCAGCGCATTGCCTGCGGCATAGTGCGCGAACGACGTGGCGTAGTCGGCGCGGTCTTCGAGCGCCTTGCCGAGGGCGAAGTCGAGATGCAGACGCTGATCCAAGTCAGCATCGGCGTCGCCGAGCGAGGTATCCGCGAGCGCGGCGCGCATAGCCGCAATTTCGTCATCGCCGAAGCGGAACGTCTTGAGGTTGGCCAGGCTCCAGTAAGCCTCGCCGAAGCCGGGATCGAGCCGGGTGCACTCACGGTAGGCGGCGATCGCGCGCTCGGTGTGGCCTTCGGTTTTCAGTGCATGACCATAGCTGAGCCAGGCATGCACCTGTGCCGGATGCTCGCGCAGCAATTCGGCGTAGATGTCTATCGCGGTGGCGTACTCGCCGATGCGACAGAGCACGGCCGCCTTGAGGTTGCGGTACTGCGGATTGGCGGGATCGTCGCGCAGCAACGCTTCGAGTTCGGCGATCGCCTCGATCGGCCGGTTGGCGCGATGCAGGACAATCGCATGATTGTGTCGCGCCTCGCGGAAGCCCGGCGCGAGTTCGAGGCAGCGCACGAGCAGGTTGTCCGCATCCTCTATGCGGTCGACGCGCACGGCGAGTTCGGCAAGCATGCGGATCGCGACGACGTCGGTCGGCGCCTCGCGCAATTGCGCGCGCAGGCGTGCCTCGGCTTCGGGAATGCGGTTGGCGGCGAGCGCCGCCGCAGCCTGCATCAGCGCCGGGTCGTGGATGCTGTGGCGGACGTGGTTGAGATAGGCGTCAGCCGCCGCGGAGTTGTCACCGGCGGCGAGCAGGCGGTCGCCGAGCGCCCGCCAGACCTGTGGTTGCGTTGGGGTGCGCGCTGCGGCCGCGCGCAACGTGGCGAGGCTCGGGTCGATCGCGCTGTCGGTCCCGCACTCGAGCATGTAAGGTCTCGGCGACGATGAGCCATTGCGCTCCGCTCTCCCCGGAGCGGGGCGGCGAGGTCCGCCGCCCGTGATGTCGATATTGCAACAAGTTTGCAGCGACTGCCAGAGTTCGGCACGCGCTGCGAACCGGTTCGCATTACCAGTGGAACGTCGCCTTGCCGTAGACGTAGGCGCCGTTGAAGCCGGCCGGCGAAGCGCTGCTATACGGAGCTTGGCCGTTGGTCGAGTTCTCGTAGCGCACCTCGTCCGGATAGCTGTTGGTCGCGTTGTCGGCGCCGAGGGTGAAATCGAGGCGTTCGTTCAGGTGGTAAGTCGCCGACACGTCGAGCGTCCACTGCGGTCCGAAATGCTGGTCGATCGCTGGATTGGTCTGCAGCACGCAGAACGAACCGTAGCGCGTCGCCGCCGCATTGAAGGTCCAACTGCTGACGTTGTAGGCACTGGCAAGCGAGAACTTGTCCTTGGGCGCGCCGCAGGTGACGCGGCCCTGCTCGGTGCGGCCGATGCGCAGCAGGTTGAGGCCACCCTGAGTCAGCTGCGGTGGATTCGGCGCGATCGCGAGGATGACGGTCTTGTTGCGGTTGTAGCCGCCGGTAAGAGTCATCTCGCCGGGACCCAGTTCGAAGCGGTAGCTGCCGACCAAGTCGACGCCGCGCGTGCGCGTGTCGATCGCATTGGTGAAATAGCGCCCGCCGGTGACGCCCGGATAGCCGCGCCCCGCAAGGAAGTTGGTCACCGCCGCGCCGATCAGGTTTTCCGACAGGATGATGCGATCGGTGACCTTGATCTGGTACGCGTCGAGCGTCAGCGAGAGGCCGTCGAGCGGTTGCGCGACGAAGCCGAGGCTGTAGTTGATCGACTTCTCCGGCTTGAGCGGCTCGGCGCCGAGTGCGATCGCGACCGGATTGGTCACCGCGAACGTACGTACGTCGAACGGGATGCCGCCGATGAAGTTGGTCGCTGTCGACTGGAAGAACTGCTGCGCGAGCGATGGTGCGCGGAAGCCGCTCGACGCCGTCGCGCGCAGGGCGAACGTGTCGGTGAACGCGTAGCGGCCCGAGAGCTTGCCCGAGGTCGTGCTGCCGAAGTCGCTGTAATGCTCGTAGCGCACGGCGGCGCCGTAGGAGAGCTGGTCGCTGAAGCTGCCTTCGGCGTCGGCGTAGACCGAGTAGCTGTCGCGGTCGTAGTGGCCGGCGTCGGTCGGCTTGAAGCCGGAAAACACCTGCGCGCCGGGCGGCTGGCCGGCGAGCGGGCCGGCGATGTAGGAATTCGGCTCGCCCGGACTCTGGTTGAACTTGTCGCTGCGGTATTCGGTGCCGAAAGCGAGCGTGACCGGGCTGTGCCAGCCGAAGTCGAAGTCGCGGCTGACGTCGGCGTTGAACACGTTCTGCGTCGTCTCGAGCGCACCGGCGTAGAAGTCGTGCTGCGAACTCGGGCCGATGCTGCGGTTGAGGCTGTGCAGCACGTCGAACGACAAGTGATTGGTGCCATAGTCGTAGGACAGGTCCCAGTTCCAGCCGTTTTCGGTGCGTCCCTTGAGGCCGGCGACGAGCGAGCGGTCCTTGGAATAGTTGTCGATCTGCGGCAGGAAGCCGTTCGGATAGACCTCGGGGATGTTGCGGCTGTTCTTCGCCGTGCGATAGAAGCCGTTGGACAGCGCGTCCCGGTTGCTGGCCATGCCGAACGAGTAAAACTCGATGCCGTCGGTGATCTTGTAGTTGCCGTTGTACGAGATCGCCTCCTGATCGATCTTCGGATCGCCGAGTCGGTTGACCACCTGTCCCGGCATCGCGTCGGCGGCAAAGGTCGGCTGCCCCGGTCCGGTGATGTACGGCCGCGCACGGTTGGTCTGGTCCTGCGACAGTGCCTGTGCGGCGAGATGAATCGAGCCGCGTTCGCCGAGGGCGAAGCCCATGTCGCCGAGCAACTGGCCCTGGAAGCCATCGCCCGCGCTGTACTGGCCGACCTGGCCCGCGAAGCTGCCGTGCTTGTTGCCGCTCTTGAGCACGATGTTGATCACACCGGCGATCGCGTCGGAACCGTATTGCGCGGCAGCGCCGTCGCGCAGCACTTCCACACGCTCGACGGCGGCGATCGGAATCGCGTTGATGTCGACCGGTTCCGAGCCGCGGCCCTGGCTGCCGTTCAAGTTGATCAGCGCGCCGACATGGCGGCGCTTGCCGTTGACCAGCACGAGCACTTGGTCGGGCGCCATGCCGCGCAGCTGCGCCGGGCGCACCGCGTCGGTACCGTCGGTGATCGCCGGGCGCGGGAAGTTCAACGACGGCACCGCGCGTGACAGCGCGGTCGCAAGCTCGGTCGTACCGGTGGATTGCAGCGCTTCGGGCGTGATGATGTCGATCGCGGAGAGCGATTCGGCCACGGTGCGGTCCTGCACCTTGGTTCCCGTGACGATGACGGCTTCCATCGCCTGGGTCTTCTTCTCGCCTTCCGGCGCCTGCTGGGCGATGGCGCTGGTAGCGATACCACTCAGGAACAGGGCACAAGCGGCATGGAGCGGGCTTCTTTTCACGGTGCAGTCCTCGCTGGGGAAGAGTTAACCGATGTAACTATTTGTTACAATTAAGTAAAAGGTAGCGGTGGTGGCGCGGACTGTCAAATGACTTCCGTCAATGCGGTACCGATCGACGGAGCTAGGCTTGATAATGCCCACCTTTGCCCCGACCCACCGCGACTGCTTCGCGAGACGTTTCGTCGTCGCGGGCGCTCCAAACGTGACGATCCACCAGCGGAAACCCGATGCCCATCTACGAATTCGAATGCGCCGCCTGCGGCAACCGTTTCGACCGCCTGCAGAAACTCAGCGACGCCGATCCGACCGTGTGTCCGAACTGCGGGGCCGAGCGCGTCTCGCGCCGCCTCACTGCGCCGGCTTTCCGCTTGAGCGGCAGCGGCTGGTACGAAACCGACTTCAAGAAAGACGGCGACAAGAAGCGCAATCTCGCCGGCAAGGACGAGGCGCCGAAAACCGCCGCGGAGCCGGCGGCCAAGCCCGATGCGGCGAAACCCGCCGCGCCTCCCCCAGCTGCGAAATCGCCGGCACCGAAGGGCGATTCAGCGGCATAGCCCGGCCGCGTGATGAATGTGCGCTGATCGTTCGCCGACCGCGGATTAAACGACGTTTGCGGCGAGGCATTGCGCATATTGCCGGCCGAGTCGCATGGGGTACACTCGCCCTCACTCAACAAGAGGAAGGGAGAGCGTCATGTTGATCCGAATTTTCGCTGCAATTCTCGTCGTCGCGGCCGGTTTGCTGCCGACCGCCTCGCTGCATGCGCAGTATTACCAGGACGATCGCGGTTACGGCCCAGGTCCGGGCGAAGCCGTCGACTGCAAGAGCAGCGGCTACAACTACCAGCGTTGCCCGGTGCCGTGGCGCGACGCGCGCATCGTGCGCCAGCTTTCCGATACGCAATGCCGGCGCGGACAGAACTGGGGCTTCGACCGCCGCGGTTTCATCTGGGTCGATCGCGGCTGCCAGGCACGTTTCGTCGATGTCTCCGGTGGCGGTTATCCGGGTCAGGGACCAGGTCCGTGGCAGCCCGGCCCGGATTGGAACCAGCGCTTTTCGGTCCGTTGCGAGAGCAACGACGGGAGAAACAATTTCTGCCAGGTCGATGTCGGTGGACGCGGTCGCGTGTACTTGGAGCGCCAGGAATCCAGCACGCCGTGCCGGGAAGGTCAGAACTGGGGTTGGAACCGCGGTGGCGTGTGGGTCGCGCAGGGCTGTCGCGGCGTGTTCACGGTCGATCGGCGCTGGTAATCCGAGCCTTAGACGGCGTTGACCCGGAGGCGGTCGTACCGGGCCGCTTGATGCAAACAGGACACCCGCTGCGGCGGGTGTTCTTGTTTGCGCGACCGGCATCGTTTGCAGTGCAGCAAAAACCCGCTTAGGATGCCCGCCCTGCGGGTTTGATCACGTTGCCGACCCGCCGTCCCCGCGCAAGCGGGGATCCATCTTGATTCTTGTATCGCAAGTAGTGGATTCCGGCTCGCGCCGGAACGGCGAGCAGCGCAAACCGCCTCTATGGAAACGTGGGTGGAGAACAGTTTTGGGCATGCGTACGCACTACTGCGGTCTCGTCGACGAGACCCTTGTCGGTTCCGAGGTCACGCTTTGCGGCTGGGCGGACACGCGCCGCGATCACGGCGGAGTGATCTTCATCGATCTGCGCGATCACGAAGGCGTCGTCCAGGTCGTCATCGAACCGGAGAATGCGAATGCCTTCGGCGTGGCTGAATATGTGCGTTATGAATTCTGTCTGCGCATCACCGGCACAGTGCGTGCGCGCCCGGCCGCGCAGATCAACGATCGTCTGCGCACCGGCAAGATCGAAGTCGTCGCCGACAAGGTCGAAGTACTCAACGCCGCCGCACCGCTGCCGTTCATGCTCGACGACGCGCCCGGCGAGGACGCGCGCCTGCGCTACCGCTATCTCGATATCCGCCGCCCGGACATGCAGCGCAAGCTGCGCATGCGCACGAAATTGGTTTCCGCGCTGAGGCACTACCTTGATGCGCGCGGATTCCAGGACATCGAAACACCGATCCTGACCAAGGCCACGCCCGAAGGCGCACGCGACTACCTCGTGCCTTCGCGCGTGCATCCGACCGAATTCTTCGCCCTGCCGCAGTCGCCACAGCTGTTCAAGCAGCTGCTGATGATGGCCGGCATGGACCGCTACTACCAGATCGCGCGCTGCTTCCGCGACGAGGATCTGCGCGCCGACCGCCAGCCCGAATTCACCCAGCTCGACATGGAGTTCGCCTTCGTCGAAGAGCGCGACGTGCAGGATACGGTCGAGGCGATGATCCGCGAGGTGTTCAAGGAAGTCGTCGGCGTGGAACTGGCGAATCCGTTCCCGCGCATGACCTATGCCGAAGCGATGCGCCTGTACGGTTCGGACAAGCCCGATCTGCGCATCGCGCTGCAGCTCGTCGACATCGCCGAGCAGGTCAGGCACGTGGACTTCAAGGTGTTCTCCGGGCCGGCGAATGACGCCGGCGGCCGCGTCGTCGCGCTGCGCCTGCCGAACGGCGCGACGCAGCCGCGCAAGTACCTCGACGACCTCGGCCAGTACGTCACGCGCTACGGTGCGAAGGGCTTGGCCTGGATCCGCGTTGACGACATCGCCAAGGGCCGCGACGGCCTGACTTCGCCAATCACGAAGTTCCTCGATGACAAGGCGCTCGACGGTGTTTTCAAAGCCGTTGGTGCGCACAGTGGTGATGTAAAGACGGGCGACGTGATCTTCTTTGGCGCCGGTCCGTACAAGACAGTCAGCGACTACATGGGCGCGCTGCGCCTCAAGGTCGGCAGGGACAATGGCCTCGTCGACAACGCGTGGAAACCGCTCTGGGTCACCGATTTCCCGATGTTCGAATACGACGCCGAAGCCAAGCGCTACGTCGCCCTGCATCATCCGTTCACCGCGCCGAACATCGACGATGTCGCCGATCTCAAGGCCAACGCGGCGACGGCGCTGTCGCGCGGCTACGACATGGTGCTCAACGGCAACGAGATCGGCGGCGGCTCGATCCGCATCCATCGCCCGGAGATGCAGTCGACCGTGTTCGAGCTGCTCGGCATCGGCACCGAAGAAGCGGAGGCAAAGTTCGGCTTCCTGCTTGAAGCACTCAAGTACGGCGCACCGCCGCATGGCGGCATCGCCTTCGGCATCGACCGCATCGCCGCGCTGATGGCCGGCACCGAGTCGATCCGCGACGTGATCGCGTTCCCGAAGACCGCGAGCGCGCAGGACCTGCTCACCGGCGCGCCGTCGAACGTCGCCGAGGCGCAGTTGCAGGAACTGCACGTGCGCACGGTCAAGCCGGTAAAGGCCTGAACACACGCAGCGACGGGGCAGGGGCCGCATGGACGAACACGTCATCCTCGTGCACGGACTGTGGATGCGCGCCTTCACTCTGGCGGCGCTGCATCGCCGGCTCGAACGCGAAGGCTACAAAGTACACTTTTTCGACTACGCGAGCGTGCTCAGCGAACACAACGCGAGCATCGACAAGCTGGTCGAGCTCGTGCGCTCGATCGAAGCGACCGATGATCCGCCGGCCAGGATCCATTTCGTCTGCCACAGCCTCGGCGGCTTGATGGCACTGCGCGCGCTGCGCAAGCTGCCCGATCTCGCCCCGGGCTGTGTGGTCTGTATCGGCTCGCCGCTGCGCGGCAGCGCGATCGCGCGCAGCGTGGCGCAGTTGCCGGGCGGCTCGTTCTTCATCGGCAAGAACCTCAGCGTGCTGCTCGAAGGTTTCGAGCGCTGGAACGGCAAGCGCCCGGTCGGCGCGATTGCCGGACGCCTGCCGTTCGGTCTCGGCCTCGTCTTCGGCGCGCTGCCGATGCCGCACGACGGCACGGTCAGCGTCGAGGAAACGCAATTGCCCGGCCTGACCGATCATGTCGTCGTGCCGGCCACGCATACCGGTCTATTGTTCTCCGACGAGGCGGCGGCGCAAACTGTCGCGTTTTTGCGCAACAAACGCTTTCATCACGTCGCGGCAGCGTAAAATGGCGGCCATGAGCGCGGGCTCGACAATTCGCATCCTCGGCATCGACCCCGGCTCGCAGCGCACCGGCGTGGGCATCGTCGACATCGATGCGGCCGGGTGCACGACGCACGTGTTCCACGCCGCGGTGAACCTGCTGGCCAACGACGACTTCCCGCTGCGCCTCAAGCAGATCTTCGAGGAGCTGCGCGACATCGTGCTCGCGCACCGCCCGCACGAAGTCGCGATCGAGCGCGTGTTCATGGCACGCAATCCCGACTCGGCGCTCAAGCTCGGTCAGGCGCGCGGCGCGGCGATCTGCGCCGTCGTCGCGCACGGTCTGCCCGTCGCCGAATACTCGGCCAAGGAAATCAAGCAGTCGGTCGTCGGCGGCGGCGGCGCGGAGAAACGCCAGGTGCAGCACATGGTCAGCATGCTCTTGAACATAGAGCGCAAGCTGCAGGCCGACGCTGCCGATGCGCTCGCGGTCGCGCTCACGCATGCGCATGCGCGCGCGAGTGCGCAGCGCCTGCGCGTGAGTACCGCCCTTGCAACGCGCACGCGCGGCACCACATCGTCCTGGAGAAGTTTTCGATGATCGGTCGCCTGCGCGGAATCCTCGCCTCGAAGCAGCCGCCGTGGTTGGTGATCGATGTCGGCGGCGTCGGCTACGAAGTCGAGGCGCCGATGTCCACTGTGTTCGATCTGCCCGAGACCGGGCGCGAGGTCGCACTGTTCGTCCATTACGCGGCGAAGGAAGACACGGTGTCGCTGTACGGTTTCCTGCGCGAGGCCGAGCGCGTGCTGTTCCGCACGATCCAGAAAGTGTCGGGCATCGGCGCGAAGACCGCGCTCGCGGTGTTGTCGGGCGTGTCCACAGACGAATTCGCGCGTCTCGTGCAATCGGGCGATGTGCAATCTCTGACGCGCATCCCGGGCATTGGCAAGAAGACCGCTGAGCGCATCATCGTCGAGCTGCGCGATCGCGTCGACGGCATGGCGCTGGCATTGCCGACCGGTTCCGGCGCAGTTGTACCGAAGGACCCGCAGGCCGAGGCCGCAAGCGCGCTGCAGCAGCTCGGCTACAAGCCGGCCGAGGCCACGCGTCTGGTCAAGGAAACCTTCGCCAGCGGCGATGATGCCGAAGCGATCATCCGCAAGGCGCTCAAGGCGGCGCTGCGCTGAAGGCGCACCGGCTTCGTTCGAGAGGATTGGCATGCAACCCAACGCACAAACGCTCACCGGTTCCGCGCGCAGCAAGGCGCTCGCCGCGCTCGCGCTCGGCGCGCTCGGTGTCGTCTACGGCGACATCGGTACCTCGCCGCTGTACGCAGTGCAGGTCACCTTCGGCGAACAGGGCATACCGGTCAGCGTCGAGAACGTGCTCGGCGTACTCTCGCTGATCTTTTGGTCGTTGGTCCTCGTCGTCTCGCTCAAGTACGTCGTCTTTATCATGCGCGCAGACAACAAGGGCGAGGGCGGCATCATGGCGCTGATGGCGCTGGCTCAGCGCGGTGCGCGCGACAACGTGCGCCTGCGCCGTGTCATCGTCGTGCTCGGTCTGTTCGGCGCCTCGCTGTTCTACGGCGACGGCGTGATCACGCCGGCGGTGTCGATCCTGTCGGCGGTCGAGGGCGTCAAGGTTGCCGCGCCCGCGCTCGACCGCTTCATCGTGCCGATCACGCTGGTCATCGTCATCGGCCTGTTCGCGGTGCAGAAGCGCGGCACCGCGACCATGGGCGCGATGTTCGGGCCGATCATGATGCTCTGGTTCGCCACGCTCGCCGCGCTCGGCGTGTACCAGATCCTGCAGCAGCCGCAGGTGCTGTATGCGCTCAACCCCTGGCACGCGGTCGTGTTTTTCCACGACAACGGCGCGCACGCCTTCCTCGCCCTCGGCGGCGTCGTGCTCTGCCTGACCGGCGCCGAAGCGCTGTACGCTGACATGGGCCATTTCAGCAAGCAGCCGATCCGCATCGCCTGGTTCGGCTACGTTTCGCCGGCGCTCGTGCTCAACTACTTTGGGCAGGGTGCCTTGCTGATGCACAGGCCGGATGCAGTGTCGAATCCGTTCTACTTGATGGCGCCCGAATCGCTGCTGTATCCCATGATCGCGCTGGCGACCGTCGCCACGATCATCGCGTCCCAGGCCGTGATCACCGGCGCGTTCTCGATGACGCGCGAGGCGATCCAGCTCGGCTTCGCCCCGCGCATGGCGATCAAGCACACCTCGAAGGAGACACAGGGGCAAATCTTCCTGCCCTGGGTCAACGGCACCCTCATGCTGCTGATCATCGGCGCGGTGATCGGGTTTCGCTCGTCGGAGAATCTGGCCGCCGCCTACGGCATCGCCGTCACCGGCACGATGGCGATCACGACCTGCCTCGCCTTGGTCGTTGCCCGGCGCCTGTGGGGATGGAACCGCGCCCTTGTCGTCCTCGCCGGCGTGATTTTCCTCATCATCGACATCGCTTTTTTCAGCGCCAACGCGATCAAGATCGAGCACGGCGGCTGGTTCCCGCTCGTGCTAGGCCTGTGCTCGTTCCTGATCATGAGCACCTGGCGCAAGGGTCGCGAGCTGGTCCTGCGCGAGTTGCGCCAAGGGGGCATCGCGCTCGAACCGTTCATCGAGAGCGTCGTCGCGCATCCACCGCTGCGCGTGCCCGGCACGGCCGTGTTCCTCACCGCGAACGTCAACTCCGTGCCGAACGCGATGCTGCACAACCTCAAGCACAACAAGGTTCTGCATGAGCGCAACATCCTGATGACTGTGGAGACGCTCGACACGCCCGTGGCCGAATACGGCGAGCGCACCGAGATCACCGCGCTCGGCAACGAGTTCTACCGCGTCGTGTTGCGCTACGGATTCTCCGAGGATCCCGATATCCCGGGGTCGATGCAGAACTGCGAAGCCAAGGGCCTCGGCTTCGACATGATGGACACGACCTTCTTCCTCAGTCGCGAGAACGTGGTTGCCTCCGCCGGCGCGCGCGGCATGCCGGTGTGGCGCGACAAGCTGTTCGCCTTCCTCACGCGCAACGCGAGTCCGGCAACGGCGTTCTTCCGCATCCCTGGCAATCGCATGATCGAGCTGGGCACGCAGGTGGAAATTTGAGCGCGGTACACTGGCGCGCAAGCGTTCCTGCCATAATTGCGGCATGAACGATTCCCGCCTGATTTCCTCGTCGTCCACGCGCGAGGACGAGCTGCTCGAAGCGTCGATCCGCCCGCAGAAACTGTCCGAATACCTCGGCCAGCAGGCGGTGCGCGAGCAGCTCGGCATCTACATCGAGGCGGCGAAGCGGCGTGGCGAGGC
Source organism: Rudaea sp. (assembly GCF_036383415.1). Taxonomy (GTDB): domain Bacteria; phylum Pseudomonadota; class Gammaproteobacteria; order Xanthomonadales; family Rhodanobacteraceae; genus Rudaea. Next base: position 12,132 of record NZ_DASVOK010000356.1, on the reverse strand, counting down.
ACTCGACCATGTGCTGATCTTCGGCCCGCCCGGTCTCGGCAAGACCACGCTCTCGCACGTGATCGCGAATGAACTCGGCGTCAACCTGCGCTCGACCTCGGGCCCGGTGATCGAACGCGCCGGCGATCTCGCCGCGTTGCTGACCAACCTGCAGCCGCGCGACGTGCTGTTCGTCGACGAGATCCATCGCCTTTCTCCGGTCGTGGAGGAAATCCTCTACCCGGCGATGGAGGACAACCAGATCGACATCATGATCGGCGAAGGCCCGGCCGCGCGCTCGATCAAGCTCGATCTGCCGCCGTTCACGCTGATCGGCGCGACCACGCGCGCGGGCATGCTGACCAATCCGCTGCGCGACCGCTTCGGCATCGTGCAGCGGCTCGAGTTCTACACGCCGGACGAACTCGCCGCGATCGTGCGCCGCTCGGCGAAGATTCTCGGCATCGCCTGCGCCGATGATGGTGCGGCGGAAATCGCCAGCCGTTCGCGCGGCACGCCGCGCATCGCCAACCGCCTGCTGCGCCGCGTGCGCGATTTCGCCGAGGTGAAGGCGGGTGGACACATCACGCGCGAGGTCGCGATCGCGGCGATGGAGATGCTCAAGGTCGACGGCGCCGGCTTCGATGCGCTCGACCGGCGCCTGCTCGGCACGATCATCGATCATTTCGACGGTGGCCCGGTCGGCGTCGAATCGCTGGCCGCGGCGCTGAGCGAAGAACGCGGCACGATCGAGGACGTGCTCGAACCGTTCCTGATCCAGCAGGGTTATCTCATGCGCACCGCGCGCGGGCGCATGGTCACGCGCAAGGCGTATCTGCATCTGGGCCTGAAGGCGCCGAAGCGTTTGCCGCGGCCCGAAGATCTGTTCGACGGCAGCGAGGCCGAATCCGGCGAATGAACAGCGACGCAGCGACGGCGGCGCCGGTCTTTTCCTGGCCAGTGCGCATCTACTGGGAAGACACCGACGCCGGCGGCGTCGTCTACTACGCCAATTACCTGCGCTTCCTCGAACGCGCACGCACGGAGTGGCTGCGCAGCCTTGGCATCGACCAGTCGCAGGTGCGCGACGTGCACGGCGTGGTCTTCGTCGTGCGCGAGGTGGCGATCGAATACAGCGCGCCGGCAAAGCTCGACGACGAGCTGGAATCGCGCATCGATGCGGTCGAGCGCCGTTCAGCTTCGATGACTTTTGCGCAACGTATACTTCGGCGCAGTGACGGCGCCGTGCTCGTGACGGCGCGGGTGCGTGTAGCCTGCGTCGCCGCCGACGGTTTCAAGCCGCAGCGCATCCCCGAATCCCTGTTTTCCCGATAACGAAAAATATCGACATGCCTGCCGCCCCCAGTGGTCTGAACATCATCGACCTCGTGCTCAACGCGAGCATCTTCGTCAAGCTCGTGATGCTGTTGCTCCTGATCTTTTCCTTCATGTCCTGGGTGATCATCTTCCGCAAGCGCGCGATGCTCAACCGGACAATGTCGGGCGCCGACGATTTCGAGGAGCGCTTCTGGTCGGGCGCCGACCTCGCCGGCCTGTTCCGCGAAGTCACCTCGAACGGCGCGACGACCGGTATCGAGAGCATCTTCGAAGCGGGCTTCCGCGAATTCGCGCGCCTGCGCCAGCGCGGCCGCCTCGACGCGCGCACGATCCTCGAAGGTGCGCAGCGCGGCATGCGCGTGGCCGAGTCGCGCGAGCTCGATCGCCTCGAACAGAACGTCGAATTCCTTGCCAACGTCGGTTCGATCAGTCCCTATGTCGGCCTGCTCGGCACGGTCGCCGGCATCATGGTCGCCTTCGTCGGCCTGGCCAACATGAAGGACGCGACGATCGCCACGGTCGCGCCCGGCATCGCCGAGGCGCTGATCGCGACCGCGATGGGCCTGATCGCGGCGATTCCGGCCGTGTGGGCCTACAACCGCTTCCAGACCAAGATCGAACGCCTGTCGACGCGCTTCGACACCTTCGTCGAGGAGTTCTCCTCGATCCTGCAGCGTCAGGTCCACGCCGACGACGGCGCCTGACCCCGCGCCGCAGCGAATCCCGTTCAAGCCATCATGCGCACGCGCAAGAAACGCAAGCTCAAAGCCGAGATCAACGTCGTTCCCTACATCGACGTGATGCTCGTGCTGCTGATCATCTTCATGGTGACGGCGCCGCTGCTCAACCTCGGTGTCGACATCAAGCTGCCGCAGTCGACCGCAAAGGCCGTGCAGGTCGAGAAGGAACCGATCCTGATCGGCGTCGACAAGGACGGCAAGTTCTATCTCACCATCGGATCCGGCCAGCGCGAAATTCTCGAACCTGATGCGCTCGTGAAGAAAGTTGCCGCGTTCGTGCGCAACGATCCGCAGGTACCGGTCCTGCTCGGCGCGGACGAGCGCGCGATGTACGGCAAGGTCTATCAGATACTTCCCGGCCTGCAGGAAAACGGCGTGCAGAAATTGTCGCTGCTGTCGGCACCGCCGTCGGATTCGCGCAAGTGAAACGAGCTGCGCATGGGTGGATGGTAGCGTCAGGGCGGTGGGTTCGATAGCACAAAACGATCACGACTCAGGGCATGGAAACTTCCAGCGACAAGGCGCGCGCTTACCTGTATGCACTGCTCGTGCATCTGATGGTATTCGCGCTGCTGTTCGTCGGCCTGTTCTGGGCGACGCCGCAGGCGATGCCGCTGCTGCAGGGGCCGGTAATCGAGGCCACGATCGTCGGCAAGCCCGGCGCGCCGAAGCCGACCCCACCGAGCAAGACGCCGCCCGCGCCACCGAAGGAAGAAGCCGCGCCGCCGCCCGCGCCGAAGCCCGCGCCGCCACCTCCGCCGCAGCCGGAAAAGACACCGCCGCCGACCGTGCAGAAGAACGACAACCGCGATCAGGAAAGGATCGCAGAAATGGCGATGCAGAAGGCCGAGCAGGCGAAGAGGGCTGAAGAGGAAAAGGTCAAACAGAAACAGATCGAGCTGCAGCAGGAAAAGGAGCGCAAGGAAGCCGAAGCGAAGCAGAAGCAGGAAGAAATCCAGAAGAAACTCGAGGAAATTCGCAAGGAGCGCGCCGCGAACGACAAGAAGCTCAAGCTTGCGAAAGAAAATTTAAAGCAGCTGGATGACTTGCAGAAACAGCAGTCCGCGCCCAAGCCCGTGAAAGCCCCGGCCGCCGATGTGCCCGAGGCCGCCGAGGCGCGCACGGGCATGAACGGCAACGATTCGAGCCTGCTCGCCGAATACAGTTCAGCAATCGTCAAGGTCGTGACTGATAATTGGAATCGCCCAGATACGACACCGAGCGGGGTGCGTTGCACGATCACGATCACGCAGATTCCCGGCGGTGCCGTGATCGATGCGACGATCGGCTCGCCATGCAATGCCGACATGATTACGCAGAATTCGATCAAGCAGGCCGTAACGAAGGCGCAGCCGTTGCCGTACAAGGGCTACGAAAGCGTCTTCCAGCGCAAAATCACCTTCATCTTCAAGTACGACGGAACCTGACCATGCACACGCGATTTCTCACCCGGCTAGCCGCCCTCGCATTGGCGATCTGCGTGGCGCCGTTGTTCGCGCAAAGCCTGACGCTCGAAATCCCCAACGGCAACGCTTCGGCAATCCCGGTTGCGGTCGTGCCGTTCGCCACCCAAACCGGCGCACCGGGAGACACGAGCGTCTCCGACATCGTCGGCAACGATCTCAACCGCTGCGGGCAGTTCCGGGCTTTGCCAAAGGCCGACATTGTTGAATCTCCCTCTCGCGGCAGCGAGATCAAATTCCCGACCTGGCGCCTGCTCAAGCAGGATTACATCCTCGTCGGTCGCGTCGTCGATCAGGGTGCGGGCGAGGTCAAGGTCGAGTTCGAGCTGTACACGGTCGGCGACCAGAAAAATCTCCTCAGCTCGGCGATCCCCGGCCAGCGCAGCGACATTCGCGGCATCGCCCATCGCGTCGCCGACGCGGTCTACGAGAAGATCACAGGTGTGCGCGGCGCGTTCGACACGCGCATCGCCTATGTCACCGCCAAGGGCATCGGCAACAATGCATCGTATGCGCTGATGGTCGCCGACTCGGACGGCTATGGCCCGCAACAAGTTGTGACCTCGCGCCAGCCGCTGCTGTCGCCGGCGTGGTCGCCGGACGGACGCAAGCTCGCCTACGAATCCTTCGAGCGCGGCTCCTCGGCGATCTACATCCAGGACATAGGCACCGGCGCGCGCGAAGTCGTCTCCGCGCGCAAGGGCATCAACGGCGCGCCGGCGTTCTCGCCTGACGGCTCGCGTCTTGCGCTGAGCCTGTCGAACGGCGTCAACCCGGACATCTATGTGATGGATCTCGGCAGCCGCGCGCTGACCCAGATCACGCGCAACTACGCGATCGACACCGAGCCGGTGTGGGCGCCGGACGGCGCGACGATCTATTTCACCTCCGATCGCGGCGGCAAGCCGCAGATCTATCAGGTCGCGGCCGGTGGCGGCGGCGAGTCGCGCGTGACCTTCGCCGGCGACCAGAATGCGAAGGCCACGGTGAGCTGGGATGGCAAGAAAATCGCCATGTCGCAGGGCAATAAAAACATGTATCATATCGCTGTTTTGGATCGCGCTTCGGGCAGCAATACGCCCATTTCGACGGGGAATTTCGACGAATCGCCGAGTTTCGCGCCGAACGCGAGCATGCTTCTGTACGCCGCGACCGAGGGACCGCGCGACGTGCTCTACGCTGTGTCGGCGGACGGTCGCGTTCGCCAACGGCTGGTTCTGGCCGACGGGGATGTACGCACGCCGGCGTGGGGACCTTACCGTCAGCGTGGACAATAAAAAACCCTCGACCCGGACGTTGAGATACCGAACTACTCCCTAAAAGCCAACCACTGAGGCAATGACAATGAAAAACCTGCGCGTTCTCCTGACCACCGTTGCTGCGACTGCCGCACTGTCGGCCTGCGCCGGCAAAACCAAGCCGACCCCGCCGCCGCCGCCGGTCGACAACGGCGCCGTCACCACGGCCCCGGCCCGCTCTGGCCCGTACAGCGGTCCGGAAGCCCTCGACAAGGATTCCTGCCTGCGCCAGCGCGTGATCTACTTCGATCTGGACAAGACCGAGATCCACTCGGAGTTCCAGGCGCAGATCGCCTGCCACGCCGCCTACCTGCGCCAGTTCCCGGGCGCGAAGGTGACGCTGGAAGGCAATGCCGACGAGCGCGGTACGCGTGACTACAACCAGGGCCTCGGCGAGCGCCGTGGCAATGCCGTGTCGAGCGCGGTTGCCGCCGCCGGCGCGTCGACCAGCCAGCTCAACGTCGTCAGCTACGGCGAAGAGAAGCCGGTCTGCCGCGAGCACAACGAAGGTTGCTGGCAGAAGAACCGCCGCGTCGAGATCGTCTACACCTCGAAGCAGTAATCGCGGAACCAGTCTCAAGGCGCGCAGGTCGAAGCACCAGCGCGCCTTTTTCTTTTTTGATCGGACGAAACCATGTCCAACATGTCGACCCGTTTCCTTTGTGCGACCGTGCTTGCAGCCGTCGCGGCATTTGCCGCTCCCGCGCATGCCCAGCGTGAAAGCCTCGCCGAGCGCGTTGCCCGGCTCGAGCAGCAGCAAAGCGGCGGCCAAGGCAGCGTCGAACTGGTCAACCAGATCAATGCGCTGCAGTCGCAGGTACAGCAACTGCAAGGCCAGAACGAAGAACTCAAGCATCAGCTCGAGCAGCTCAAGCAGCAGGTCCGCGACCAGGCCATCGATGCCGATTCGCGCCTGAGCAAGCTCGAAGGCAAGCCGCCCGGCACCGCGCCGTCGGCCACGAACAACGCCGCATCGAACAACGGACAGATGCAGGACATCGCGCTCGGCGGCGGTGCCGCCGCAGCTGCGTCGAACAACACTGCGCCGCCGCCTGCGGCCGCGCAGCAGGCGCCCGCCGCGCCGGCCAATCCGGCCGACGAGAAGGCCGCCTACGACCAGGCCTTCGCCGCGCTCAAGGATGGCCGCTACGCCGAATCGGCGAAGATGTTCCAGGGCTTCCTCGCCCAGTATCCGAACGGCGACCTCGCTCCGAATGCCTACTACTGGCTCGGCGAGTCGTATTACGTCACCCAGAACTATCCGATCTCGCTCGACGCGTTCAACAAACTGCTCGCGCAATATCCGAACAGCCAGAAGGCTTCCGCCGCGCTGCTCAAGGTCGGCTATTGCCAGTACGAATTGAAGCAGTGGGACCAGGCCGAGACCACGCTCAACCAGGTCGTTGCGAAGTATCCCGGTACGCAGGAAGCGAACCTTGCCCAGGGGCGCCTGCGCGCGCTCAAGATGGAACGGCGCTGATTTTTTCCGCTCGTCATCCCGGCGCAGGCCGGAATCCAGTGTCTTGTCTTTTTGGTTTGATTCAAAACGAAGGCGCTGGATTCCGGCTTTCGCCGGAATGACGGCTGGTTGGTCTACTCTCGATCATGTCGTCTGAAACTTCCAGCGCGAGCGCCGAGCGCCTGCGCATCACCGAAATCTTCCACTCGCTGCAAGGCGAGGCGCGCGCAGTCGGCTGGCCGACGGTGTTCGTGCGCCTGACCGGTTGCCCGCTGCGTTGCGTCTGGTGCGACACCGAGTATTCGTTCCACGGCGGCGAATGGCGCGAAATAAGCGACATTGTGGAAGAAGTGAAAAAGTATAAAACGCGGCACGTCTGCGTCACCGGCGGCGAGCCGCTTGCACAGAAGCGCTGCACCGATCTATTGCGCCGCCTCTGCGACGAAGGCTTCGAGGTGTCGCTGGAAACCTCGGGCGCGCTCGACGTTTCCCAGGTCGATGCGCGCGTCAGCCGCGTCGTCGACGTCAAGGCGCCGGGTTCGGGCGAATCCGCGCGCAACCTGTGGAGCAATCTCGATGTGCTCGGTGCGCACGATCAGATCAAGTTCGTGCTCGCCGATCGCGCCGATTACGATTGGGCGCTGAACGTACTCGACCAGCGCGATCTGACCGCACGCTGCGAAGTGCTGTTCTCGCCCGTGGCCGGCAAGCTCGCGCCGCGCGACCTCGCCGACTGGATCATCGCCGACGGTCGCCAGGTGCGCATGCAGGTGCAATTGCACAAGCTGCTTTGGGGCAACACTCCGGGAAAATAACGCGCAATGTCCGATCAACGACAACCTAGGGCCGTCGTCCTCGTTTCCGGCGGCATGGATTCCGCCGTCACGCTCGCGATCGCGCGCGCGCAGGGCTACGACTGTTACGCGCTCAGCGTCGAGTATGGCCAGCGCCACGCGTCTGAGCTCGCCGCCGCGCAGCGCGTCGCCGCGCGCTACGCGATCGCGCACAAGACCGTGCACGTCGACCTGCGCAGCATCGGCGGCTCGGCGCTGACCGACGATATCGCCGTGCCCGAGCAGGGTGGCGACGGCATCCCGGTCACCTACGTGCCTGCGCGCAACACGATCATGCTGTCGATCGCACTCGGCTGGGCCGAGGTGCTCGGCGCGCAGGACATCTTCTGCGGTGTCAACGCGGTCGACTACTCCGGTTATCCCGATTGCCGGCCCGAGTTCATCGACGCATTTGAGTGCCTCGCCAATCTCGCGACCAAGGCCGGCGTCGAAGGCGCGAAGCTGAGCGTGCAAGCGCCGCTGATCCGGCTGTCGAAGGCCGACATCGTGCGCAGAGGGCTCGAGCTCGGCGTCGATTTCGCCACGACGGTGTCGTGCTACCAGGCCGATGCCGCCGGCCGCGCCTGCGGCCACTGCGACGCCTGCCGTCTGCGCGCACTCGGTTTCGCCGACGCGGGCGTGGCCGACCCGACGCGCTACGTCTGAATCGTTCACGACGCGCCGTGTGGTTGTCCTTGATGATTTCGCACGCGGCCACTAAACTGCGCGACCCGCATTCGTGTGACGGCCTCGTCAATCGAGCCATGGGCCGTTAGCTCAGTTGGTAGAGCAGCGGACTTTTAATCCGTTGGTCGCTGGTTCGAATCCAGCACGGCCCACCATACCGACGCACGTGCGGAGCATTTAGCTGCTTCAAAGCCAGAAAAGCCCGCCGTGTCGCGGTGTCCCGTCCGCGCTCTGTCCGCAGCATGGCTCGGTAAGAAATCGCTCCATTTTGCGATTTTTCGCCCTCACATCCACGACGATTCCGTCCTAGAACGGAATCCATCGCCCCGCTGATGGGTTTTCTTGCCGAGTTTCATTCCCGTTCCATGACATAGAAGCGCGTGTGTGCGGACGGTGTTCCGTCTCGGCGTGTTGTCGAGGTGAAGTGGGCATACCCGTCATGGGGGCCGGAAATACCACCCCGTCAATCGTTTGTCCCACACCTCGAACCAGACCGGCACCCCGTAAGTCTTGCGTTGACCTGACCACGCTTCTGCTGGAGTACGTCCGTTCAGATGCTGATGAGGTCGCACGTGGTTGTACCAGAGCCGAAACGCCAACAGTTTGGATGCGAGATCTTCACTGCCGGTCACGGCGATGAAGTCGAGGTGCCGTTTGAGCGTGCCGAACAACCGTTCAATACGACCATTCATCCAAGGGCAGTGAAGCGCAATGTGCTGCAACCGTATTCCCAATGACAGCGTGGCGCCGCGCACGACCAGAGAAGAGAAGCAAGCTTCGTTATCGACTCGTATCGTTCGAGGCAATCCATATTTTCTGAAGGCAATGATGAGTTCACGCAGGATCGTCAGGCTGCGTTTGTCCGCGATTTCGCGCAGAACCAAAGCGGCACGAGTACCGTGATCGAGCAGACCGAGAATCAGCCTCTGTTGTCCACTCAGATCGGCTTTGCCGGTGAGATCCAACGCCCAAATGCGATTGCGAGGTTGCGGGCGGGGAATACGATGCTTGAGTGAGCGTCGCAGCCGCAGAATTTCGGCACGGCGTTGACACAGCATGGTTGCGACAAATGTTTTTCCAACCGTCTCGCGTCGGTCGATGGCGAAGCGTCGGTTGAAGACTTCAGCGAGGACGCGGCAACTCAACCCCGGCGACCATGCGGCGAGGCGAATGATTTCGCGCCGGACCCATTCGGGCTTTCTTGCGTTGCGGATGCAGTTAACGCGCGTGGTCGCAATGGGTCGCCGCTTCCAAAAGGACGAAGTGCGTCGTCGACGAAGAGCGAGGAGAAACGCAAACAGTGACGCAGTCACAATCAGGGCAATGGAGTACAGCATTCTTCCTCGATCGAAATCAGAGGGATCTGCGAATTTTCATCCGACCGGACATGAGCAACGCGGCACGTTATCCTTTCATGATCTCGCGTGCTGGACGGTCCAGGTTCGCGTAAAATGCGCGATCCGACTTCAGTAGTCTGTGATTCCGCTGAAGTTTGTGCGTCCAAGAGTCGGAGATGCGGGCAAGACCATCATGCGATCAACGCAGCCATTGACATTGCGGATGCCGCACAAGCGTATAGCGGCTCTGATACTTGCCGTACTGGGTTTGCACGGCCCGAACGCCGAAGCTTCGTTGGCGAACATGAGTGGTGCGATCCAACTGTCGCTTGCTTATGACCATAGCTGTGTCTTGCTAAGTAACCACGATGTTCAGTGCTGGGGCAGTGTCAACGCAAACACCTACCTAAGTTCCGTAACAGTAAGCGCGCTACACGACGCAGAGATGATAGCGACGGGGCAAGGTTTTACCTGCGCACTCATCAACGGTGGGTACGTGAAATGCTTCGGCACGAACGCCTTGGGGCAACTAGGAAATGGCGCTTCTGACGATTCGGCCTTACCGGTGGATGTGACTGGGATCGCTACTGCAACCTCCATCATCGCCAACGGAACGCATGCCTGCGCGCTGCTCAGTGATCAGACAGCGAAATGCTGGGGCGACAATTCGCAGGGGCAGCTCGGTCACGGATCGACAACCTATAGCGCCACGCCTGTCGCTGTCGACGGCTTGACCAGTGCCGTGGCGATGGCCGCAACGCTCTATCAGACATGCGCAGTCCTAAGTAGTGGCAGCGTGAGCTGCTGGGGAACAAATTACTCAAGTGCAAACCTACCGCCACACCTCGTTGATGGCATTACAACCGCAGTGTCCATCACAGCCGCTAGTGATGAAATGTGTGTCGTACTCGCAGATCGAACCGCACGCTGCTGGGGGGAGGACAACTACGGACAGCTGGGCGACGGTGTCAGAAGTAATGGTAGTGCGACGCCGGTAGTGGTGGCGGGCGTGTCCAATATCACGTCCATTGCGCCTGGCGGCGAACAAACCTGCGCTTTGGTGGACGGCGGCTCTGTCTACTGCTGGGGATTCAACGGTCTGGGTCAACTTGGAGATGGAACAACCAACGATTCATTGACGCCCACGACGGTTCAAGGCCTTTCCGGCGTCATCTCCATTGCGGCAACGGAGTACCTCAGTTGCGCGTTGCTCCAGGGTGGCGCGGTGAAATGCTGGGGGAGCAATACAAGGGGTCAGCTGGGGATTGGGGAAGACCCCAGTGTGGGGCTTCCTGCCCCTGTGCCCCAAATCGAAGCGAGCGCGATTGCGGCAGGCGGAGCTCATACATGCGCATTGATTTCTGGCGGGAAAGTGATGTGCTGGGGAGGGAACTACTCCGGCGCGCTCGGCGACGGAACGTATACCAACCGACCAAATCCAGTCGCCGTGGTTGGCTTGTCGAATGCAACGGCGATCTCGTCAGGCAAGGCGCAATCCGCAGACCACACCTGCGCGCTTCTGATCAACGGTGACGTGGACTGCTGGGGATTTAACGGAGATGGTGAACTCGGTAATGGCTTGAGCACAAATAGCTTTCTGCCCACCCGGGTGTCGAATGTGCAGGGCGCTGTGGCGATATCCGCCGGCGGAGCGGGGTACGGCGCCGAGACATGTGCGCTGCTGGGCAGCGGGACCGCGCAGTGCTGGGGCGCAAACTACTACGGTCAGTTGGGCAACGGCGGCACCACAACGAACCTTGCACCTACGGCGGTGAAGGGTCTCAATGACGTAGCCGCCGTCTCGGCCGGTGGTGCCCACGCTTGCGCGCTTTTGAATGATAGTACCGTCGACTGTTGGGGCTTCAACCTTTATGGGCAAACGGGCAGCCCGCCGAGCGATTTTCCTCGGAACCATCAGACGTTGTTTCCCACGAACGTTAGCGGGCTGAGCGGCGTTACTTCGATCGTAGCTGGCGGCGCCCACTCCTGTGCCGTGCTCGCGGACCAATCGGTTAAGTGTTGGGGATTGAACCATCAAGGGCAACTCGGTAGGACCGGACCCTTCGACAGTTATCAGCCGCTAACCGTGCCTGACCTGACAGGCGTTGTCGCGATCGCGAGTGCTGGACTCGAATACGATGACTTCACGTGCGCGTTGCTGTCGGGGGGGACGGTGCGTTGCTGGGGAGGGAATGGATACGGGCAACTGGGGGACGGCACGCTGAATAACAGCGCTTTCCCGGTGGATGTGCTTGATGTCAATCACGCATCCGCAATCTCTGTTGGCGAGCATCACGCCTGCGCCCTCCTGCAGAGTGGGCAGATATTGTGCTGGGGTGGCAATGAGACTTCACAATTGGGGCGTTCGACACCGAGTTTTTCTGCTACGCCGATCAATGTGCGGACATCGGGGCGGTCGACGGAGCCGGCCATCGCCACGGTGGTCAGTAGCCCGAATCCGAGTACCGTAGGCGGGCTCGTTACCGTTACTGCGACGATTGCCGGCAAGTCACCGAGTGGCACGGTGACTTTCAAAGATGGTGATGTGGTGATTTGTGCAGATGTGGCAATGAGCGACGGCAGTGCGGCATGCTCCACTTCGGCTCTGACCGTCGGACTGCACGCAATTACTGCGACCTATGGCGGCGATGCAAACAATGCGGCGGTCACTTCGGCTGTCCTCACCCACCTTGTTTATGCGAGCTTCGTTGCCCTGCAACCGAGCCGTCTGCTCGATACGCGCGCAGGCTTCAGCACGACAGACGGTCAGTTTGCCGGTATCGGCGCAGCGACCGAGGGTGGTGTCGTCGATCTGACCGTGGCCGGACGCGGGGGCGTGCCAAACACGGGTGCGGTTGCGGTGGTGCTGAACGTGACGGTGACCAATCCGACCGCATTGGGATATATCACCGCGTGGCCATCCGGTACGACGCAACCCAACGTGTCCAACCTCAACTTCACTCCCGGTAAGACGATCGCGAACCTCGTAGTCGCCAAA
>NZ_DASVOK010000355.1:0-1520 GCF_036383415.1 Rudaea sp. | reverse complement strand
GCCAGCGGAATACTGACTTCGGCGAGCAGATCGAGATCAGCCTCGTGATCGATCTGCACATACTGTCCGTTCCAGTAGGTGAGGCCGGACAGGCGGTGCGACACGTCCATGCTGGAAAGGCGGCCCACGATGATGCCATGCGAGTGCCGCTCGATGATCTCCTCGACCTGGCATTCGACCGTGGCAAGCGAATGGTCCAGCAGCGGGACGCCGGAAGCACCAGGGCTCCAGGCCGTTCCGTCGAAGCGCTGGCTGCCTTTCAGGCGGCTGTTGCTGAACCGTTCCGCGAGCGCCTGCTGGTCCGAGCCGAGGATGTTGACGCCGAACAGCCGGTGGCGGGCGATCGGCTCAAAAGAGGAGGCCTGCCGGTTGATGCTGACCAGCAGCCGGGGCGGCGAGGCGCTCAGCGACGTCAGCGAAGTGACGGTCATCCCGGTGATGTCATCGCCGCTTCCCGCCGTGATGACGCAGACGCCGCCGGCGAGACGACGCATCACGAGGCGAAACTGCAGCTCGATCTCGTGATCCGCATCGACCAAATGGATGTCCGGCTTGCTCATCGGGTCTCTCCCTCTTGTCGCCGCCGGACCTGCTTCCGATCAGAAGAAACCCTTGGCGGGCAGCGGCGTGCCGCTGATCTCATACTGCCCGATCGAGCGGGCCTTGAAGGTGTTCGGGTTGTGCGAGGCCAGGGTTCGCGCGTTGCGCCAGTGGCGATCGAAATTGGTCGCCTTCTTGGTGGCGGACGCTCCGCCGACGTCGAACAGCAGGCTGCCGCTGCGGATCGCCAGCTCATCGGCGACAATCTTGGCTTTGGCCGAGAGCAGCGCGGCCTTGTGCGCGGCGTCGACGGCATCGGCATCGCCGGCGTCGAATGCATCGGTCGCGGCGTCGAGGGCTTCTGCCGCCGCGAGCACCACGGTCTCGGCCGCAAACGCGCCGCTGGCAATCTGGCCGAAAGTCTGCTGCAGCAACGGGTCGTCCGCCGGTATCTCGCTCGGTGCATAGTAGAACGTCCGCTTGCGCGATCGCACCAGTTCGGCAGCGTCGTGTAGCACCGCGCGCGCGATGCCGGCGTTGATTGCGGTCAGGAACAGTTGCGCGAACGTGTTGGAGTAGGGAATGCCGTAGCCGGCGTCAGGGGCGTCGAACACCACCTCCTGCCGCTTGACGCGCACGTTGCGGAAGTGCGTGGTGCCGGTTGCGGTCAGCCGCTGGCCGAGCCCGTCCCAATCGTCGATCAGCTCGATACCCTCGCGCTTGACCGGGATCAGCACCGCCGCATTGGCGCCTGCCTCATCGGCCGTGCGTACCAGCACGTAGTCGGAATAGAGCGTGCCGGTGCTGTAGTATTTGGTGCCGTTGAGCAGATAATCGTCGCCGTCGGCGGTCAGTGTGGTGTTCGGCGTGACATTGCCGACCTTCGGGGTGTCGAGTTCGGTGGCCGCGAGCCCGATGATCGCACCGTCGGCGACTGCCTTCTGCCATTGCCGGTGCTGCTCGTCCCTGGGACGGCGCAC
>NZ_DASVOK010000354.1:0-2227 GCF_036383415.1 Rudaea sp. | reverse complement strand
TAGCCAACGGCGGCCGGGTGGCGGCATCGTGCTCGGCCGTGTTTCTGCTGCAGGCCGCCGGCGTGCTGGCGGGGCGGCGGGTCACGACGACGTGGTGGCTGGCGCCGGAGCTGGCGCGCCTCGCGACGGACACGCACGTCGACGCGACGCGCATCCTGTGCATCGATGGCCCCGTGCTCACCGCCGGTGCCGCGTTCGCCCAATCCGACCTGATGCTGCACCTGCTGCGTCAACGCTTTGGCGCGAAGCTGGCCGAAGGCGTGTCGCGCGTGTTGCTGCTGCACGAGCGTGCGCAGCAGGCGCAGTTCGTCATCCCGGCGATGCTGGCGAGCGGCGATGCGCTCGTGGCGCGGCTGACGCGGCGCGTCGAGGTGGCCTTGCCTGAGGTTCCTTCCGTAACCCGGCTCGCCGCGGAGCTGTGCATCTCCGAGCGCACGCTCGCCCGGCATGTGCGCCATGCGACCGGCATGGGCACGATCGACCTGATCCGCAGCATCCGCCTGCATCGCGCGCGCAGCCTGCTGCAGAACAGTCGCATGAGCGTCGAACAGGTCGCTGTCGCGGTCGGCTACCGCGACGCGACCGCGCTGCGGCGCCTCGTGCGCAAGGCAGCGGGAGTCACGCCCGGCAGGATGCGCGCCACGGTCGAACGGGATTGATTCCGCACACGAAAAAGGCCGCTTGCGCGGCCTTTTTCGTTGTTGCGTGGCGAAGACTCCGCTGCTTATTCGCCGTGCGCCTCGCCGACGAACTCGGTCACGCCACCGCGCAGCGTCTCGAAGTCGGCGTCGGACAGCGCGCCGGCCTTCTTGCGACGCTGCTTGTGGTACGCAAGACCGGTGCCCGCCGGGATGAGGCGGCCGACGATGACGTTCTCCTTGAGCCCGCGCAGCGTGTCGCGCGTGCCGCGCACTGCGGCTTCGGTGAGCACGCGCGTGGTCTCCTGGAACGAGGCCGCCGAGATGAACGACTCCGTCGCCAGCGATGCCTTGGTGATGCCGAGCAGCATCGGGTCGAACTCGGCCGGACGCTCGTCGCGTGCCTTGGCGCGAGCGTTCTCTTCGCCGACGCGCTTGCGGTCGCTCTGCTCGCCCTTGAGATAGCGCGTGTCGCCGGGGACGGTGATCTCGACCTTGCGCAGCATCTGGCGAATGATCGCTTCGATGTGCTTGTCGTTGATGCGCACGCCCTGCAGGCGGTACACGTCCTGGATTTCCTTGACCAGGTAGGCGGCCAGCGGCTCGACACCAAGCAGGCGCAGGATGTCGTGCGGATTCGGCTCGCCGTCGACGACGGTTTCGCCCTTCTCCACATGCTCGCCTTCGAAGACGATGACCTGGCGCCACTTCGGAATCAGTTCCTCGTGATCGTTGCCGTCGGCGTCCTTGATGATGAGGCGCTGCTTGCCCTTGGTGTCCTTGCCGAACGAGACCACGCCGGAGACTTCGGCGAGGATCGCCGGTTCCTTCGGCTTGCGTGCTTCGAACAGGTCGGCCACGCGCGGCAGACCACCGGTGATGTCGCGCGTCTTCGAGGTTTCCTGCGGGATACGCGCGACGACGTCGCCGACGCCCACTTCCGCGCCGTCCTGCAGCGAGATGATCGCTCCGGCCGGCAGGAAGTACTGCGCCGAGATGTCGGTGCCCGGCAGACGCAGCTCCTTGCCCTTCTTGTCTTCCAGACGCACGATCGGGCGCAGGTCCTTGGCCTGCGTACCGCGGCGCTTCGGATCGGTGACGACCGCCGACTCGAGGCCGGTCAGTTCGTCGGTCTGCGCCTGCACGGTGATGCCGTCGATGAAGTCGATAAAGCGCACCTTGCCCGCCACTTCCGTGACGATCGGATGGGTATGCGGATCCCAGTTCGCGATGGTCTGGCCGGCCTTGACCGCCGCGCCGTCCTTGACCGAAATCGTCGCGCCGTAGGGCACCTTGTAGCGCTCGCGCTCGCGGCCGTGCGCGTCCATGATCGAAAGCTCACCCGAACGCGACACGGCGACGAGGTGGCCCGCGCCGTGCTGCACGGTCTTGAGGTTGTTGAACTTGACCGAACCGGTGGTCTTCACCGAAACGTTGTCGACCGCCGCCGCACGCGAGGCCGCACCACCGATGTGGAACGTACGCATGGTCAGCTGCGTGCCCGGCTCACCGATCGACTGTGCGGCGATGACGCCGACCGCTTCGCCCTGGTTCACCAAGTGACCGCGCGCGAGGTCGCGACCGTAGCA
>NZ_DASVOK010000353.1:0-2695 GCF_036383415.1 Rudaea sp. | reverse complement strand
GATCGGATAGCCAAACGCGTGCAGCATGCGTTCGGTGTAGTCGCGCGTCGGGTGCGGCTCGTGAACCTGCGTTTCGCCCTGCGCAAACAGCCCGGCGAGCAGCAGCGCGGATTTCACCTGTGCGCTCGCGACCGGCAGCGTGTAGTCGATGCCTTGCAGCTGGCGGCCGCCGGAAATGCGCAGCGGCGGCAGACCACCTTCGTTCGATTCAATCTTCGCGCCCATCCCGGCGAGTGGATCGATCACGCGCCGCATCGGCCGCTTCGACAGCGATTCGTCGCCAATCAGCGTCGTGTCGAACTGCTGCCCGGCGAGCAGGCCAGCGAGCAGGCGCATGCCGGTGCCGGCGTTGCCGCAGTCGATCGGACCAGACGGCGCTTTCAAACCGTCAATGCCGACGCCATGCACCACGCGCTCGCTCGCGCTGGGCGTGTCAATGCGCACCCCCATCTGTGCGAACGCGCGTGCGGTCGCGCGAGTATCCTCGCCTTCGAGGAATCCCGTGATCCGCGAAACGCCATCGGCAAGCGAGGCGAACATGACTGCGCGATGCGAAATCGATTTGTCGCCGGGGACGTGGATTTCGCCGCGCAAGGCGACGGCAGGAGAACTGGTCCAGATCAGCGGATTCGTGCCACCCGACATTAGAGCACCGCCACCGGATACGAGCCAAGCACCTTGATCTGTGCAGCATGCGCCTTCAATTCGGCCAGCGCGGCCTTCATCGGCGCATCTTCGATATGCCCGGCGAGGTCGATGAAGAACGCGTACTCCCAGTTCGCATGATGCGAGGGCCGCGATTCGATGCGGCTCATCGATACACCGTGGCGCGCGAACGGGCTGAGCACGTTGAACAGCGCGCCGGGCTGGTCCTTGATCGAGACGAGCACCGAGGTGCGGTCGTGGCCGCTGCTCGGGAAGAACTGGCGGCCGAGGACGAGGAAGCGCGTGGTGTTGTCGTCGCGATCCTGGATCGGGCTGACGACGACTTTCTTCAAACCGTAAACATGCCCCGCCGCTTCGCCAGCGATCGCCGCGGCGTCATCCGCGTTGCGCGCGCGGCGCGCGGCTTCGGCGTTGCTCGACACCGGAATCTTCTCGGCCTTCGGCAGATTCGCGCGCAGCCAAGCCTTGGTCTGTGCGAACGACTGCGGATGCGAGTAGATGCGTTCGATGTCCTCGATATGTCCGGAGCGCGAGAGCAGGAACTGGCGCACGCGCAGTTCGACTTCGCCGCAGATCTTGAGGTTCGAGGTCAGGAACATGTCGAGCGTGACCTGGATCGTGCCCTGCCCCGAGTTCTCGACCGGAACAACGCCGAAATCGGCATGCCCGGCTTCGACTTCCTGGAACACTTCCTCGATGCTCGCCAGCGGCAGGCCGTGTGCCGAGCCGCCGAAATGCTTGCGCATCGCCTGCTCGCTGAACGTGCCTTCGGGGCCGAGGTAGCCGATCTTGAGCGGCTCCTGCTGGGCGAGGCAGGCCGACATGATTTCGCGGAACACGTGCACGAGCACTTCGTCGGCGAGCGGGCCGTGGTTGCGGTCGATCACCATGCGCAGCACCTGCGCCTCGCGCTCGGGTCGGTAGTAGTCGACCGCGGCCTTGAGCGGCCCTTTCGCCTTGCCGACCTGCTGCGCCCAGCCGGCGCGCTCGGCGATCAGCTCCTGGATCTGCCGGTCGATGCCGTCGATGCGCGTACGCGCCTGGGCGAGATCGAGCGGCGGAATCTTCGCCGCCGCGGCTTTGGTCTTCTGTGTCTTCTTTGCGGCCATGGGTATACTTTTACAGAATTTCGGACTTGGTGCGCAGTCGGTCCAGGGAACCTCTGATTAACCGTAGCGAGCGAAGAGAATTTGCGCGTCGCCGGAGCGCAGGAACCGGAGCATACAAGCAGTATGTGAGGATTCCGAGCACCGCCGGCGCGCAAATTATCGAGCGCAGTAGGTTAATCGGAGGTTCCCTAGCCGTAGCGCTTGGCGAAATCACGCATGAAATCGGCCAGCGCATGCACCGCCTCGAGCGTCACCGCATTGTAGAGCGAGGCGCGCATGCCGCCGACGGCCTTGTGCCCCTTGAGCGCGAGCAACCCGGCTGCTTCGGATTCCTTGAGGAACAGCGCATTCAACTCTTCGTCGAACAGCGTGAACGGCACGTTCATCCACGAACGCGACGCCTTCTCGACCGGATTGCGATAGAAGCCGCCCGAGCCGTCGATGCAGGCGTAGAGGTGCTCAGCCTTGGCGCGGTTGCGCTCGCCGATGGCGACGAGGCCGCCTTCGCGCAGCAGCCACTTGAACACGAGACTGGCGAGATACCAGCCGAACGTGTTCGGTGTATTGAGCATCGAATCGTTGGCAGCATGCTCGGCGTAGTTGAATATCTTCGGCATGTCCTTGGGACAGCGCGCGAGCAGGTCCTCGCGTACGATCATGACGACGAGGCCGGAAGCGCCGATGTTCTTCTGCGCACCGGCATAGATCAGGCCGAACTTGCGCACGTCGAGCGGGCGCGAAAGGATGTCGGACGACATGTCGGCGATCAGCGGCACGTCGCCGACCTCGGGTACGTGTTGGAACTCGACGCCATGAATGGTCTCGTTCGGCGTGTAGTGGACGTAGGCGGCGTCCGTATGCAGCGTCCAGCTATCGCGCCCAGGAATCGCCGTGTGCCGGTTGGCGTCGCTGTTCGCGGC
>NZ_DASVOK010000352.1:0-12217 GCF_036383415.1 Rudaea sp. | reverse complement strand
CATGCGCCGGCCGTAGATGCCGTGCAGCACGAGGCCCTTGAAGATGACCTTGTCCCAGTTGATGCCGGCGCCGTTCGGCATGATGCCGAGCATGGCGATCTTGCCGCCGTGGTACATGCAGTCGAGCATGTCGCCGAATGCCTTCGGGTTGCCCGACATTTCCATGCCGACATCGAAGCCCTCCATGTGCAGGTCGGCCATCACGTCCTTGAGCGACTGCTTGGAGACGTTGACCACGCGCGTCGCGCCCATGTCGGCGGCGAGCTTCAGGCGGTAGTCGTTGACGTCGGTGACGACGACGTTGCGCGCGCCGATGTGCTTGGCAATCCCTGCGGCGATGATGCCGATCGGGCCGGCGCCGGTGATGAGCACGTCCTCGCCGATCAGGTCGAATTCGAGCGCGCAGTGCGCGGCGTTGCCATAGGGGTCGAAGAACGCGGCGAGTTCGGACGGAATCTGGTCGGGCACCGGCCACAGGTTCGACGCCGGCATCGCGATGTATTCGGCGAACGCGCCGTTGCGGTTCACGCCGATGCCGATCGTGTGCGGGCACAGGTGCTGCTTGCCGGCGCGACAGTTGCGGCAGACGCCGCAGACGATGTGGCCTTCGGCGGAGACGCGCTGGCCGATCGTGTAGCCGCGCACGCCCGGCCCCATGTCGACGATGCGGCCGACGAATTCGTGGCCGATGACGAGGCCCGGCTTGATCGTGCGCTGCGACCACTCGTCCCACTTGTAGATGTGCAGGTCGGTGCCGCAGATCGCGGTCTTTTCGAGCTTGACCAGCACCTCGTTCGGGCCGATCTCGGGCATCGGCACCTGCTCCATCCAGATGCCTTTGCCGGCTTCGCGCTTGACCAACGCCTTCATCATTGCTTGCGACATGGGAGTGTCCTGACGGGAATGCGCAATTATAACTGCGCACGGACCGCGGAGACGGGACGCTTTGCATCGCGATCCGACGGTCAAATCGATTGTCTGCAAGGTGAAGGCCAGGCCGTGGCAGCAACCTCGCGAGTTGTGCTTCTGCGTCAGTCGAGCACTTCGCGCCAGTTCACGCGCGAGACGCCCGCGCCGGCGGCGGCTTGCTTGACTTTGGCGGTGCCGACCGACAGGCCGGTTTCGCCGTAGAGCAGGGCGACCTCGCTGGTATTGTTGCTGCCCGGCAGCGCGACCATCTGCACCTTGGTCACCGCGCTCTTCGTGCTCAGCGAACCGATCGTCGCGCCGGAGCTGTTGAGCAGCGCCGACTTGCCGCTGGTGTAGTCGGCGTCGTAGACGGTGCCCTGGAACGAACACGGATCCGCGGTCGGCGTGAGCGTGGCCCAGGCGACCTGGAAGATGCCGGCTGCCGCATCGGGGTCGACCACGACGCGCTCGGTGGCGCCGGTGTCAACGTCGCCGGCATGGCCCTTGAGGTCGTAGTACCAACCCGAATCGGTGTCGGCCAGCGTCTGGGTCAGGCCGACGGTCAGATCGTCGACCTTGATCAGGTCACCGCGCCTGATCGGCGAGGTCGCGCTGGACACGGCGAGGTCGGTGCCGTCGCGCAACGCATACATGGTCTGCTGCTGGGTATCGGTCAGGTCGCCGATGTCGAGGAACTTGCCGGTGCCGACGAACACCCAGCGGCGCAGGGCGAGGCCGGTCGAGTCGACATCGACTTCGATGCGCGGTGCGGTGGTGATCGGCTGTGCGTTCTTGCTCCCGTCCTGCAACTGGGCGAGTAGCGTAGGGTCGGGGTAGGTGCCGGTACCGGACAGGTCGAAGCGCCACACATTGCCGAGCAGGTCGCCGGCATAGACCTGCTCAACCGTGTTGTCGCTCAGCGTGCGCGTGAATGCGGTCGCGCGCGCCAACCCGCTGGGGCTGTCGGCAGTGCCGGCATCGTCGGTGGTGAACGTGGCGAGCTTGGCGCCGGTCTTCGCGTTGAGCACCCACAGATGGCCGTGGCCGCTGCTGTTGTTGTAACCCGAAGTCACCAACACGACCCAACCGTACTTGCGCGTCTTCACGATCAACGGGCGACCAAACGTGTAGCCCATGTCGCTGTCAGTGAATTCCCACAACACTTTCTGCGCGATGGCGGCTTCCTGGGTCGCGCTGCTGGTCGTGTCGAGCGCTACTGGCGCCTGGGTCACGTCGAGCGCATAGATGCCCTTGCCGCCCTTGCCAAGACCGCCGACCAGCAGCGTGTGCCACTCGGGCGTGCCGGGCGTGGCGCCGCCGGTCCAGCCGAAATCGACGTCGGCGACCTGCGGCGTCTGGTCGACGTAGAAGTGGTGCGCGTACGCATTCGTGGTCACGCCGGTCAGGTTGCCGAGCGCAGCGAGACCATTGACCGGGCCGCTGGTCGCATCGCCGTAGACGAAGCTCGGCACGTAGGCGAACAGTTCGCTGCCGCCGCCGGTGACCGGGTTGGTCGTGGTCGGCGTCGAGAAGTCCGCGGCGAACGCATGCAGCATGCCGTCGTTTGCACCGACGTAGACGACCGGGCTGCGGTCCTTCACCGTTGCCGTGAAACTGGCGTAGCCGGGGTTCGCCGCATCGGTGTAGATCGGCGAGAGCGCGGCCTGGACGAGCACGGCTTCCGAGTTGACGATGTCGCCGAGCACGTGTTTGCGCGAATGATACTTGGTGCCTTCGCTGCTGCGGTCGCCGCGCAGGAAGTCGAGCAGGCCGCTGTCGCTGTTCAACGCGGCCTGCTGAGTGGCGGACAACTGGCCGTAGCGGAATGGCACGCCCTTCGCGTTGTAGGTGACGATGCGCCGGCCGGTATCCCAGGCGAGCTTGCTCGAGGTGGTGCTCTCCTTCGCCTGCACGAGGTTGTCGAGCTGCGTCTGCGCATGCCAGTCCGGCGGCGGATTGACTTCGGTGATGCTGCCACCGCTGACGCCGGTGCCGATGAAGCCTTTCACGTCGCCGCTCCATTCGCCCGGCGTATATTTGGTCTGGTACAGCGGGAAGCCGGTCGCGCCGCCGGCGTTGAATGCCGTGGTCGCGTTCGAGAGCACGCGCGATGCGGTGACGTTCGGGCCGGAGGCGGCCAGCGGCGTCTTCGATGACACGCGGTTGAATATCTGGGCGAGTCCGGACTGGATCAGGTCGGGGCGATTGCCCTGGGAATAATTGTCCGGGCGCAGATCCTTGCCCGAGATCGTGCTGCTGTTGGTGTGCCAGTTGAGGAAGCTCTGTGGCGTCGGCGCTCTCGTGGTGCCGACCTTGGCGCAGCTGGTCGGGTTCGTCGTGCACTGCTGGTCGTCGACGTCGAAGCCGCCGTATTTCGCCGCGAGCCAATACATGTTCGGCCCCGGGCTGGTCGAGACCTGGCCGGTCTTCAGGTTGCCCGGGTTGTAGACTTCGTTGCCGTTGCTGCCGTCGTAAGGGCCGGGCTCCATCACGTCGACGGTATAGGTATCGATCGTGACCTTGGTGTTCTTCTTGTTCGGATCGCTGTCGGTCAGATCCGCGCGCTGGTTTTGCGTATGCGCGTAGTAGGCCATGCCCGCCATGCCGTAGGTGGGCGCGTTGCCGTAGGTCGAATCCGGCTCGAAGATCGTGCCGAGCGTGCCGGCGCCCAGGCCGAGGTAGCCGGCCATGCTCTTCGATGCGGTTCCGCTCGGTGAGCCCTTCGCCTCGACCAGCGGCAGGTCGCCGAGCGCGTTGACCCAGGCTTGTGCGTCGAGGCCCGGATCGCTGCCGCTCGCGGCCAGCGGCGCGAGCGGGTCCTTGTTGCTGCATGCACCGTTGTTTGACGAGTTCGGGCCCTTGCTCGGAATCGCCGAATCGCAGTGCGTGTGCGAGTCGCCGATCGTGACGATCGCATTGCCCTGACAGGTGTACTGCACCGGATCGTTGCCCGGGCTCGTGATCGCCGGGAATCCGTCGAGATCGGCCGCGGTGAGGTTGCCGACACCCTGCTTGTAGCTCGTCGCGAGCGGGACTTTCTTGTAGTAGGCTAGCGTCGCCCAATACAACTCCGACAGCGTGTCGAGATTCTCGTAGCCGGTTTCCTGCAAGCCGAACTGGTTGAGATAGTTGATCGCGCCGCTCTTCGTCACCCCGGATGCGGTGGCCGAGGCCGGGTCGGGATTGGCGACGAATACGCCGGTGTCCTTGTCCCATTCCTTGTTCGGATTGTCCTGGCGCGCGCCGAATCCGTTGTAGCTGGTCGGGCCATTGTCGCGCAGCAGCGCGCGCACGAGGCCGTTGGGATGGTTGCCGCCGTTGTTGAACACGTAGCCGGCCGCGCCGACGCGGATGCGGTTCGCGTTCTGCTGGATCAAGCCTTCGGGTTTATCGTATTTGCCGGCACCAGGATAATCGCTGACTGCATGCGCGCTGTTGCAGTTGCTCTCGAGCATGCCGGTAACGCAGACCTGTACGCGCGCATAGTAGACCGTGCTGGTCTTGCCACTGTTGCCGCCGCCATCGGTGAAGTTGGCGTTGTTCGAGACCTCGATGAACACACCCTTGTCTTTGTTCTTGCCCAGCTCGACCGGCGGGTTGGATGCATTGACGGAACGGATGTACACGTCGCTCGCCGCGGCCAGGGTCAGGTCGCCGACCACGGTCGACGGCGCGACATTCGCGGTCGCGCTCAAATGCTTGGTCGGGAAGTTGCTGTTCGAACCCTGCGAAGTGCGCCGCGAACGCTGCAGCACGGTCGCGCCGTTCGCTTCGTCGATGACGCGATAGCCGCCGGTCAGTGCCTGGCGGAACTCGTCGAGCGCGGTCATCGATGCCCAGTTGAGCATGTTGCCGCTCCAGTGCGCCGCCGTCGTCGTCTTTGCGCACGCGCTCGTGCCGAGCAGGGCGACGGGCACGAAATAATTCTTCGTCGTGTCGTAGTCGTAGCACTTCTTCGGATCGAAGTAGCCCAGATACGTGCTGCTGCTCTTGTAGCCGGCGGTGTCGGTATACGCGGCGACGTTGCCGGTCGGAAATTCGACCGACAGCGCCAGCATCAGGTTCGCGGGCACGTTGCTCGCACTGTACAGCGGCTGGTCGGACAGCGGCGTCGCGGCCTGCGCGGCGAGGCAGGCCAGCGCACCGAACAGGCCGGGCAGCAGGCGCCGGAGACGGGGACGGTCAGGGCAGGTCGTCATGGCGTTCAATGCAGAATCGTCTGGACGAAACTCACCGTGTTCTTCGGGCCATCCACGCGCACCGTGAGGCGGAACGCGGCGGTGACGCCGTGCAGCGCGAACGCCGTGTCGCTCATCTGGTTCGCGCTCGATCCGGCCGTGATCGACACGTCGGGCGCGATGCAGACGCTGGCGTCGGCCTTGCCCGCCGCGGGACAGAGCCGCTCGACGACATAGCGGACGTTGTTCGTGGCGCCGACGACGCTGGCCGCGCCTGCGTAGGTCGGGTCGGTAGTCAATTGGTCGGGGATGCCGGCGTGGCTGGTCGAGGCCTGCACCGAGGCGTAGTAGCCGGACTCCGGCTGGTCGCTTTCCCCGCCCGTGGTGAGCGAGCCGAGCAGCGCCTTGGCCGCTTCGTAGGCCTTCTCGGCCTCCTGCACGCCGCCCTGGCGGAAGGTCATGCTGCCGGCGACGACGTTGGCCGTGTCGACCGAGCGCATCAAGGCGATCGCCGCGAGCAGCGTGGCGACCAGTACGATGACGGCGATGAGCATCGAGATCATGCCGCGCTGCCGGCGCGGACCATGACCGGATGGGGTTGTCCGGAATATTCTTCTTTGCACGACGTGCCTCAGCTGAACTTCTGGATGAATGCGTTGCGCAGCGGAATCACGGTGTCGTACACCTTGTACCGGAAGCGCGGATTGGTGGTGACGCTGAACTGCAATGCGGCGGCGAGATCGCCGAACAGCGTGATGTTGGCCGCGCCGGTGTATCCCGCCGCGACGCCGGGCGCATCCGCGCGCTCGGGCAGTTCGCTCTGCGCGACGATGGCGATACGGATCGCCTTGATCTGTGCCATCGCGGTCGATGCGGCCGTGCTGCTCGCGGTCAGCTTGTCGAACGACCAGTTGCCGCTCGGCGCGACCCATTCGTCGATCTCGCCATCGCCGGCCTTGCCGCCGCCGGCGCCGTCGTCGACGCCGTACAGCGCCTTGATCGTGACGATGCCATCAGCAAGCGGCACGGTCGCGCTGCCGGTTCGTTGCAGCAGGTCGTAGCTGACCAACTCGTTCGTGCCGGTGTCGACGCCGAACAGCGTGAAGGCGGGCGCGGGTCCGAGGTCGAACAGGTAGCCCTGGCCGCTGAACGCGCCCTTGAAACCGCTGGCCGGGCTGTCGTTCGCGCCGAGCGAAATGCGCTTCGTGGGCGTCGCGACCGAGGCCGCGCGTGCGAGCGTGCAATCGCCGCTCTTGTCGCTGCCGAGCAGGTAGTCGTCGGCGTAGATGCCCATGCTGTTGTCGACATCGACGCTGTCGATCGCGCTGCTCACGGTGACCGCGGACTTGAACGTGCGCACGGCCGGATTGCCGCCGACCATCGCGAGCTGGTCGCCGCCGCTCGCGGCATCGCCGCTGACGATCAGCACCGGCACCGCGCGCGTCGTCGCCGGCCATGCGGCGAATGGCGCTGGCGCCTTCGCCGCGCCGAGCGGCAAGCGCTGCGTGCCGCTCGAATACGCCGTGATCGCGCAGCCCCACAATCCGTAGTTCTTGCCTTGCACGAGCCCCGAGCCAGCAGTGCGCAGCTGGCGCTCGAGTTCATACGTCGAGTAGGCGCCGTTCTGCTGCGCGTCGTCGCCGCTGGTCGTCGTGCGCTTCTGCGCCTCGAACGCGGCAAAGGTCTTCATCATTGCCAGTGTGCCGATCAGACTGATCAGCATGCCGACCATCAGTTCGATCAGGGAGAAACCGGCGGCACGCGTCCTCGTATGCATATTCGCTCCGTTGCCTCAGCGGGTGATCTGCGTGCGCGAAACATAGGTGTGGACGGGTTGGTCCGCGGAATCCAGGGTCTGCCAGGCGACCGTCACGACGACGAAATTGCTCGTGTCGACATCGATCGTGCCCTTGCCGCTCGGCAGCGCCTTGGCGACGGCGCTGTTCCAGTCCTTGTAGCTCTGCGGGCCGGTACCGCCGGTACCCTTGAAGTTCGTCGCGAGCTGGGCCGGATTGCTGCCCCACATGCGCGCGATGATCTGGTCGGCGAGCAAGGCGGCGTCGGTGCGGTACTTCGCCTGGCCCGCCGCGGACACGGCCTGGCCTTGCAGCTTCACCATGCCGAGAATGCCGATCGAAAAGATCACGATCGCGATCAGCGCATCGAGCAGGATCGTTCCGGACTGGCGGTGTGGAGCGCGCGGTTTCTGCATATGCCTGCCTCAGGAACAGCCTTGCGGACTGGTGTCGTGGGTAAGCGCGGGATCGCACATGCGGATGCGGCCGCCGATCGCGATCGTCGTGACCAGGCGGCGCGTGCCGGATTGCGCCGAGGACGCATCGACGCGCACGAACGACGCCACGCTGTAGCCGACCGGCCGGCCGAGCGCGTTGAACGTGATCCCGCCGGCGCCGCTGGTCAGTGCGGTGTCGAACTTGCCGTTCGCGTACTGCGTGTCGGTCTGGGTGCCGATCACGACGTCGCCGGCGCCGCCGGAAGCGTTGAACGATTGCGGCTTGTCCGTGACCCCGGCATCGGCGCAACTCGTCTTGCCCGAAGGCAGGACGCAGACGGTCCAGCTGGCGCCGCTCGCACCGAGTTCGAAGCGCACGTTGGTATTGCGCTGCACCGCTTCGTTGCGCGCGAACTGCAAGCCGTTGTGGATCGATTCCGCGGCATTGCGGATGCGCGTGTTGGTGAGCCACTGCGAGTAGCTCGGCAGCGCCATCAGGATCAGCAGGACGAGGATCGCGAGCGCGATCATCATTTCGATCAGGGAAAGGCCGCGATTGCGTTTCATTGGCAACTCCCTCCCTTGCGGATCACCCAGCAATTGATCATCGGCGGCGCCGTGCCCCATTTGGCGGGCAGTGCGGTGGTCGTCTGCGCGTTCGCGTTGTCGACCTGATAGATGAATCCGGCGACCGGTGAGCCGGATTTGCCGGTCATCGTCGCGATGTAGTCCTGAAACGGCGTTTTCGTGGTACAAGAGAAATCGAAATACTTGAGCGCGGAGCTGAAGCTGGACGTGTTGGCGCCGCAGCCGGCGGCAGTGCCGTAGCCGCGATTGTCCTGGTAGTACTGTTCCTGCTTGACGCGGAAGTCCGCGAGGCCGTTGGTCGCCTCGGTCAGCTTGCTGCGCGTGATGTAGTCGGAATAGGCCGGCAGTGCGAGTGCGGCGAGGATGGCGACGATCGCGACCGTGATCATGAGCTCGATCAGCGTGAAGCCGGCCGTTCGCGACTGCAGACTGCGCATGCCAAAGACCCCTGTGGCTTGACCCGGCCGCTACGGTTTCACCACCCTGCCTGGTTCGGCAGGACCGCGGCGCACGCGTCAGCGGAAAATGCCCGCCGGCGTACCTGCGCAACACAGTTTCTGTTGTTTTTGCGCAGAAATAGCCGACGAACGGTTGCACTACTCCGACCAATGGTAGCAAATCGTAAAAAAAATGTGTTGTGAAATACTCCGCGCTTTGCCGCGGGACAACTCGCCACAAAGCGGAACTGGTCGCCAGATTGAAGGTGCCGACATGCCGTGCGACCCAGCCGACCAGCGTCCGCTGGCGATCTTCCTGATGGGCCCGACGGCCTCGGGCAAGACCGCGCTGGCCTTGCGCCTGGCCGAACGGTTCGAGGTCGAATTGATCAGCGTCGATTCCGCGCTGGTCTATCGCGGCATGGATGTCGGCAGTGCCAAACCGGATGCCGACACGTTGCGTCGCCATCCGCATCGGCTGGTGGATATCCGCGATCCGCGCGACGTCTATTCGGCGGCGGAATTCCGCAGCGACGCCCTGCGTGAAATGGATGCGATTTCGGCGCAGGGGAAAATCCCGTTGCTGGTCGGCGGCACCGGCCTGTATTTTCGCGCGCTGCAAGGCGGCCTGTCGGATCTGCCCGAGGCGGACGCGAGCTTGCGCGAACGCCTGGGTAGCGAGGCGCGCGCGCTCGGCTGGCCGGCGCTGCATGCGCGCCTCGCCGCGCTGGATCCCGCAGCGGCGCTGCGTATCCGATCCGGTGATACGCAGCGCATCCAGCGCGCGCTCGAGGTGATCGAATTGACCGGCCAGCCGCTGTCGCAGTTGCAGGGCGGGGCGCGTGAGCGATTCGCTTGGCGCGTGCTCAAGCTTGTGCTCATGCCCGGGGATCGCGCCGCGCTGCACGCGCGCATCGCCGAACGCCTCGATGCGATGTTCGCGCAGGGGTTTGTCGACGAAGTGTGCGGACTTCGTGCACGCAGCGACCTGCACGCCGAACTGGCCTCGATGCGCGCGGTCGGCTATCGCCAGATCTGGCAGCATCTCGATGGCGAATTCGATCTCGCCGAATGCCGCGCGCGAGCGATCCATGCAACGCGCCAGCTGGCCAAACGCCAGATGACGTGGTTCCGCGGCGATCGCGACGCGGTGACAGTCGATCCGCTCGATCCCGGCCATGTCGCTCGCGCCGAGCGCGCAATGGCGGATTTTCTGGCTCGCCCGATGCTCGACTAGGCGCGTCCCATGGACACGGCAAATCGTCGGCAACCGCGAGAAGTCCTAGCCCGGATTGTTAAAAAACGATACAATCCGTTCATCTTGAGCCGAGGCGCTGCGACCACCGTTTTCTTGGGTAGGCCCCTTTTGTCGGTTCGTACAAGTTGGTAAGAAAGTCAGGAGAAGAAGAAATGTCAAAAGGTCAGTCGTTGCAGGATCCGTTTCTGAATGCGTTGCGCCGCGAGCGCGTTCCAGTCTCGATCTATCTGGTCAATGGCATCAAGCTGCAGGGGACGGTCGAGTCGTTCGACCAGTTCGTCGTGCTGCTGCGCAATACCGTGAGCCAGATGGTCTACAAGCACGCTATCTCGACGATCGTGCCGAGCCGCAATGTGCGCATCGGTGGCGATCAACCGCATGCCGCGGCGGAAGCGGACAGCGCGGAAGGATAAATCCTCCTGTTCGAACGTTCGCGCAAGGGTGAACGCGCGCTGCTGCTGCAGCCGCGCCGGGCGGGTGATTCCGCCGTTTCCCGCAATATCGAGGAAGTCGACGAGTTCGCCGAGCTTGCGCGTTCCGCCGGCGCGACCGTGGTCGGCTCGCTCGGCGCGCGCATCGACAAGCCCAATCCGAAGTTCTTCGTCGGCAGCGGCAAGGCCGAGGAACTGAAGGAGCAGCGCGCCGCGCTCGACGCCGACCTGATCCTGGTCAACCACGCGCTCTCGCCGGTGCAGGAGCGCAATCTGGAAAAGTATACCGAGTGCCGCGTCGTCGACCGCACCGGTCTCATCCTCGACATCTTCGCCCAGCGTGCGCGCTCGCACGAGGGCAAGCTGCAGGTCGAGCTGGCCCAGCTCAAGCACATGTCGACGCGGCTCGTGCGCGGCTGGACCCACCTCGAACGCCAGCGCGGCGGCGCGATCGGCCTGCGCGGTCCCGGCGAAACCCAGCTCGAACTCGACCGCCGCCTGCTCGCCGGGCGCATGAAGCAACTCGAGCAGCGTCTGGAAAAAGTCGAAACGCAGCGCAACACCGCCAAGCGTGCGCGCCAGCGCAATTCCGTGCCGACGGCGGCGCTGGTCGGTTACACCAACGCCGGCAAGTCGACGCTGTTCAACACGATCACCGGCGCCGGCGTTTACGCGGCCGACCAGTTGTTCGCCACGCTCGATCCGACCCTGCGCCGCATGGACGGTCTTGCCTGCGGGCCCGTGTTGCTCGCCGATACGGTCGGCTTCATCCGCGATCTGCCGCACGATCTCGTCGCCGCGTTCAAATCGACGCTCGCGGAAACGCGCGAGGCAGACTTGTTGCTGCATGTCGTCGACGCCGCCGATCCCGAGCACGACCAGCGCATCGAAGAAGTGCGGCGTGTACTCGAGGAAATCGGCGCGCAGGACGTGCCGCAGATTTTCGTCTACAACAAGATCGACAAGGTCGAAGGGGCACGTTCGCGTTCGGAGAGCATCGACGGCGGGCAGACCGCGCGCGTCTGGGTCTCCGCGGTCACCGGCGCCGGTATCGATCTGCTGCGCGATGCGCTCACGACGGCTCTGCAGCGCGATCGTGTGCATACTTGGCTCGCCGTGCCCGATCACGCCGGGCGCCTGCGCGCGCGCCTGATCGCGGCCGGGTTCGTCAGCGCCGAACGTCCGGCCGAACGTGGCTGGGACATCCAGATCGATGCGCCGCGCGCGCTGATCGAGCCGCTGTTCGGGTTGCCCGACGGCGAGGGCAACTGGCTGCGCACGCAGCTCGAGTCCACGCAAGCCGTCGCCGCGCCGAAGCGGAGCACGGCGAAAAATCAACGGCCGAAAGTCAGTGCCGAGTCAAGCGATTCGCGCTGAACGGCGCGCGAGGTTTGAACTTTGGGTTTTGGCCCTTACAATTTGAAAGCAACCGCACGCTGAATTCCGGTTGCCTACTGGAGATCACAATGGCCTGGAACGAACCCGGCAACGGCAACCGCGACCCCTGGAAAGGCAAGAAGGACTCGCCTGACGTGGAGGCGTTCCTGCGCAAGCTGCGCGACAACCTCGGCGGCATTTTCGGCGGTGGCAAGGGCGGCGCTTCGGCCACTCCGCCGGTCGGTGGCATCCTCCTCGGTGTCTTCGCCCTGGCGCTGGTCTGGGCCGTGTTCGACAGCTGGATTTCGATCGACGCGCAGCGCGTCGGCGTCGTCCTGCGCTTCGGCAAGTTCGATCGCATCATGCGCAACGGCCTCAATCTCAAATGGCCGGCGCCGATCGAACAGGTGGTCAAGGTCGAGACGACGAGCCGGCAGACTGCCGATGAAGTGCGCATGCTGACCAAGGACGAGAACATCGTCCAGATCAACTTCACCGTGCAGTACCAGGTCGTCGATGCGCAGAAATACCTGTTCGCCGCGACCGCGGTCGACGACACGCTCAAGCAGGCTGCGGAAAGCGCGGTGCGCCAGGTGATCGGCTCCAGCGACATGGACCAGATCCTGTCCAGCCACGGCGCCGACATCGTCGGCGAGACGAAGAAGGTTTTGCAGGGCACGCTCGACGCCTACGCGGTCGGGCTCAACGTCAACGAGATCAATTTCCAGAATTTCGCGCCGCCGCACGAAGTGAAGGAAGCGTTCGACGACGTCAACAACGCGAGCAACAACCAGAAGCAGGCGATC
>NZ_DASVOK010000351.1:0-7170 GCF_036383415.1 Rudaea sp. | reverse complement strand
GTGCTCGCCAAGCGCGCCGCGCCGCCGGGCACGGCGGACCTCGGCACGCGGCTGGGCCTGCCGCCCTTGCCCAAGCGCAAGGTCGTGTTGCATTCGCGGCTGCGCGACCGGCGTTCGCGCGACGCATTGAAAATCGTGACTGCAGCGTTTCGCAACGATCGCCGCGACTGACGACGAAAAAAGGGCACGCACGTAGCCTCTCACTTCGAGGCGAACCACCCGGTTGACGACACCGCCGGCACCTTGCGTCATCGACGACGATGGCGCAGGCAATCGCGAGCCGCCTCTACGGACGCGCCTCGCTCTCGCGCACCGGCGGCCGTAGATCGCTCGTGTTCGCGGCGATTTCTTCGGTAATGTCGGGACCCGGCTCGAGCTTGGTCGCCGCAGTGACGGCCGTCGGCAGATGCGCGGAGATGTACCAGCCCACCAGCAACGCACCGCCGAGGATGGCTGCGGCGATGAAGAACGTCGCGCCGGCCCAGATGCCGTGGTCGTGCGCGCCCGAAACCATGGCCAACGTCGCCGGAAACAGGAACGCGCCGACGATGCCGGAGATGCTCGACACACTTGCCACCGCACCCTGCAGACGGCCCTGCTCGCGCGGATCGACGAGATGGCTCATCATCGCCTGCGCAGCGGGCTGGGCCAGGCCCCACAGAGCGCTGATCGGCATTGCTGCCCAGAACCAGTAGCCGGTCGGCGCAAGCGCGTAGAGTGTCAGTCCGAGTGTGCCGCAGGCGAGACCGAACAGCAGCGCGCGGCGTTCGCCAAGCTTGCCGACGATCGGTTTGATCAGCCCGCCCTGGACGGCGATGGAGAGAATGCCGACCAAACCCAGCGTGATGCCGACCATGTCTGGGCCCCAGCCGAAGCGGTAGTCCGCATACAGCACGAACGTGGTCGGATAAACCATGTGCACGAGCGCAATAAGCGCGACGACGGCGAGCAGGCCAAGCACCTGCGGATAACGGCGCAGCAGTTTCAGCGCGCCGAACGGATTCGCGTGCGCCCAGTCGAAACGCGCGCTGCGCTTGTTCGGCGTCAGCGACTCGGGCAGCACGAACAAGCCGTAGCAGAAGTTGGTCAAGCACATGATGACCGCGGTCCAAAACGGCAAGCGCGGATGCAGGGTACCGAGGAACCCTCCGATCACCGGCGCGACGGTGAAGCCGACGCCGAACGCAATGCCGAGCACGCCGAAGGCCTGCGCGCGTTTCTCGGGTGGCGTCACATCGGCGACGTAGGCGTTCGAGGCCGAGAAGCTCGCCGAGGTGATGCCCGAGATCACGCGACCGATGAACAAGAGCGGCAGCGTGTTGACCAGCGCCATCATCAGGAAATCGAGGCCGAGACCGAGGTTCGAGGCGAGGATGATCGGCCGCCGGCCGAAGCGGTCGGCGAGCGCGCCCTGTATTGGCGTGAACAGGAACTGCATCGCCATGAACACGACCGCGAACGCCATGTACCACCACGCCGCGAGCGAGGTGTCGCCGCCGACGAAGTTCTTGATCAGGTGCGGCAGCACCGGAATGATCAGGCCGAACGAGAGGATGTCGATCAGTAGCGTGATGAAGATGAAGACCAGCGCCGCGCGGCGGCCGCCGGGCGGCGGTGCGGCGGCCGGGTTCGTTGCGGCGTTGTTCATCGGAATCCTCTCGATTGATCGCAGCGTGGAGCGCCGAAGTTTCCTCGGCGCGAGTCTCGAATCCGCGACGGCGCTACTTGCGCCGTGGCGCGTCGATGTCGATGAAACGCAGGAACTCGCCACGCGTGCGCGCGTCGGTGCGGAACGTGCCGAGCATCTGCGAGGAGATCATCGACACGCCGGTCTTGTTCACGCCGCGCGTGGTCATGCACTCATGCGAGGCATCGATGACGACGCCGACGCCGCGCGGCTTGAGCACGTCCTCGATGCAATGCGCGATCTGCGAGGTGAGCTTCTCCTGCACCTGCAGGCGACGCGCGAAGATCTCGACCACGCGCGCGAGCTTGGAGATGCCGACGACGCGGTTGGTCGGCAGGTAGCCGACGTGCGCGCGGCCGATGATCGGCGCCATATGGTGCTCGCAGTGCGAGGCGAATTCGATGTCGCGCAACACGACCATCTCGTCGTAGCCGGCAACTTCCTCGAACGTGCGGCGAAGTTCATCGGCCGGATCGTCGGCGTAGCCGGAGAACCAGTCCTTGTAGGCATTGACCACGCGCTTGGGCGTGTCGATCAGGCCTTCGCGCGTCGGGTCGTCGCCGGCCCAGCGCAGCAGCACGCGCACGGCGTCTTCGGCCTGAGTCTGACTGACGGGCGGGGATTTGGGTGCTTTCTTTTTCTTCATGGGAACGCAGAACATGCACAAGAGGGGGCGGCAGTGTAGCGCGATCCTCAACGCGCTGCGCCACCGCCGGTGCGGGCTGCGGGCGGTGCCATTCGGTCCGCGCTCATCGCCGCGAGCGTAGGATCGATGGCCATGACGCTTCGCCCGACCCGCCTCGTTCCAGCGCCAGTACACTGCGGAACGGGTTTGCCCGCAACGCGTTCGCGTTACGACATCGGCCTGTCGC
Organism: Rudaea sp.; assembly: GCF_036383415.1. Classification (GTDB taxonomy): domain Bacteria; phylum Pseudomonadota; class Gammaproteobacteria; order Xanthomonadales; family Rhodanobacteraceae; genus Rudaea. Next base: position 4,611 of record NZ_DASVOK010000351.1, on the reverse strand, counting down.
GTCCGGCCACGGCGATCGCGCTGTTGTTGTCACTGCTCGTGCACGTCGCCCTCATCGTCGCGCTGCTACGGCCCGAGCCTGCGCCGCAAGCGAGTGCACGCGTCGACGTGGTATCGGTGCATCTGGTGCCGGCACAGCCTGCCGCAACGGCAGTGGTCTCGGAACCGTCCATTGCGCCCGCGCCTGCCGCCGCGAAATCCGCGGAGCAATTGGAAGAGATCCGTCGACGAGGCAACACGGCGCCGCGGACGGCATCCGAGCCGAACGCGCAACGCACGACCATGCTGCGCGCAGCTTCCGCAAATCGGGCGCTGCTCGACAAAACCCGCATCGCGCCGCAACCCGCGCCCAAGGCCGAAGCTGCCGCGCCGGCGTCGCACCTCGACGAGTCGCCGGAAAATCGCGCGGCGAACAGTCTCTCCGACTACCTGCGCCTGCTCGCCCTGCGCCTGGCGGAGGTCAAGCAATATCCCGCTGCCGCGGTCGCGCAGCGCGAACAGGGCGAGGTGCTGGTCGGCTTTCGACTCGATCGCAGCGGGCGCGTGCTGGCGTGGGAGATCGCACGCAGTTCCGGCTACGCCGAACTCGACGCAGAAGTCGCACGCATGCTCGCGCGCGCTGCGCCGTTTCCACCGCTACCCCGGGCATGGCATGCGGACTCGGCAAGTTTTCAGGTGCCGATCGGTTTCTCGCTGTACTGATCCCCCGTGTCGGCAACGATGGCGAGATACACCTCGACGCGATGCACGCCGGCAGCCGCATCGAGAGCGATCGCGTTGCCGGCCTGCGCCGCGCCGTCGAGCAGCACGCTGCCCGGCGGCTTCGATGCATCGCGCTGCACATGGATCGCGTAGGTCGCGTCGCCGTGACGATAGGCGATGTCGGCAGCGGACCACGCCGCGGGCAGGCGCGGGGCGATGACGAGGCGCGTGCCTTCGCGCGTCATGCCCATGAACGTTTCGATCAGCAACCGGTACATCCAGCCGGCCGAACCTGTGTACCAAGTCCAGCCGGCGCGGCCGCGATGCGCAGGATTCGCGTAGACATCGCCGGCGGCGACGTAGGGTTCGCCTTTGTATATTTCTGTACTTTTTCCATCGTGCGCGTGGCGCAGCGGGTTGATCAGCTCGAACAATTGCCAGGCGCGCTCGACGCGACCGGCTGCGGCGAATGCCATCACCGCCCAGACCGCCGCGTGCGTGTACTGGCCACCGTTCTCGCGCACACCGGGCAGGTAGCCGGCGATGTAGCCGGGATCGAGCATCGCTTCGTGCGCGGACGCGGTCGATCTGTCGAACGATGGATGCAGCAGGCGAATCAGACCCGCATCCTCGTCGACGAGTTGCGCATCGAGTGCATCGAGCGCTTGCTGCGCGCGTACAGGATCACCCGCGCCCGAAAGCACGGCCCAGCTCTGCGCGATCGAATCGATGCGGCAGTGCACACCGTCCTTTGAACCGAGCGGCGTGCCGTCGTCGAACCAGGCGCGGCGGTACCAATCGCCGTCCCAGGCATGACGTTCGAGACTGATCTGCAGTTCACGCGCTTGGCGCTCGCAGCGTGCGGCGAAGATGTCGTCACCGCGCAGGCGCGCAACTTCGCGGAATTCCATCAGCACGTGGTGCAGGAAAAACCCGAGCCAGACGCTTTCGCCGCGGCCTTCGGCGCCAACGGCGTTGAAGCCGTCGTTCCAGTCGCCGCTGCCGATGCGCGGCAGATCGTGGGCGCTACCAGTCATGCCGCGCAGGCCGTGCTCGATCGCGCGCACGCAGTGCTGGTAGAGATCGGCCGTCTCGTTCGAGCGCAGCGGCAGATCGTAATACGACTCCTCGCCCGGGTTGAGCGGCCGGCCTTCGAGGTAATGGCTGCGCTCGTCGAGCACGCCGTGGTCGCCGCTCGCGCGCAGGTAGCGCGCGACCGCGAGCGGTAGCCACAGATAGTCGTCGGAACAATTCGTGCGCACGCCGCGGCCGCCCGGAGGATGCCACCAGTGCTGCACGTCGCCCTCGCGGAACTGGCGCTGCGCAGCGAGCACGATCTGCGCGCGCAACAACGCCGGTTCGGCATGCACGAGCGCCATCGCATCCTGCAGCTGGTCGCGGAAGCCGAAGGCACCGCCGGATTGATGGAAGCCGCTGCGCGCCCACAGTCGGCAGGCGATCGCCTGGTACAGCAGCCAGCCGTTCGCGAGCAGATTGAAACCCGCATCGGGCGTGGTGACGACGACGTTGCCGAGCAGGCCTTGCCACAACGCGGTGACTGCCTCGAACGAGGCGCGCGCCGAACCGGAACGGCGAAAGCGCGTGACCAGCGCCTCGGCCTCGTCGCTGCTGCGCGCGGCACCGAGGCGGAAGATCACCTCGCGCGCCTCGCCGTCGGCGAGTTCGAGCCCGACCTGGATCGCGGCGCACGGATCGAGGCCGGCGCCGACGCGGCCGGACAGGCGCGCGCGCCGCATTGCCGCAGGCGATTTCAGGCTGCCGTTGCGACCGATGAATTCGCTGCGGTCGCTGGTCACCGTGCGCTGTGCGAGGCCGACGTCGAAGAAGCCGACGTGGCCGGCGAATTCCGCGTTCCAGTTGTTGCGCGCGAACAGTGCGCCGCTCGCGTCGAACCAGCCGGTCACGTGCTGCGCCGTCCTCGCAGGCAGATCGCCGAGCACCCATTCGAGATAGCCCGTGATCGAAAGCCGGCGCGCGCGGCCGGAGTCGTTGCGCAGGCGCAGGACGAAGAACTTCACCGGCGCCTCGGCATCGACGTGCACGCGCAAGTCGCTCGCGATGCCGTCCTCGACATGTTCGAACTGGCTGTAGCCGAAGCCGTGGCGCACGACATAGCGGCCGCGGCCGCCCGCATGCGCCGGCGTCGGCGACCAGTACGCGCCGGTTTCCTCGTCGCGCAGGTAGAACGCCTCGCCGCTGGCGTCGGCGACCGCGTCGTTGTGCCACGGCGTCAGCCGATATTCGTGCGCGTTGTCGAAGAACGTGTAACCGCAGCCCGATTCGGTGACGACGCTGCCGAAGTGCGGATTGGCGAGCACGTTCGCCCAGGGCAGCGGCGTGCGCTTCTTTGCGTCACAGAGGATCACGTATTCGCGACCGCCGCGGGCGAAGCCGCCGTGGCCGTTGAACAGCTCCAGCTTCGGTATCGACGCTTGCCGCGCATCGGTGCCCGTCGACTGCCGCGTCGCGACGAATTTCGGCACCACGGTTTCGCTGGTCGAAGACTTCGTATCGCGCAGCTGCTCGGCGAAGCTGCCCGCGCGATCCGACAACACCACGCGCGCGACCGCGAACAGCTGCACGCGATCCTCGTGCGGAACCTGCGCGCTGGCGCGGATGAAGACGCCGCCGGGCTTGTCGATCACCGCGCCTTCGCCGGCTGCCGCAACGGCAGAGTAGATCGCGTCGTTGACCTCCTGGCGATAGCCGCCGCGCTCCTCATTGAGCACGATGAGGTCGAAATGCAGCCCCTTGGTCCGGCAATAGCGCTGCGCGCTCACTGCCTGGCGCACGAGCGCGAGCTTGTCCACGTCCTCGATAGCCACGAGCGCGATCGGTAGGTCGCCTGAGATGCCGTGCGCCCACAGCCCGTTCTGGCTCAGGCGATTGCTTGCGGCGATCTCGGTCGGCGCGCGCCGCGCGGGATCGGCATAGAGGATTGCCGAGGCCAGGCGCGAGTAGAGCTGCGCCTCGCTCTCGCTGACGTTGATCTGGCCGAGCGCCATGCGGTTGTGCGTGGTCGCAATCGCGAGCGCACGGTCGGCGAACGCGCGATCGCGGTATTTGTCGGCGAGCGCGAGCACGGCTTCGCGGCCGTCGCCCGCACCGGTGACGAGATCGACGACGACACTGCCCTCGGCCGGCACGCTCACGCGCTGGCGGATCGCGACGATCGGATCGAGCACGTCGCCCGCGGTGTTCGAGAGCACACCCGCGCCGCGCGCCGCGGCGGGATCGTGCGCGTCGTGGCCGCGGCCGAGGAAACGCATGCGGTCGGTTTCGAACGAAGTCTCGACTGTGGTGTTCCTGCGCCCCGCTTCCTCGCGCACGCAGAACAGATGCGCGAGCCAGGGTTGCGTGTCGCTAGCCAGGCGCGGCCTGCGCGTGGCGAGAATCGCCGCCTGCTCGCGCAGGATCTCGGTCTGCACGAACAGGTTGTTGAACGCCGGATGCAGCGCGTCGGCCGCACCGCTGTTGAGCACGACCTCGGCATAGCTGGTCAGCTCGAACGTGCGCGGCGTGCGCGCGCGATTGGTCAGACGCAGGCGGCGCAGCTCGATGTCGTCCTCGGGCGAAACCACGATCTGCACGCGCGCCTCGAGGCGGTCGAGACTCAGGCGCTGCTCGACGCGCGCGTCGTCGAACACGATCTCGCGTGCTTCGACCGCATCCGCGGCAACCGCTGCGGCCGTGCTCCAGGCCTTGCCGCTGTCGAGATCGCGGATGTGGATGAACGTGCCCCAGGCGTCGCGCGTCGGATCCTCGCGCCAGCGCGTGAGATCGAGTTCGCGCCAGCGGCTGTAGCCGGCGCCGCTCTGAGTCAGCATCAAGTGGTAGCTGCCGTTGCTCAGCAGTTGCACCGCCGGACGCGCTGTGTCGGCGCGCGTGT
>NZ_DASVOK010000350.1:0-4762 GCF_036383415.1 Rudaea sp. | reverse complement strand
GTCAGGCGCGCGAGCGCATCGGGCGAGTAGCTCGATGCGCGGTACAGCGCGATCGCGCGCAGCGCGCGGCCTTGCTGGTCCTTGTCGAAGTGGAATTGGCTGCGTACGGCATCCCATTTTGCCGCTGCCGCATCCGCATCGCGTTTGGCCAGCCGTTCGATGGCAATCGCGATCGCGTCGCGCGAGCGCGGGGCATCGGGCCAGGCATTCGCCTGCTTGAGCGCGACCGCCGGATCACGCAGTGCGAGCGCTATGTGTTCGGCCGCGGTCCTGTCGGCGCCGGTCAGTTGCGTCGCCAGCGCGGCAACGACGCTGGCATGTGTGGCCTTGGTCGAGGCGAGGTCGATGCGCTGCCAGATCAGCGCCGGCGTCAGCTTGCCCTGGCTGCGTGCCCAGCTTGCCGCGGCATCGCAGGCATCGGGCAGGTCGTTTGCGCTGAGCCAGATCGACTGAACGAATTTATCAAGATCGGCCTGGACGGAATCGATCTTCTGGCCGAGCGCGAGCTTCGCCTGCAACGCGTTGCAACGCAGTTCGCGGTTTTTCGTGGCGTCATCGTAGAGCGCGAGATAGCTCTTCCAGTCCTGCCGTTTGGCAAGTTCCGGCAGGAAGGCTTCGCGCAGCAGCGTTGCCGGCAGCGAGTTCGGCCATGCCTTGACGAAGGCCTCGGCTTCTTCCGGCTTCGCCTCCTTGATTCGTCGTTGCAGCGAAGCGAGGCCGAGGTAGGGATACAGCGGGTAGCTTTCCAGGCCCGAGGCAAGCCGGGCCCAGCTTCCGGTCGGATCGCGCTTGGCCAGCTCCCAGACCGCGGGGAACTGTTCGCGCTGGCGCGTGAGTTCGGTGGTGTCGGCGTGAGCCGCAGCGGCGGCGAGCAAGCAGGCGACGAAGGCGATGCGGACGAACGTTTTCATCTTGCAGTGCGATCAATGGTTGGCGGGCAGGCGCAGCGGCGCCGGCAGGCGGATCTCGGCGGCCAGCGGCAGGTGGTCGGAGACGGCGTGGGGCAAAGTATACAATTTCTCTATTTCCATTTTTTCCGAAACGAGGATGTGGTCGATCGCGCGGCGCGGACGCCAGCTCGGAAAGGTCGGCGGCACCTCGTGCGCTGGAGTCAGTCTCGTGCGCCGCAACAGCTGGACCATCTCGGCACTGTCGAGCGCGCAGTTGAAGTCGCCCATCAGCACGACGTGCGGGCTGGCCCAGATCAGGTCGGCGATGAAATTGAGTTGGCGAGTGCGCGCCTGCGGCCCGAGCGAAAGATGGACAACGACGACGATCAGCTCCTCGCCGTCGAGATCGAAGCGCGTCCACATCGCGCCGCGACCGGGAATGCGGCTTGGCAGCGCGTAGTCGCGTACTTCAGCCGGCTTGAACCGCGTGAGCAGGCCGTTGCTCGAGGCGGCGAACTGCGCGATCTTGCGGTTCGGCTGGTGGCTCCAGTACGCAAAACCCGCGCCCTCGGCGAGATATTCGGTCTGGTTAAGGAAGCCGGAGCGCAGCGAGCCGGCGTCTGCTTCCTGCAGGCCGACGAGGTCGAAGCCGGCGAGCAGGCGGGCGAGGCGGTCGAGGTTCTCGCGCTTGCTGCGCATCGGCAGCACCTGCTTCCAGCCCTCGGTGACGTAGTGGCGGTATTTGCGCACGCTGCCGCCGGCGAGGATGTTGCAACTCATCAGCCGCAGGCGCGAGCTTGCGGCGGATTTGTCGGCGTGATTTGCACTAGCGGCGGACACTGCGCGAGCCTACGGCGCGCAGGTGACGACCGCAAGCTCGCCTGCGGTCACGCGCCTGCGATCATTTCTTCGCCGCGGCTTCCTGCTTGACCAGCATCAACGCGATCTCGAGCGCCTCGGTCGGCCCGATCTTCTTCTCGGTGTTCATCTCGACGCGGTACTTGCCGTTGATCACGAGCGTCGGCGTCGAGCCTATGCCATATGCCTTGACCAGGTTGCTGCCGTTCGCGATCTGGCTGTCGGTGACGAACGAGTTCGCGGTGGAAAGGAACGACTTCGGATCGGCGCCGTACTTGGCGTAGAAGTCGTTCGCGAGCGCGTCGATCGAGAACAGCTGCTGATGCTGGGTATGCAGCGCCTCGAACAGCGCGGCGTGCGTCTTGTCGAGCAGGCCGAGCGAACGCGCTGTGTAGAACGCACGCGCGAACGGCTCCCATTGCGGGTTGAACACCGCCGGGATGAGCACGATCTGCGCATTCGCCGGCAGCTTGGCCTTCAACTCGTCCATCGTCGGCTGGAAATGCGCGCAGTGCGGGCAGGCATAGGAGAACACTTCGACGACTTCGATCTTGTCGCCAGTCGTGGTCGGCACGCGCGGGTCGATGAGGAAATAGTCGGAGCCGAGCTGCCAGTCGCGCATGGGCGCGGCGGTCGCCGCCGCGGGCTTGGCCGCGGCCGGATCGGTAGCGGCCGTCGCGGTCTTGTCGCTGGTGCAGGCCGACATCGCGAGCAGGGCGATGAGCAGGGAGGCAAGGCGTTTGAACATGGCGGCTCCGAGGGTGTGCGGTACGAGGGCTTATTTGCTGCTTGCGGCCAGCTGGATCAGGTACTGCGTGAGCGGCACGACCTTGTCTTCGCCGCCGGCCGAAGTCGGCGTGAAGCGGTACTTGCCGCCGACCACAATCGTCGGCGTCGAGTCGGTCAACGTCGCCTTGAGGTAGGCGTCGGCGCGCTTCATCTTCGCGTTGATCGCGAACGAATTGGCCGTGGCGACGAAATCCTCGGCCTTGACACCGTATTGCGCGTAGACCTTGGCCGCGTCCTCGATCGAGGGCAGCGGATTCTTGATCGTGCGTCCGTCGGCACTCATGATCGCGAGCGGCGCATCCGGCTTCCACACCGCGTCGAACATCGCGTCGTGCGACTTGTCGGCGACACCGAGCGTGGCCGCGGTCAGGTAGGCGCGCTGGAACATCGGCCAGTCTTCGTTGGCCTTGAACGAAGCGGGGACGTAGGTCATCACCGCGTTGGCCGGCAGCGATTTCTTCAGCTTGACCATCGTCGGGTTGAAGAAATTGCAGGCCGGGCAGCCGTATGAAAACACTTCGGTCACTTCGACCTTGCCTGCGTCCACCTCGCTCGGCACGGCCGGCTCGACGAGGAAATAGTGCGTGCCTTCTTTCCACTGCGTCGGCGCGGAGGGTGCTTGCGCCTGGGCGAGCGGGGCAAGTGCGGTGGTGGCGAAAACGATGGTCAGCAAACGGGCGAGCATGGGGGATTCCTTTGCAGCAATACGAAAATGGCACCGCCGATAACGACCGGCGATGCCATGGAAGAATGACGCTTGCCGGCGCGGAAAGTTTCCATTCCTTGCCGGAATGACGCGTTCGATCTACGTCGGCCGCGTCACTTGGCCACTTCGGCCGTCTTCGCCGCCGCCGCGTGCAGGCCTTCGATGTAGCTGGCGAGTGCGGCGATGTCGGCGTCGGTCAAGGGCTTGGCGACCGTGGTCATGATCTTGCCGTGCTCGTCGTCGCTGAAGCCTTGGCCGTCGCGGAACGCCTTGAGCTTGGCGCTGGTGTAGTCGGCGTACTGGCCGCCGAGCTGCGGGTAGACCGCGCCGGGGTTGCCGCGACCGTCAGGCCCGTGGCAGGCCATGCACGCCGGCGTACGCGTATCGGCGTTGCCGCCGCGGTACAGCGCCTGGCCGCGCTCGACGAGCTTGGTGTCGGCGACGCCGGGCAGCGAGGTCTTGGCCGCGTAGAACGCGCCGATGTCATGCATGTCCTGCACCGACATGTTGGCGATGAAGCCCATCATCACCGCGTTCTGGCGCTTGCCGGTCTTCATCAGATCGACCTGGCGCGCGACGTAGGCTTCGCCCTGTCCGGCCAGCTTCGGGTACTGCGCGGAGGCGGGGTTGCCGTCGACACCGTGGCAGGCGCCGCAGGTGGCCGCCTTGGCCGCGCCGGCGGTCGCATCGCCGACGACCGGCTTGTCCGCGGCCTGTGCCATGCCCGCACCGAGCAGGACTGCCATGCCAATCACGTACCGAAAGCTCATACCCTTCACTCCGAAAAAATCGCAACGTTTGCCATGGGGCAGCCTTTTCCGCGCCGGCTGCGGCACAATCGGCAAATTATCTCAGTCGCACTCGGCGGCGGTCAAACACGGCGGCAACAAACGATGAAGCACAATCCCTTTCGCAGCGCCGCCTTCCTCACCAGCGCCGCCGAGTTGCGCCAGCTGCCTGCGGACGCGGGCGCCGAGATCGCCTTTGCCGGGCGCTCGAATGCAGGCAAGTCGAGCGCGCTCAACGCGATCTGCGACCAATCGGGCCTCGCGCGCACCTCGAAGACGCCGGGGCGCACGCAGTTGCTCAACGTATTCGCGCTGGACGACGGGCACCGCCTCGTCGACCTGCCGGGCTACGGCTACGCCAAGGTGCCCGAGGCGATGCGCGACAAATGGCGGCGCGTGATCGACGCCTACCTGCGCGAGCGCGAGTCGCTGCGCGGCGTCGTGCTGATCGTCGACAGTCGCCACCCGCTCAAGGAATTCGACCGGCAGATGCTCGCTTACTGCCACGACATCGGCCTGGCCTGCCACGTGCTGCTGACCAAGGCCGACAAGCTCGGCCGCGGCGAAGCGGCGCGCACGCTGGCGCTGGTGCGCAAGGAAATCGCCGCGGCGGGATATACGGCGACCGCGCAGCTGTTCTCGGCGCAGGCCAAGACCGGCCTCGACGAGGCGCGCGGCGCGCTCGTTGCGCTGCTGTCCCAATCCTGATACGCCGCGACGTCAGTTTCTTG
>NZ_DASVOK010000349.1:0-1943 GCF_036383415.1 Rudaea sp. | reverse complement strand
AGCAAGGCGATCGCGCCGCCCTGCTGGCGCGCGGCTCGAGCGATGGCCGCGCCACGACGCATGCGCGAATCGCGACGGGTGTGACGCGTGTGACAGGCGCGCCGGGTGCGACGGCTTGAGCGCATCTCATGCATGTCAGTTCTGCGGCAACTGACCGCTGATGCCCGCGCCCTGGCCGCCGCTGCCCTGGCTCAGCGCCGAGCCGTACAGATCGGGAATTTTCGAGTTGAACGACTGCATATAGCGCCGGTACGCGAGCCCCGCCTCTTCGCCGGACATCGGCTGGACGGGCGCGGCCTGGGCGTTGCTGCGCTGAAGTTCGAGCCATGCCGACGTCGAGTGTCCGACCTCGCTCACGGCAACGGTCTGCAAGTCCGCCGCCGGTGTCTGTGCGCCTACGTTCGCGGCTGCGCCGCCCGCGAGCGCGAGCAGCGCGACGCGCGCCGCAAGCCGCCACCACAGGCCATTCGTTTCGTTGTTTTTCACGCTTTCCCCTGCGGCCACGCCGCCCTTTATTGCGCGAACCGTTGCAACAGACGCTGCGCCGGTTCCATCACGTTCTGCGTGCTCGCGACCGTGCCCGCCGGCGTCGTGGGCGAGCCATGCGGCAACCGCCCGCCATGCGCGGCCAGGCGCGCGGCGGCGGCGACTTTCGCCGCGTCGCTGCGAATCGCCGCGCGGATATCCGGTGCGAACTTCTGCTGGTTCATCAGCGCCTGCGCCTCCTTGGCCTGCCCGCTGGCCAGCAGAAAGAGCGCGATATTGCTGACGATCTTCGGATTCGCCGAATCGAGTTCCGCGGCTTTCATCAGCGGCACGCGCGCGCCGCCGATGTCGCCCGCGCGCAGACACGCGTAGCCGAGATCGGACAGCACGGACGAATCGGTCGGCGCGAGTTGCGCGGCCTGTTGCAGCTCGCTGGCCGCGCCGCCGAAATCGCCCTGTCCGCCCGCGAGCAAACCCAGCCCGCGATGACCGCGCGACGCCAGCGGCGTCTGCAACAACCGCGCGTAAGCCGACGCGCTCGCCTCGGGCTGATCGGTCATGCGCAGCGCGTCCGCGCGCAGCAGGATCGATTCGGGCGTCGCGCCGTACTGCTTCTCATAGGCGTCGATATGCGCGAGCGACGCGAAGTACAAGCCTTGCGACTGCATCCGGCCGATCAGGCCGAGATACATGCCGGGCGTGTCGGGCGCGGGATCGCGACTGGCCTGCTGCATCATGGCCTGACGCTCGGCCTGCGGGCCGACGCCATAGCCGGATTCCTTCGACGCGCACGCGCCGAGCAGCGCGAGCGCCAGCGCCGCGCCCACGCAACGCAGCGTGCGCGCAGGATGTTTCGGTATCTTGATCAATTTCATCGCTCTATCCTTACCGATGCATCGCCTTCAGCGAGTGAGACACCGACAGCACGCCCGGCCCCGCCGTGACGATCATCAGCGCGGGCAGCAGTGTCAGGATCATCACGCCGGTCATCTTCACGGCCATCCGGCCAATGCGTTCGCGCAGCATCGCGCGGCGCGTTTCGCGCAGCCGGTCGCCGAACTGCTTGAGCGGTTCCTGCACCGCGCCGCCGTGCCGGTCCACCTGGATCAGCAGGCGCACCACGGCGCGCAAGTCCTCGTTGCCGAAACTCGATGCCAGCCGCGACAGCGACTGCTCGCGCGTGCGGCCCGCCGCGAACTGGCGCTGAGCGATTTCGAGTTCGCTCGACAGCACCGGCAACACGCCGCGAAAATCGTTGACCATCACCTGAAGGCTTTGATCGAGCGAGAGGCCCACGCCTTGCAGCAGCCGCAACAGGTCGACGAGCATCGGCAGTTCGTCGACCACGGCGCCGCGCCGCGCCGCCGCGCGCCTGCGCAACACCGCTTTGGGCGCCATCACGCCGCAGACGAACGCGACGATGACGACCAGCAGATAGCGCGGACCGTCGACGTGCG
>NZ_DASVOK010000348.1:0-4438 GCF_036383415.1 Rudaea sp. | reverse complement strand
CGCGAGCGGCGAGCCGCGCCTCGCGCTCGCAGCGGGCGGCGGCGAAATGCTGCGCTTGCCCGAGGCGGCCGTCGCGGTGTTCGTCGCCGATCCGGATGTCGCGGACGTGCACGTGCCGACCCCGCAGACCGTTTTCGTGCTCGGCAAGAAAGCGGGCACCACGACGCTGTTCGCGCTCGGCGCGAACAACCGGACGATCCTGCGCGAGACCATCGTCGTGAGCGCGGATACGGGTTCGATCCAACGCATGCTCGACGCCCGCTTTCCCCGCTTGCAGCTCGGCGTAACGAGCGCGCCCGGTTCCCTGATGGTGGCCGGACGCGTGCCGGACGCGGCCACCGCCGATGCCGTCATGCAGTCTCTCTCGCCCTATCTTCACGACAAGGAAACGCTCGTCAACCGGCTGACGCTGTCACGGCCGATTCAGGTGCATCTGCGCGTGCGCATCACCGAGGTCGATCGCAACGTGACGCAGCAACTGGGCATCAACTGGACCGCGCTCGGTCAGAGCGGGAATTTCGTCGGCGGGCTGTTCAGCGGCCGCGGCGCCACGCTGACCTCGACGGGCGCGTTCTCCATACTCGGCGGCTTCAACGTCGGCAAGTGGGCAATCGACGGCGTACTGGACACGCTCGACCAGGAAGGTCTCATCACGATGCTCGCCGAACCCAACCTCACGGCAATGTCGGGCGAAACCGCGAGCTTTCTGGCCGGCGGAGAATTTCCGATTCCGGTCCCGCAAAGCCAGAACAATTCGATCACGGTGGAATTCAAGCCGTACGGCGTCTCGCTCGACTTCACGCCGACCGTGCTGGCCGACAACCGCATCAGCCTGAAGGTGCGCCCCGAAGTGAGCGAAATCGATCCGACCAACAGCGTGACGATCGACGCGATCAAGGTGCCGGCGCTCACGGTGCGCCGCGTTGAAACCACGGTGGAACTGTCGAGCGGACAAAGCTTCGCCATCGGCGGACTGCTGCAAAGCAAGACAAGCGACGTGCTCGCCGAGCTGCCGGGTCTCGGCAGGCTTCCGATCCTGGGCAAGCTCTTCTCATCGAAGAATTACCTGAACAACAAATCCGAGGTCGTCGTCATCGTGACGCCGTATATCGTGCAACCGGCCGACCCCGGACGCCTGCGCCAGCCGATCGACGCCCTCGTCAGGCCGAGCAGCGACATCGAATATGTTTTGCAGCGCAAGCTGGGCGGCGATCCGCTGTCGGGCACCGTGCCGCGCCTCGTGGGCGCAGCGGGCTTCATCTACTGACTGGACTGCAAAGGAACACGCCATGCCTTCTCGTCTTGCCGCTCTCCTCGCCTGTGCCGCGCTGCCGCTCGCGCTCACCGCGTGCCTGTCGGCCACGCCGCCGATCGGATTGCCCAGTGCGTCGGTCGTCGGCTTCGACGGACGCAACGCGATTGCGCCGGATTGCGCGACGCTCGTCGAGCCGTCGCATCTGACCGATGCGGGCGCCGCGCGCCCGAGCGTGCCGTTCGGCTGCGCGACCTACACGAATCTCGCGGTCATGCTGGCGCGTCCGGCCGATCTGGTCGAACCGCTGCCCTACGCCGGAGCCGGCGCGGCAACCGCTGCAGGCGCGGTGCGCCGCTTCGACGAAGGACGCGTGAAGCAGCCCAACGCCACGTCGACCACCACGCAACTGACCCACTGACGGCTAGCCACGCCCCATGAATGCGCTCGATCTGTTTCGCCCCGCCATCGCCAATGCCGAAGCTGTGGACCTGCTCGCGGTCTTCTCGGACGCGGCCAGCGTCGGCGCCCTGAGAAGCCTGATCGCCGACCAGGCCATCGCCAACGCCCACGTCCAGACCGGCACGATCGACGAGGCCATCCGTTTGCTGCGTACTCTCGGCCGTCCGCCGCGACAATTGCTCGTCGATGTGTCCGGCTCGGAGATGCCGCTGTCCGACCTCGCGCGGCTCGCCGACGCCTGCGCGCCGTCCGTCTCCGTCGTGGTGATCGGCGAGCGCAACGATGTCGGCCTCTATCGCAGCCTGCTCGAAGTCGGCGTGCACGACTACGTGGTCAAGCCCGTCACGGTCGAATTGCTGCGCCGCTCGCTCTCCACCCGCGATCCGTCGACACCGGCGCGCGCGGGCAAGGTGATCGGCTTTGTCGGCGCGCGCGGCGGCGTCGGCGCCACGACGATCGCGGTCTCGCTCGCGCGGCATCTGTCGGCACGCACGCTCCGACACGTCGTGTATGTCGATCTCGACCTGCACGGCGGCGCGGCGGGCACGATGCTGGGGCTGCGCATCGGCAACGGTTTGACGGAGCTGCTACAGGAGCCGGGCGCGATCGACTCCCCCTCGCTCGATCGCGCCATGACGGCGGCCGGCGACCGGCTGTTCGTGCTCGCGTCCGAACTCGCGTACGAAACGGACGTCGCGCTGCGCCCCGGTGCGCTCGCCAACCTCGCGAACGTGCTCACGCGCCGCTTTCACTATGTGCTGCTCGATCTGCCGAGGCGCGACGGACGCGGCCTCGAAGAGCTCTTCGACGTCTCGCAGAACGTGTGTATCGTCACCGACCGTTCCGTGTACGCGGCCCGCGAGTGCGCGCGCATCATCCGCTTTGCCGAGGAGCACTCGGACAATCGGGATATCTCGGTACTGCTGAATAACCCGCTGGAGCCTGTCGCCGACCGCGTGCATGCGCAGGACTTCAAACGCGCGCTCGGCAGCTCCGTCGTGCATGAGTTTCCCTACGATCCGAAGTCGCTTGCGCGCGCGGAGAACCTCGGCGAGCCCATCGGCGGACGCGCGGGCCGCGACGGCTTTGCGGCCGCCATCGAGCGCCTCGCCGACAATCTCACGGGGCGTGAGTCCGCCGCCCCGCCCGCGTGGCACACGCAGCTTCTGAAGCGTTGGAGGAGTGCCTGATGTTCGGCGTAAAGAAACAGCCGCAGCAAGCGCTCTCGCTTGCCGATGCCGAGGCAGCCGAAACTGCCGCGCCCGCGGGCGCGCCGCAGCGGACGCCCGCCGACGGGCATGAGGCGCTCATCCGGTCGGAGAACTTCCGCAAGATCCGCACGGTGGTGTTCGCCTCGATGAACATGTCGGCGGCGCTGATGAAGACGCGCGAGCAGGTCAGCGCGGCCATCGACGAAATCGCCGCCGACCTGGTCGCGCGCGAGCAACTCAACGTGACGTCCGCCGAGCAGGCGCTGATCGTCGGCGAAATCGTGAACGACATGTTCGGCGTCGGACCGATCGAGCCGCTTCTCGCCGACGACGCGGTGACCGACGTGCTCGTCAACGGTCCGGACCAAGTCTACGTGGAAAGGCACGGCCGGCTCGAACTGACGCCGCTCAAGTTCCGCGACAACGCGCATGTGGTCAACGTCGCGCAACGGATCGCGGCGGCGGTCGGACGGCGCGTCGACGAAAGCAGCCCGATGGTGGACGCGCGGCTCGCCGACGGCAGCCGCGTCAACGTCGTGCTGCCGCCCATCGCGCTGCGCGGCGCGTCGATCTCGATCCGCAAGTTCTCGCGCCGCAATATCACGCTCGCGCGTATGGCGCAGCAGGGCAACATTTCACCGGAGATGGTGCGGATGTTGAAGGTGGCCAGCGCGTGCCGCCTGAACCTCATCATCTCGGGCGGCACCGGCTCGGGCAAGACCACGCTGCTCAATGCGCTGTCGCATCATATCGACGAGCACGAACGCGTCGTGACCATCGAGGACGCGGCGGAACTGCAATTGCAGCAGCCGCATGTGGTGAGTCTCGAGACTCGACCGGAAAACAGCGAGGGCCTGGGTTCGGTGACGCAGCGCGACCTGGTGCGCAACGCGCTGCGGATGCGGCCCGATCGCATCATCCTCGGCGAAACGCGCGGCCCGGAAGCGTTCGACGTGCTACAGGCAATGAACACGGGCCACGACGGCTCGATGACCACGATTCACGCCAACACGCCGCGCGACGCCATCACGCGTCTCGAAAGCATGGTCATGATGGCCAATGGCAACCTGCCGCTCACGGCGATACGCCGTCAGATAGCCAGCGCGGTGCATCTGATACTGCAAGTTGAGCGGATGCGCGACGGCGTGCGCCGCGTCACGCGCGTGACCGAGGTCGCGGGCATGGAAGGCGACGTGATCATCACGCAAGACCTGTTCGCGTTTCACTACGACGCGAGCGCGTATCAGGAAGACGTGAAAGGCAGCTTCGAGTCGTCCTCGTTGCGGCCGGTGTTCGCGACGCGCGCCGCCTACTACGGGCTCGAACAGGCGCTCATGGAGGCGATGCGGCCATGACTCCCGCAGACGTCGTCGCTGTCGGCGCGTTCTTCGCGATCGTGGTCGCGGGCCTGATCGTGGCGTCGCTGCGCGATCTGTTGCGCCGCCGGCCGCGGCAGCGCATCCAGCAGCGCATGCGGCAACTCGATCGCCTGCGCGTCGCGCGCGAGGCGGCC
>NZ_DASVOK010000347.1:0-6841 GCF_036383415.1 Rudaea sp. | reverse complement strand
ATCAGGCGCGTGATGTCGTCCTCGCGAACGCAGGGCCGCGCAGCATCGTGCACGAGTACAAAATCATCGTTTTCCACTTTTCCCGCCAGTGCACGAAGGCCGGCGAGCACGGAATCGGCACGCTCGCCGCCGCCAATGCAGGTCAGCACCGGTTTGCCGTGCAGCGAAGAGAGGCCGGGCCAGTGCGGATCGCCCGCCACCAGCGCGATCATCAATCCCGCGATGCGCGGATGCGCGGCAAGCCGTTCCAGCGTGTGCAGCAGCAAGGGCTTGCCCGCAAGCGGCAGGTATTGCTTCGGCACTCCGCCGCCGAAACGCGTGCCGCTACCCGCCGCCGGCACCACGCACCAGAACGCGGCGTCAGTGCTGGGCATCGCGGCTCTTGTCAGCGCCGGCCTTGTCCGCCCCGGCCTTGGCTTCGCCGGGTGCGGGTTCGACCACCTGATAGAAGATTTCGTCGGGCTTGATCAGGCCGAGTTCGGTGCGCGCGCGTTCCTCGATCGCATCCTTGCCGCTGCGCAGATCCTCGACGTCGGCCTTGAGCTGATCGTTGCGCTGCTGCAGCCTGGCGTTCTCGGCCTTCTGCTCGGCGATCTGCGCCTGCAGACGCGCGATCTCGCGAAAGCCCCATTCGCCGGCCCACAGCTTCACGCCGAGGGCCAGCAGCAGCGCCAGCAGGATCAGGGCAACCCAACGCAACATCCGTCAGACGAGGCCGGGCAGGTTCGGGAACGCGTTGCGGCCGGCGTACGTCGCCATTGCACCGAGCGCGCCTTCGATGCGCAGCAGCTGGTTGTACTTGGCCACGCGATCGGAGCGGCACAGCGAGCCGGTCTTGATCTGCGTCGCCGTGGTCGCGACCGCGATGTCGGCAATGGTGACGTCTTCCGTTTCGCCCGAGCGATGCGAAACGATCGCGGCGTAGTTCGCCTTGTGCGCCATCGCGATCGCTTCCAGCGTCTCGCTCAGCGTGCCGATCTGGTTGACCTTGATCAGGATCGCGTTGGCGATGCCCTTGTCGATTCCTTCCTTGAAAATCGCCGGGTTGGTCACGAACAGGTCGTCGCCGACCAGTTGCACCTTCTTGCCGAGCCTGTCGGTCAGCGCCTTCCAGCCGTCCCAGTCGCCTTCGGCCATGCCGTCCTCGATCGTGACGATCGGGTACTTCGCGCACCAGCCGGCATAGAACTCGACCAACTCGGCCGCAGAGAACTTCCTGCCCTCGCCTTCGAGGTGGTAGGCGCCGTCCTTGTAGAACTCCGAACTCGCCACGTCGAGGCCAAGATAGACGTCCTTGCCGGCCGCGTAGCCGGTCTTGGCGATCGCTTCGAGGATCGTCTCGATCGCCTGCTCGTTCGACTTCAGGTCCGGCGCGAAACCGCCCTCGTCGCCGACCGCAGTGTTGAGGCCCTTGCCCTTGAGCACGCTCTTCAGCGCATGGAAAATTTCCGTGCCCGCGCGCAACGCCTCGGAGAAATTCGGCAGGCCGACCGGCAGCACCATGAATTCCTGCATGTCGACATTGTTGTCGGCATGCGCGCCGCCGTTGACGATGTTCATCATCGGCACCGGCAGGTGCAGCGGCGCACCAGCCGCGAGCGCGGTGTTGATGTACTGCCACAGCGGCTGCTTCTTCGACGCGGCGGCCGCATGCGCGTTCGCGAGCGAGACGCCGAGCAGCGCGTTCGCACCGAGCTTGCCCTTGTTGTTCGTGCCGTCGAGCGCGATCAACTTCGCATCGAGGCCCTTCTGGTCGTTGGCGTCGAAGCCCTTGAGCGCGGAAGCGATCGTCGTGTTGACGTTGGCGACCGCGTTCTTCACGCCCTTGCCGAGATAGCGCGCCTTGTCGCCGTCGCGAAGTTCGACTGCTTCGCGCGAACCGGTGGACGCGCCACTCGGAACCGCAGCACGGCCGAACGAACCATCAGCGAGCGTAATTTCCGCTTCAAGCGTGGGGTTGCCGCGGGAATCCAAGATTTCACGGGCAGTGATACTCGAAATATTACTCACTTAACGCACTCCGGAAGTTTGTCGTTCTTGTCTGGAAATAGCTTTCGATCGGGGACCCATGACAGTCTTTCGATTTTCCAATCCTGCATATGTTTCGCGATTTTGGAGACCAGTTTTCGATCGTTACATGGCGCCGTAATCGAAATGCAGGCCAAAGGCTTTTGCTTCTGACGATTTGTAATCTCATCGACAAAATTGTCGAATGCATATTCTTTATCGTCGATTTGAAATTGCCTCTCTGGTGAATATGCCACCTCGATTGTTGCCGCTTTGCACTTTTTCTCATACTCAACGTCAAGCATCTTGTTGAATTCCGCAACGGGGATCGGCACACCTTCTTTAGCTGCTGTAGGCGATACCCGCGCGCCTGTAGCTGTTACATCATTGGTTTTCTCTGCAGCGTCTAGCGACGCGGCATTGATCAACAAAATAAATACTATCGCCATCCAGTTTTTCATGTTTTCCCTTTCATTTCAGCGCTCGACCTTAAGCTTTAGCGACAGCATCGAGTGCAATTAGGCGCTCAAGAAGTTCGGCCATCTTGCCCAGCGGCCACGCATTCGGCCCATCGCTGAGCGCCTTGTCGGGATCGGGATGCGTTTCCATGAACACGCCGGCGACGCCGACCGCGACCGCCGCGCGCGCGAGCACAGGCACGAACTCGCGCTGACCGCCCGACTTGCCGCCGAGACCACCGGGCAATTGCACCGAATGGGTCGCGTCGAACACGACCGGGCAGCCGGTCTCGCGCATCACCGCGAGGCTGCGCGGATCGGAGACGAGGTTGTTGTAGCCGAAGCTCACGCCGCGCTCGCAGACCATGATGTCGTCGTTGCCGACCGCCTTGGCCTTGTCGACGACGTTCTGCATGTCCCACGGCGCAAGGAACTGACCTTTCTTGATGTTGACCGGCCGGCCCGAGCGCGCGACGTTCTGGATGAAGTCGGTCTGCCGGCAGAGGAAGGCCGGTGTCTGCAGCACATCGACGACCGCGGCGACCTCGTGCATCGGCGTGTACTCGTGCACGTCGGTCAGCACGGGCACGCCGACCTGGCGCTTGACCTCGGCGAGGATGCGCAACCCTTCTTCCATGCCGGGTCCGCGGAAGCTCGTCGCCGATGTGCGGTTGGCCTTGTCGAAGCTCGACTTGAAGATGAAGGGAATGCCGAGCCTGTCGGTGATGTCCTTGAGCGTGCCGGCCGTGTCGATCTGCAGCTGCATCGACTCGACCACGCAGGGCCCCGCAATCAGGAACAACGGCTTGTCGGCGCCGACTTCGAAGCCACAGAGTTTCATAGGATCAGATCAGTCCCAACGGTTGGCATGTTGCGAGAAAAACGGACGCTGCACGCGCACGACGCAGAAGCGCTGCCCGGTCGGCGCCTGCATCACGGTCCAGCGCTCCAGGCGCTTGTGCACCGTGGCGCCGAGCTTCTCCAGACGCGCGACTTCGGCGGCAATGTCGTCGGTCTCGATGTCGAGGTGCGCGCGGCTGTCGTGGTCCACGCGCTGAATCTGCACCATCGGCTCGGCCGCCGGAGTGGCCAGCTGGCGATAGTTGCCGCGACTGCCCGCATGATCGAGATCGACCGGAAAGCCCAGCGCGCCTGCCCAGAACGTCGCGGCCTCGTCGACATCGGAAGTGTTGCAGTCGATCTGGATGGAGCAAAGACGCGAGTGATGCATGTTCGATGTTCTGCGATATCGGCCCGCCGACGGTGTGCAGGCAGCAGGCAAAAGGAGCATCAGGCCGTGGCCACCTGAGCCAGCTTCGGCGCCTCGCGCACCGCCTTCTGCTCGCGCGCGGCACGAATGAAGCCGTAGAACAGCGGATGCCCGTCGCGCGGCGTCGAGGTGAATTCCGGATGGAACTGGCCGGCGACGAACCAGGGATGCTTCTGCGGCGACAGTTCGATCATCTCGACCAGTTCTTCGTCCATCGACACTCCGGAAATGACGAGACCGAGGTCGGCGAACTTCTGCCGGTAGTTGTTGTTGAACTCGTAGCGGTGGCGATGACGCTCGCGGATCACGTCGTGACCGTACATCTCGCGCGCGAGCGTCCCGGACTTGAGGCGGGACTCCTGCGCACCGAGGCGCATCGTGCCGCCGAGGTCGGAGTCCTCGCTGCGATGCTCAATTTCGCCACTGGATTTGGTCCACTCGGTGATCAGCGCGATGACCGGATCCGCGGCGAGGCGGTCGTTTTCGCTCGAATTCGCCGCAGGCAGGTTCGCGATGTGGCGCGCGAAATCAACCACGGCGGCATGCATGCCGTAGCAGATGCCGAAGTACGGAATCTTGTTCTCGCGCGCGAACTGGGCTGCGGCGATCTTGCCCTCGAAACCGCGCTTGCCGAAGCCGCCCGGCACGAGGATGCCGTCGACGTTGCGCAGCATCTCGGCGCCGTGCGCCTCGATCTCCTCGGATTCAACCCAGCGCAGGTTGACCTGCGTGGCCTGCTTGAGGCCGCCGTGGCGTAGCGCTTCGCCGAGCGATTTGTACGCGTCCTTGTGCTCGACGTACTTGCCGATGATGGCGATGTCGACCTGATGCTTGGGATGCTTGACCTCGTCGACCACCTTGTCCCACTCGGCCAGGTTCACCGGCTTCGCATCGAGCTTGAGATGCGCGACGGCGAGATCGTCGAGACCCTGCCTGTGTAGCCAGGCCGGGATCGCATAGATCGTGTCGAGGTCGATCGCGCTGATGACTGCTTTTTCCGGCACATTGGTGAACAGCGCGATCTTGCGCCGCTCACTGTCGGGCAGCGGTTCCTCGCAGCGGCACAGGAGCACGTCGGGCTGGATGCCGAGCGCGCGCAGTTCCTTGACCGAGTGTTGCGTCGGCTTGGTCTTGATCTCGCCGGCGGCCTTGATGTACGGCACCAGGGTCAGGTGCATGAACATGACCTTGTCCGCGCCGTGTTCTATGCGGATCTGGCGGATCGCCTCGAGGAACGGCTGCGACTCGATGTCGCCGACCGTGCCGCCGATCTCGACGAGGGCGACGTCGAAACCGCGCGTCGCCTCGAAGATCGAATGCTTGATCTCGTCGGTGATGTGCGGGATCACCTGCACCGTCGCGCCGAGATAGTCGCCGCGGCGCTCCTTGCGGATCACGCTCTCGTAGATCTTGCCCGTGGTGATCGAATTCTTGCCGGTCAGACGCGTGCGCACGAAGCGCTCGTAGTGGCCCAGGTCCAAATCGGTTTCGGCGCCGTCGTCGGTGACGTAGACCTCACCGTGCTGGAACGGGCTCATCGTGCCCGGATCGACGTTGATGTAGGGATCGAGCTTCATCATCGTCACGCGCAGGCCGCGCGCTTCGAGGATGGCCGCAAGCGAGGCCGACGCAATGCCCTTGCCAAGCGAGGACACCACGCCGCCGGTAACGAAAATCAGGGGAGTCATGACGCAGCAGTTTCCGGTGCTGGTAAAGCGATAGTTTACTCCGCTTCGCCGGGTCGGGCGAGGCTGGACTTCGGTGCAGGCGTCGATCCGCGCGAAAAAAAATCGCCTAAACCGCTAGCAGACTTAGGTTTTTCGTCATATTTCGGTGTAATAATATGTAATCGAAATGTGTAGCATGCCTACGGGGGGCTTAGTGAGGATTCTTGACCAGGTTCGCAGACCGCGAATCGCGCTGGTGGTAGGCACGCGTCCGGAGTGCCTGAAGCTCGCCAGCGTTGCGAAGGCCTTGCGCCTGCACGACGGTATCGCATCCCTGCTGATCAACAGTGGCCAGCATCGCGCGATGGTCGAGCGCACCCTCGCCCAGCACGACCTAGCCGCCGACGCCACCGCCGCGCAGTGCGAAAGCGGTTCGCTTTCGGCCACGCTGCAACGCCTGCGCGTTGCGATCCGCAGCTGCCTGCGCGACGCCGCGGCGACGATGGCCGTCGCCCAGGGCGATACGAGCACGGCCTACGCGACCGCGCTCGCCGCGCGCGATCTCGGCCTGCCGCTCGCCCACGTTGAAGCGGGATTGCGTACCAATCATCCGCTGCGGCCGTTTCCTGAGGAACATTTCCGTCGCCGCATCGCGCGCCTTGCCGACCTGCACCTCGCGCCGACCGCGAGCGCCGAACGCAACCTGCGCGCCGAAGGCATCGCACCGTCGCGCATCCATCGTGCCGGTCAGACTTCGATCGACCTGTTGCGCGACACCGTGCAGAGTCCCTGCGCGGAGTCCGAGCTGCCTGCCCTGCCCGCCACACCGCACCTGATCGTGCTGACCCTGCATCGGCGCGAAAACTACGGCCGCGGCCTCGACGTGGTCTGCGCCGCAGTGCTCGACCTGCTCGCCGCACGGCCCGATGTCGGCGTGCTCTGCCCGGTGCACCCGAACCCCACCGTCGGCGCGCGCATCCGCCAGCATCTGTCCGCGCATCCGCGCATCGTGCTGACCGAGCCGCTCGACTTCCGCCCGTTCATCACCCTGCTCGCGCGCGCCACGCTCGCGATCACCGACTCGGGCGGCATCCAGGAAGAGGCGCCTTATCTCGGCACGCCAATCCTGATCGCACGCGAGAACACGGAGCGCCCGGAAAGCCTCGCGCTCGGCAGCGCCAACCTCGTTGCAGTCGATGCCCCGAGCATCGTCGCCGCGGCCTGCCACCTGCTCGACGCGTCAAGGCCGAGCGCGCTGCCGTTCGATGCGTCCGCGCCCTACGGCGACGGTCGCGCCGGTACGCGCATCGCCGAACACCTCGTCGCCTTTCACCAGGGAATCGTCATGGACGGCGCTCCCGCACTGCTTCCTCTGACCGCATAGCCGATGAACCCGCACGCCACTCTTGCCTCGCCCGCCGTGGGCGGGGCTCCGATCC
>NZ_DASVOK010000346.1:0-19046 GCF_036383415.1 Rudaea sp. | reverse complement strand
TGACGCTGACGCCGCTGCGTCCATCGGAGCGCGCGCGGTCGTTGAGGTCGGCGAGGCTTGCGCCAGCCAGGCGCGGGTCGAGTTTGGCGCCATCGGTTTTTGCCACGCTCTCAGCTTCGATGCGCGCGCTCACGCTGATCGGCTTGCCTTCGCGCAACAGCTTCAGCTCGACCGTCGAGCCGATCTCGGCGAGGCCCTGGGCATTGTAGAGATCGCCCTCGTTCTGCACCGCGCGGCCGTTCGCGGCGATGATCACGTCGCCTTCCTGCAGGCCGGCGTTCGCGGCGGGCGAGCCCGCGCGCACCTGGGTGACCACCGCGCCCTGCTGGTCTTCCTTGATGCCGAGCGCGCGCGCGATCTCGGGATTGAGGCTCTGCGCCTGCGCGCCGAGCGAGCCGTGGCGCACGCTGCCGGTGGCGATGAGCTGGCCCATCACGTTGCTGGCAAGGTTGGACGGAATCGCGAAGCCGATGCCGACGTTGCCGCCCGACGGCGAATAGATCGCAGAGTTGATGCCGACCAGTTCACCGCGCAAGTTGACCAGCGCGCCGCCCGAGTTGCCGGGATTGATCGAGGCATCGGTCTGGATGAAGTTCTGGATGCCCAGACCGTGCAGGCCGCTGCGGTTGAGTCCCGAGACGATGCCCGAGGTCGCCGTCTGGCCGACGCCGAACGGGTTGCCGATGGCGACGACGAAGTCGCCGATGCGCAGCTTGCCCGAGTCGGCGAGCGGCAACGCGACGAGGTTCTCGGCCGGGATCTGGACCACGGCCACGTCGGTATCGGGGTCGTTGCCGATCAGCTTGGCCTTGAGCGTGCGTCCGTCGTGCAGGGTCACGGAAATGTCATCGGCGCCGTCGATGACGTGGTTGTTGGTCAGCACGTAACCTTTGCCGGCGTCGATGATCACGCCTGAACCGAGCGACTGTTCGACGCGCTCGCGCGGCATGTTCTGCATGCCGAAGAACTGGCGGAAGAACGGATCGCTCATGAACGGGTTGTTGACCCGCACATGCGTCTTCGAATTGATGTTGACCACGGCGGGCACGACGCGCTCGAGCATCGGCGCGAGCGAAGGCAACGCCTGGCCATCGACCGCGACGGGCAGTGCGGCGTGACTGACCGGAATGCCGCACAGCCCGACGAGTGCGAGAGCGAGCAGGGAAACGAGCGTTTTGGGTCGGCGCGGGAAGTGGCGGTCGGAACGTGGGAAATGGCGCATGGAGTCCTTCATCTTTGCAATTGTCTGTGATCGCGAAGCGAGTCGAATCGTTGTCCTCGGGCCGATTTTTTCGGCGACAGGATGGGCTGACAGACCACAATTCCGGCCGCCGGTTCGCGGTTTCAACAGCGAAGCAGTTGGCAGAAACCGCATTCTGGCGCGGTTTTCAGGGCAGGCAAGCGCCTGCTCATGTTCTGTCACAATTGAACGTTATAAGCTGTTGATTATCCGGGATTAAAAAAATCCTTTGACAAGCAAATTTGGGAGGCGTACGGTTGCATCCGTCTCACAACCCACAACATCTTGTGTACTTTGCTGCAAAGTATCCCCAAGAGCTTGGGTTCGAGGCGAAGGTAACAAAAGTGCAAGACAGCGCCTCCAAGCGCTGGACGGGGCAACAGACGCGACAATTCGAAAAGCAAATCAGGAGTGCCAAGGCCGGGAAGACCGGAAAGGGCGCCTTAGGGGAAGTTTTCCCCTGAAATCCTGAATGAGTTCAGGGTTTTCTTGGGCCACGGACGGCCCCGATTCAACGAATCGGAAAAGTCCCGGATGGACGCGATCCGGGCAGAAGAACGGGCAACGAAAGCGCGGTGGTGGAGTCAATAAGTTTGGACCAGTCGCCGCCGTGCAGGATGCCGTTACCATAACAAGCCGGGAGAGAATCCAACGATGAGTACCGTACGAGTTGAAGCCTTGGATCGTGGTGAAGCGACGATCCCGCTGCAACCGGCTTCCTACGACATCTGGGATAAGAAATACCGCCTGAAGTCCAAGCAGGGCGAGGCGGTCGACGTGAGCATCGACGGCACCTACCAGCGCGTCGCACGCGCCCTGGCCGAGCCCGAGGCCACGCCGGAAAAGCAGAAATACTGGTACGAGCGTTTCCTCTGGGCACTGCGCCGCGGCGCGATCCCGGCCGGACGCGTGACGTCCAACGCCGGCGCGCTCGAGCACAAGCCGGCCACGTCCACGATCAACTGCACCGTCTCGGGCACGATCGAGGACTCGATGGACGGCATCCTCGAGAAGGTCCACGAGGCGGGCCTGACCCTGAAGGCCGGCTGCGGCATCGGCTATGAATTCTCGACGCTGCGTCCGCGCGGCGCCTATGTGTCGGGCGCAGGGGCATATACGTCCGGGCCGATGTCGTTCATGGATATCTACGACAAGATGTGTTTCACCGTGTCGTCTGCCGGCGGAAGGCGCGGCGCGCAGATGGGCACGTTCGAGATCGGTCATCCCGACGTCAAGGACTTCGTCCGCGCCAAACGCGAGGACGGCCGCCTGCGCCAGTTCAATCTGTCGCTGCTGATCACCGACGGCTTCATGCAGGCGGTCGAGAACGACGCCGACTGGCCGCTGGTGTTCCCGGTCAACATCAAGGAAAAGGACGAGATCGATCTTGCCGATCCGGCCAAGGTAATCTGGCGCGACTGGCCGACGACGAAGAACTACGTGACGCGCGACGACGGCCTCGTTGCCTGCAAGGTGTACGGCCACATCCGCGCCAAGCACCTGTGGGACATGATCATGACCTCGACGTACGACTACGCCGAGCCGGGCTTCATCCTGATCGATCGCGTCAACGAGATGAACAACAACTGGTGGTGCGAGAACATCCGCGCGACCAATCCCTGCGGCGAGCAGCCGCTGCCGCCGTACGGTTCCTGCCTGCTCGGCTCGATCAATCTGACGACGTTCGTGCGCGATCCGTTCGGGCCGAAGGCGCGTTTCGACTGGGACGAGTACAAGGAAGTCGTGCGCGTGTTCACGCGCATGCTCGACAACGTGGTCGAGATCAACGGCCTGCCGCTGGAGCAGCAGCGCAACGAGATCCTGTCCAAGCGCCGCCATGGCATGGGCTTCCTTGGTCTCGGCTCGACGATCACGATGCTGAAGATGAAGTACGGCTCGCCGGAGTCGTGCGAGTTCACCGAGCAGATCGCGCGCGACATGGCGATTGCCGGTTGGGAAGTCGCGGCCTCGCTCGCGAAGGAAAAGGGTCCGGCCCCGATCATGACCCAGGAATTCGAGGTCACGGCGAAGATGCTGCGCGAGCGTCCGGAGATGCTGCGCGACGGCTACAAGGCCGGCGACAAGATCCTAGGTCGCGTGCTGCACGCGAAGTACAGCCGCTACATGCAGCGCGTGGCCGAAGCCGCGCCGGAACTGGTCAACGAGCTGGCCGAGGTCGGCGCGCGCTTCACCCACCATTCCTCGATCGCGCCGACCGGCACGATCTCGCTGTCGCTGGCGAACAACGCCTCGAACGGCATCGAGCCCTCGTTTGCGCATCACTACAGCCGCAACGTGATCCGCGAAGGCAAGAAGAGCAAGGAAAAGGTCGAGGTGTTCAGCTACGAACTGCTCGCCTACCGCGAACTGATCAACGCCAAGGCGATGCCGTTCACCGACGACGCCGAGGCCAAGCTGCCGGACTACTTCATCGCCGCGGACCAGGTGACGCCGACCGAGCATGTCGACATCCAGGCCGCCGCGCAGAAGTGGGTCGATTCGTCGATCTCGAAGACCGCGAACGTGCCGACGGATTATCCCTACGAGGACTTCAAGGACATCTACCGCTACGCGCACAAGCAGGGCCTGAAGGGCTGCACCACATTCCGCTTCAACCCCGCTGCATTCCAGGGTGTGCTGGTCAAGGAGTCGGACCTGGAAAACACGCTGTACCGCTTCGAGCTCGAGGATGGCAGCGTGGTCGAGGTCAAGGGCAACGAAGAGATCGAATACGACGGCGAGACGCATACCGCCGCCAACCTGTTCGATGCGCTCAAAGAGGGCTACTACGGCAAGTTCTGAGTTTGGCCGACGTGCCTTGAACGGCTACGGCGGATTCCGAGGCGTCTTCCAGCGAAAAAAGCACTTGCACCGCGGCGCGCAAAGGGTAAATTCGCACGACCGAATCCGATCCTGTCGTTCGGCGTTGTTGCGGTGGAAAACTTTGGGTCTAGTGCTTACGTAACCGGAGGGATTTATGCAGAGCGTTGAGTCCATAGGCGAAGCCGCGAGCAATGCGGTCGAAGCCGTCGTAGAGAAAGCGCAGGAAGTCGGCCAGGCTGCCGTCGAGCGCACTGGCGTGGTCGTGGCAGAGGTGAAGACCGCTGTGGTCAACACTGCGGCGGCGGCAGGCAATACCGCGGTCGCGGCGAAGGACGCGGTGGTGAAGAAAGCCGCGGCAGTGAAGAAGGCCGTGGCGAAGAAGGCGGCGGCAGCGGTGAAGACGGTCAAGGCCGCGGCGAAGAAGGTCGCGAAGAAAGCCGCGCCGAAGAAAGCCGCCAAGAAAGCGGCAAAGAAAGCTGCCAAGAAGGCTGCTCCGAAGAAAGCGGCGAAGAAGGTCGCAAAGAAAGCCGCGCCGAAGAAAGCCGCGAAGAAAGTAGCCAAGAAAGTAGCCAAGAAAGCGGTCAAGAAAGCCGCGAAGAAGAAGGCCCGCCGCACGGTGCTGTACTCGAGCAAGGGCAAGAAGCTCTACGCAGTGCGCGATGCCAAAGGCCACTTCAAGGACATCCAGAGCTACAAGCGCGCGCACAACATGGACATGAAGCGCAAGTCCAAGGCCGAAGTCGCCGCCAAGGCGAAGAAGGCTGCGAAGAAGAAGTAACCATCCCGCAGCAGCGGTGCCCTGCATCGTTGCTGTCGTTGAAAAGTGCGGCCAGGGACGGCTGCTCGTGATTCCCGCGTTCACGGACGAGCGCACAACCGCACAACATCATGTCAATCAAGATCTCGAAAAAAATAAAAGGCTACAGCGTCGGCAAGCCCGACGACGGCAATATCCCCACCGTCGGCCCCGATCCGCGCGACGCGATCGAAGTGCCGCCCAAGGCCGAAGTGATCCAGATGCACGAGAAGGTCGAGCGTCCGGACACGCTGATCGGCGCGACCTACAAGATCAAATCGCCGTTGTTCGAGCACGCGCTGTACGTGACGATCAACGACATCGTGCTCAACCAGGACACCGAGCACGAGCTGCGCCGTCCGTTCGAGATCTTCATCAACTCGAAGAACATGGACCACTTCCAGTGGATCGTGGCGCTGACCCGCATCATGTCGGCGGTGTTCCGCAAGGGCGGCGACATCACCTTCCTCGTCGACGAATTGAAAGCGGTTTTCGATCCGCGCGGCGGTTACTTCAAGGCCGGCGGCGTCTACATGCCCTCGATCGTGGCCGAGCTCGGCGCGATCGTCGAGCAGCACCTAAAGATGATCGGCCTGCTGCACGATCCCGAGCTCGATCCCGAGCAGCGCCGCCTGATCGCCGAAAAGCGTGCCGCCTACGAGGCGCGCGCGGCCGGCAAGGACGCAAAAAAAAAGTCTGACGTAGCCGCGCCAGCCAAGGCCGAAACCAAATCCGCGCCGCAGGACCTGAGCACCGATCTCGCCGGGGTCGGTGGCGAGTCCGCGCGTAAGGCTGGCGAAGTCGAATTCGCCGAACCTGCCGCGAGCGGGTTCCCACCCGGCGCGACGATGTGCAACAAGTGCAACACCGCCGCCATGATCCTCATGGACGGCTGCCAGACCTGCCTCAACTGCGGTTACTCGAAGTGTGGTTGAGCCGTAGCGCCGGCGCATCGTCATGAGCGCCGTCAACCTTGCCACCGATGCGGATTTCGCAACCCAGGTGTTGCAGTCCGCCACGCCCGTGCTCGTCGACTTCTGGGGCGAGTGGTGCGCACCATGCAAAATGATTGCGCCGATGCTCGAAGGCGTCGCCCACGACTATGCGGGCAAGGTCAAAGTCGTGAAGGTCAACATTGACGAGAATCAGCGCACCGCGATTGCCTGGCGCGTGCGGTCGGCGCCGACGCTGATGCTGTTTAAGAACGGCGTGGTCGCGGCGACGCAGATCGGCGCCGTGTCGAAATCGCAGCTCGTGCAGATGGTGGAACGGGCGCTGTAACCGCCGCCCGTTTCGCCGCATTTCTCCCGCAAGCGCTTGCCCGATACCCGCCGGCCGGCCCCGGCGGCTGGCACACCGCAGCAATCTCCGAATGTCATGAAACACTGTTTCATGACCCCGCTGCAGGCCGCTTTTTTGCTGCTTTGCATCGATCTAATTTACGAAAATTTATGATTCCGTCTGTTACACCCTTCCGCGCAGGGGCAAACCGTCGCCGTGGGGGCATCATGTTTTCTCTCTATCGTTCGCGGATTCTTCTTTCCGCCGCATTACTCGTGTCACTCGCCGGGCCGACCTGGGCTCAGGCGCAGGCCTTGACCGTCGGGTCGAGGAATGTGGCCACCGCCGATCCGCTTGTTCCGCGACCGCCGACCACGCCGTGCACGGTCACGCTGTTCACCGGCCAGCAGTTCGCCGATTTCAACAACAAGCCGTTCGATTACACGCCCGCCACGGGTTGCGCGGGGCCGTGGGAAAAAGTCGTGCTCGCGGTGGACTTCAGCATCACCGGCACGCGCCAGTACGATCGCACCGCGAGAATCTGGCTCGGCAACAGCGTCATTTACTTCGGCACCACGCAGGAGCCCTCGATTCCGGGCGGAGGCACTACGTCCTGGCACGTCGAACGCGATCTGACCGACTATAGCGCATTGCTGGCGCAGGCGCAGAGCGGTTATGCCGAACTCGGCAACTTCGTCGGCACGTACAACGGTGTGGTCTACGACGGCATCATCACCGGCACGGCGACGCTGTATTTCTATTCGGGCGGCAACGGCAACTCCGGCAAACGGCCCGACCAGGTGCTGTCGCTGAACCAGAACGGCGGCATTGCCTCGCTCGCGCAGCCGAGCGACCAGCTCTCGGCCTCGTTCAGCGCACTGCCGAAGAACATCGAGCGCGCCTATCTCGACGTCTTCACGCAGAGCCAGAGCGCCGACGAGTTCTGGTACTTCGACCTGCCGGACGACATCGCGCCGCTGTTCCAGGACACCGGCAGCACCGCGTTCAAGGAAGCGCTCGTCACGATCGATGGCCAGCCCGCGGGCATCTCGCCGATTTATCCGTGGGTCTACACCGGCGGCGCCGATCCAATTCTGTGGCGTCCGATTCCCGGTGTGCAGACGCTCTCGTTCGAACCTTACCGTCTCGACCTGACGCCGTTCGTCGGCGTGCTCGGCGACGGCAGCGCGCACACGGTGGCGATCAGCGTCTACAACGCGGCCAACTACTTCGCCACCGCGGCGAATCTGCTGCTGTACCTCGATGCGGGTTCGAGCATGGTCAGCGGCAGCGTGACCACGAATACGCTGAGCGCCACGCCGGTCGTCAACGTCGTCGAGAATGTCACCAGCGCACTGGACGGCTCGGCTTCCGGTTCGGTCTCGGTGACGTCCAATCGCAGTTACACGATCACCGGCACGGCGAACACCTCGCACGGTGCGGTGACCACGCAGATCGATTCGAAGATCGCGTTCTCGAGCGTGCAGCAGCTGGCGACCTCGAATACCGTCTACCAGCAAGACGCCGTGCAGCGCACCGATATCGATACGCTGACCACGCGCACGCAGGGCAACGGCAAAGGCAAGGGCGGCACGCAAACGCTGCACGAAGTGCGTAGCTATCCGCTGACGTTCGACTACGACTACATCACGGCCGACGACGGCTCGGCGACATTGCACAGCTTCGTCGATCAGGAATTCCAGCAGCGGGTCGACGCGGGCGTGGGCGGCAATGCGGTCAAGACCGCGACGCGCGACAACCACGTCGTCACCACGGTCACGCGCAACTACGCCGCCAGCGGCGCGCTGGTCAGCACGCCGGCGACGGCCTCACAGAGCTACACCTACGCCGACCCGTTCGGGGCCTGCTACAGCCGCAAGATCGAAGCGCAGGATCGCCTGCTGACCGCCGTGACCGACGGCACCGGCTGTCCGGGTGGCCAGAACCAGCTCGGCTGGCACGACCAGTTCGCCAAGTTCGTCTCCGATGCATGGGGCGTTACGGTGAAGCTGCTGCCTTGATCCTTCGTTGCGCCCGGACAGGCTCGCGCCTGTCCGGGCTGCGCTTGCGCTGCGCCCGAGCGGGCACCATATCGTGGGAGCGTGAAATCCCGGCTGTAAGGTTTGCCCAGTTCGCTGCGTCTATTGGACAGACCGAGTCAATTGGATTTCCACATGTTCTACTTCTACCGATTCCTCACCGTTCTGGGGCTTCTCATGTCGACTCTTTTCGCGGCTGGCGCGAATGCCGCGCCGTCTTCCTCGGCCACCGATACGATCACGCTCGGCGGCGGCTGTTTCTGGTGCCTCGAAGCCGTGTTCACCGAGCTGAAAGGCGTGACCAAAGTGGAATCCGGCTATGCCGGCGGCCATCTCGCCAATCCGACCTACGCGCAGGTGTCCGACGGCAACACCGGCCACGCCGAAGTCGTGCAGATCACGTTCGACCCGAACGTGGTGACACTGGACACGATCCTGCACGCGTATTTCACGATCCATGATCCGACCACGCTGAACCGCCAGGGCAATGATGTCGGCACGCAGTACCGCTCGGTGGCGTTCTATCGCAACGACGCGCAGAAGGCGGCGATCGAGAAGGCGATCAAGGAGACCGCCGACAGTCACGAGTGGAATGGCACCATCGTGACCGAGGTCAAGCCGTTCACGGTGTTCTACAAGGCCGAGAACTACCACCAGGAATACTTCAAGCTGCACGGCGAGCAGCCGTATTGCCAGCTCGTCGTCGCGCCGAAGGTGGCCAAGTTCCGCAAGAAATTCCACGATTTTCTGAAGTAGCGGCGATGCCGGGGTCGATCGCGGCGTGCGCTCGCACCTAAGGCTTGCGCAGCGGCGGCACCATCGGAAACGGCGTCACCACCTTCTCGCCGCTGGCCGCGTCGCGGATCACCAGCGGCTCGCGTTTCTGCACCTCCTCCACGCGCACGATGCACTGGATCGGCAGGTGCAACACGCGCGTATTGCCGAATTCCTCGCGCAGGCGCTCCTCGGTCGGATCGATCACCATGGCTTCCTGCTGGTCGAAAACGATGTCGCCAACCTCGGTGAAGCCCCACAGCGCGCTCGAGGCGACATGGCGCGCATAGAGCTCCAGTGTCTTGCCCTGGCTCAGGAAGGTGACCTTGAACAGTTTCTTGTTGCTCTTCATGCGCGCATTCTCGCATGACGGGCGCGGATGCGATTGGTCGGCGCGGGATCCCGCTTGTCCGTCTGTGTGGAAGCGTCGGAGGGCACGCCGGAGCGAACCTTGAGGTGACAGAAAACGAACGTAGCGGAAAGGCAGGGAATTGCCGGAATTCGCGCAACCCTTACGTGATCGTCAGGCTTTTGTAAGCTTGCCCGGGCTATCGTCGCTTCCGTGATGCAGGACTCCCCAGGCCGCTACCCCCGGCCTCTGCATTGCGACCCCTAACGGCCCGCTCTCCCCAGCGGGCCGTTTTTATTGCGGTGCCGGCAGTGCCGGTGGTGGTGACTGGCACCAGCGGCTCAGCGCGCCCAGTAGCCCGGCGCATAATGCCAGCGCGGACCGCGCGGCTCCCAAGCCGGGCCGACCCAGTGATAGCCGCGACGTTCGCGCATCCAGTAGCCGTCACGCCAGACGTGGCGACGACCGCTCCAGTACCAGTAGCCCGGCGCCCAGACATAGCCCACGCGCGGCGGCGGAACGACCACGACGCGTGGCGGCGGCGGGGCGACGGCGATATCGACGTAGACGCGCGCCTCGGCGCTGGGCGGTACCAGCGCTAGCGCCGCACCGGCGGCGAGGGCGGTGGCAAGAATGGCGGTGTGCATTCGCATTTCGATCACTCCTCTCGATCGGAACCAGGGTTGGAAACCGCAAATGTTTCGGCGGCTTCGGCTACCGATAATGCGCGGGCAACGCGAACGTTGACCTGAACCGCGCCGCGGCATTCAGAAACGGTTGCTTCAGGACCGGTGCCGCGCCGGCACCTGCCAGTGCTTGAGCGCCTCGCGCGTGCACTGGCGGCCGAGTTCGATCAATTCGTCGGCACGATGGAACTCGTAGAACGCGCAGACATTGCGCGGCACACGCACGATCAGATCGGGCGGCTGCGCGGCGAGCTTGTAGCGCGTCACCGTCTGCTGCACCACGTCGAGCGTGCGTGCGAACAGTTCGAGTGCGCCCGGATCGGCCGCGCGCTCGGCATGTCGTTTCTCGCGCTTTTCGATCAGGCCGTCGATGAAATTGGCAATCTTGCGCCGCGACGTCGTCAATGCGCCGCCGGCATCGTTCGCCTGCGCAGGCATCGCCTCGACGTGCTCGTTCGCGGCCAGCGCCTCGTCCATGTCGCCGAACGTCGCATCGCCCGCGGTCGTGTCGGGCCGGCCGCCGGGGTCCTCGTCGGGGCCGTTGACGTCAATCGCGATCGTGCAGTCGGTGAGATCGCGCAAGGTCGGCGTGACCGGCACCGGATTGAGCAGGCCGCCGTCGACGAGCGTGCGGCCCTCGTAGTGGTGCGGGCGGAACACGGTCGGGATCGAGATCGAGGCGCGGATTGCATCGAACAGCGGCCCGCGCGAGAACCACACCTCGCGCTGCGCGTAGAGATCGGTGGCGACCGCGGTGTAGCTGATCGGCAGTTCCTCGATACGCACCTCGCCGATCAGGTTCCTGATCTGGCCGATGACGCGATCGCCCTTGATGAAGCCGCCACCGGACAGCGTCCAGTCGAGCAGGCGCAGCACGTCGAGGCGCTGCAAGGTGCGCGACCAGTCGCGATATTCGTCGAGCTTGCCCGCGGCGTAGATGCCGCCGACCAGTGCACCCATCGAGCAACCGGCGATGCTGCGGATGTCGAAACCGTGCGCGCGCAGTTCCTCGATCGCGCCGATGTGCGCGTAGCCGCGCGCGCCGCCCGAGCCGAGCACGAGCGAAACCGTCGCGGCCCCGCGCACCGTGTTCACGCGGACGCTCCGGCGTAGCCGCCGATCGTCAGCTGCAGCAGGATCTTCATTTCCTCGCGTAGCGAGAGCGGCGCGACGACTTCGGCGTCGGGGCCGTACTTGAGCACGTCCATCAGCAGTTCCTTGGAATTGCTGTACGGCAATTTCAATTCGTAGCGGCCGTCATTGAGCCAGTTCCCCTGCTGCTGCGAATGCCAGTGCTCGTCGGCAACCCAGCGCGCGGCATGGGCGGAGAAGCGCACGGTCGCCCAGTTCTTCGGCGCGCCGGAGAAGATGCCGTAGCTCGAGGCGAGATGCTTGTTCAGTTCGTCGTCGTCGCGATCGGTCGCGGCCGCGTCGAGCACCTGCGCGTCCTTGATGCGATCGACGGCGAAGCTGCGTAGGCCGTCGCGGCTTTCATCCCAGGCATCGAGATACCAGTTGTCGCGGTAGTGGGTGAGGCGTTGCGGTGAGACCGAGCGCGCGGTCGCCTGATCGGTCGAGCGTGCGCGGTAGCCGAACTTCAGGCGCTTGCGTTCGAGCACGGCGCTGGCGACATGGCGGAACGTCGCCTCGTCGACCTTGCGCGTGCCGTAGCCGATCACGCGGATGCGCTCGAGCGGCGCCTTGCGCACGGCGCCGTCGGCCTGGTTCGTCAGCAGCTTGTCGATGCGCGAACGGAACGGCGCGAGCGCCGAGGCGAGCACGCCGGGTCCGGTGCGGCCGATCAGCTCATTGAGCGCGAGCAGCGCCTGCAGTTCCTCGCTGGTCAGCCACAGGCCGGGCAGTTCGAAGCGCTCGCCTTCCTCGACCGCGTAGCTGTAGGCGGCGTTCTCGCCGTCGCTCTCGATCGGCGCACCGAGCGCGTCGCGCAGGAAGGCGATGTCGCGATACGCCGTCGCGCGCGAGCATTCGAGCTCGTCGAGCAGGCGCGCCAGCGGCACCGGCCGACGCGCCGATTTGAGGATGCGGTGCAGGGTCAGAATGCGTTCGTAGCGGTCCATGTGGTTATGGTACGCGAACTCGCGGATGCCCGGTACGAGAGGCTTCGCCTTGGCGCAGGGCACATCGCCGTACTCATCTGGGCGACTCGCTTGCGTTCGTACATGCAATGATTTCAAGAAAAAGATACAAATATATATTGTATACTTATCCCAAAAAATACAAATTAACGTTTTCCTGATGTATACCTGAATGAACGGAAGCTGACACGGGTTCGACAGCGGAATCGTGGGACATAATGCGCCCCCTTTTCGGCCCCGATCACAGAACCAACAAGGAGATCCACGATGAACAAGACCATTCTCGCCTGCGCGCTCGCGCTGGCCCTCCCGTTCGCCGCGCATGCCGCCGATACGAACGACGGCAACTGGCACGGCAGCGGCGAAGCCGGTCTCGCCCTCGCCAGCGGCAACGCCAAGTCGCAGAACCTCAACGCCAAGCTGACGTTGAAGAAGGAAGACGATCTGTGGAAGTACGATTTCTTCCTCGAAGCGCAGCGCAACAAGGCCAACGTCACCTCGTCGACGATCGGCCGCGACTCCGCCGGCAACCCGGTGATCGAGAACACGAGCAAGTACGACCTGACCGCGAACCGCTACAACGCGGGCGCCTCGGCCGGCTACAAGTTCGACGACCGCAGCTACATCGTCGGCGCACTGCGCTATGAGCACGATGCGTTCTCACCGTACCAGTACCAGTACACCGCGTCGATCGGCTACGGCTACCAGTTGCTCAAGAACTCGGCCGATGAACTCTCGTTCGAAGTCGGCCCGGGTTACAAGGTGCAGCAGCCGAAGGGCGTGACCGACTACAGCGTCAACCCGCCGGTCTACTTCAAGGCCGATTCGGACAGCTACGTCGTCGCGCGCGGCCTGGTCAACTACAAGCACAACTTCAACGAGACGACCTCGCTGGTCGACACCTTCCTCGTCGAAGCAGGCAGCACCAACACCTACTTCCAGAACGATCTCGGCCTGCAGGTGAAGATGAGCGACAAGCTCGCGCTCAAGGCCGGCTACCAGGTCCGCCACAATACGGACATCCCGGCGCTCTCGGGCTACACGCACAAGACCGACCAGCTGCTGACGACCAACCTCGTCTACGGCTTCTGATCGACAGCACGCGTCGATTGAAGTAAAAACGGGCTCTCGCGAGCCCGTTTTTTTTGCAGACATGTCCCGCATCCTGGTCTTCCAGCACGTTGCCGCCGAACCGCTCGGCACGCTCGATCCGCTGATCCGGCGGCGCGGGCACCGGGTCAAGTTCGTCAACTTCGAGCGCCAGCCCGACGCCAGGCCGCGACTCGACCGCTACAAGGGCCTGATCGTGCTCGGCGGACCGATGAACGTCGAGGATCGCGAGGCGCGTCCGCACCTGCAAACCGAGCTCGAGGTGATTCGCGAGGCGCTCGCGCAGGGCAAGCCCGTGCTCGGCATCTGTCTCGGCGCGCAGCTGCTCGCGCATGCGCTCGGCGGCGAAGTGCGGCGAAATTCGACGAGCGAAATCGGCTGGTACGATCTCGCGACGACTGCCGAGGGCCGCAGCGATCCCGTCTTCGGTTCGCTCGGCGACATCGCGCCGATCTTCCAATGGCACGGCTACACGTTTTCGCTGCCCGCTGGCGCCACGCACCTCGCGCGCACCGGCACCTGCGAGAACCAGGCCTTCCGCCACGGCGACAATGCCTACGGCTTCCAGTTTCATCTGGAAATGGACAAGCCGTTGATCGAGCGCTGGCTCAACCTGCCGAGCTACCGCGACGAATTGATCGCTGCCGGACTCGGTCGCGACGCCGACTCGATCCGCGCCGACACCTTCGCCCGCATCGAGGCGATGCAGGAACGCGCGTATGCAGTGTTCAACAACTTTCTCGACCTGATCGGCACGCCGGCGCGGCGACGAAGCTTGGCCTCCGGCGCGTAGTGAAAAAGGCGGTTGCAGGTTGAAATTCGGTTTTGCTCATTACATCCAGCGCGCTGGGATGAAGCGCTGGGCTATTTCTTTGTAGCGGAATGCTCCGACAGAAACTTCGGAATACTGTCAGATTCACGATGGCTGTCGTGTAGCCATTCAACTTTCCATTCCGTAATGCGTTCTTCCTTAGTCCATTCAAACGTGCCTGGGTTTGGTTCATTGATTGACTCGATTTGACGGACCAAGGCGAGAGGCAACTCCGCCCCAAGAGTTGCTTGAGAAAACTTTAGGGCTGGCTCGTACTGAGCAAAAGCGGCGAAGTAATCCTCGTTACCGGCGAGTGGCTTGGCTCCGTTCTCAGGATGTAACCAGACCCGATACTCAAGAACTTCGTCGTAAAAGTATCCGGCGCCAGATTTGACGGTGCCGCTGTAGGTTCCAACTTTTGGTGGTGCCACAGCATTTGGATAGGCGCTGAGAACTGAAATTGAACGGTCTGCAAAAGCGGGTGAAAAAGCCTCTATTTTTTGATCACAAGCTGCCAAGGAGAGCAGGATGACAAATGGAAGAAATCGCTTCATTGAGATCAAGAGTTATGGGGTTTATCGAGATTTAGTTTGCTGTAAATCCACCAGCGCGCGCGGCGCGGCGAACGTGTCCGAGCGCGCATCTTTCCAGAACGACTGGAACACGGCATGCGCCGGCACGCCGCCGTTCAGCAGCGCGCCGGGTTCGACGTATTGATAGAGTGCCGCAAGCGAGCGCACTTCGGTCGAGGACACGCGGCGGATGATGTGTTCGGGGCCGAGCTGGCCGGGATGGGTAAGACCGGCCGCAGCGATCAGTTCCTTGAGCGCGTGCAACGTGTTGTCATGGAAATTCTTCACGCGCGTGGCCTTGTTCGGCACGTCGAGCTTTTTCCAGCGGCCCGGATCCTGCGTCGCCACGCCGGTCGGGCAGCGGTCGGTGTGGCAGTTCTGCGACTGAATACATCCCAATGCGAACATGAAGCCACGCGCCGCGTTGCACCAGTCGGCGCCGAGCGCGAGCGTGCGCGCGAGGTCGAATGCAGTGATGACCTTGCCGCTCGCGCCGAGGCTGATCTTGTCGCGCAGGTCGAGGCCGACGAGCGTGTTGTGGATCAGCAGCAGCGCCTCGCGTAGCGGCACGCCGACATGGTCGGTGAATTCGAGCGGCGCCGCGCCGGTGCCGCCTTCACCGCCGTCGACGACGATGAAGTCGGGAAGAATTCCCGATTCCTGCATCGCCTTGGCGATGCCGAACCATTCCCAGGGATGGCCGAGCGCGAGCTTGAAGCCGGTCGGCTTGCCGCCGGATTTCTCGCGCAGCGTCGCCACGAATTGCAGCAGGCCGAGCGGCGTCGAGAACGCGCTGTGCGCGGCCGGCGAAACGCAGTCGACGCCCATCGGCACGCCGCGCGCTTCGGCGATTTCGGCGCTGACCTTGGCCGCCGGCAGCACGCCGCCGTGTCCCGGCTTGGCGCCTTGCGAGAGCTTGATCTCGATCAACTTCACCTGCGGGTTCACCGCGTTCTCGGTGAACTTGTCGAGGCTGAAGCTGCCGTCGTCATTGCGGCAGCCGAAATAGCCCGAGCCGATTTCCCAGCAGATGTCACCGCCCATCTCGCGGTGGTAGCGCGACATCGAGCCTTCGCCGGTGTCGTGGTAGAAGCCGCCGAGGCGGGCGCCCTCGTTGAGTGCGCGGATCGCGTTCGCGCTGAGCGCACCAAAGCTCATCGCCGAGATGTTGAACACGCTGGCCGAATACGGCTGCGCGCACTGCGCACCGCCGATCGTGATGCGGAAGTCGTGGCTGTCGATTTTTTTCGGCGCCAGCGAATGGTTGATCCATTCGTACTGCGTCGCATACAGGTTCAGCTCGCTGCCGAATGGGCGCTTGTCCTCGACGTTCTTCGCGCGCTGGTAGGCGAGGGAGCGCTGCGCATGCGAGAACGGCACTTCGTCGGTGTCCGCCTCGACCACATACTGACGCATCATCGGGCGGAAGAATTCGAAGAACGTGCGGAAATGATTCGTGATCGGAAAGTTCCGCCCCAGCGTATGCCGGGTCTGCAGCAGATCACGGACGCCGACCAGCGACAGCACGCCGAAGATCGCCGTCGTCGAGCGCCAGATCGGGCCGTCCCATAGCATCGCGAGCGAAAGCGCGAACAAGACGAGACAAAGGGCGAAAGGAACATAGCGCGAGGGCAGCATGGTCTTGCATCTCGTAGGGCGACCCGCGCGAGCATACGCCCGCCGCGATGACGAGTGCGAGCTTCGGCGGGGCTGACGTAAACTAGCCCCAATGGATCAGCAGCCCCCTCCGCAGAAACCTCGCCGCCCGCGTACGAACACGAATCCCGACGCACAGGATTCGCTGCCGTTCGCTGCGCCTGTCGCCAAAGCCGGCGCGAACAAGGCCAAGGTCGCGACGCCCACGGCGAAGCCGAAGCGCGCCGATCTCAGCGCGCGGCCGCAGATTTCGGTGCCGACGGTCGGCGCAGTCAAGCGCCCGCCCGGCAGGGTCAAGATCGAGAAGCAGGCTTACGCGCGTGTCGATCGATCGGGCATCGTCGAGCGCCTGGCCGAGTACGCCAAGCTCGCGCGCATGCACAAGCCGATCGGCGCGGCGCTGCTGCTGTGGCCGACCTGGTGGGCGCTGTGGCTTGCCGCCGGCGATTTTCCGCCATGGGCTGCGCTCGTGATTTTCACGCTCGGCGTGTTCCTTATGCGCTCGGCCGGTTGCGTGATCAACGACTATGCCGATCGCAAGCTCGATCCCGAGGTGAAGCGCACGCGCGAACGGCCGATCGCCGCCGGCAAGGTCGCGCCGCGCGAGGCGCTGGCCGTGTTCTTCGTGCTTCTCGCGCTCGCGTTCCTGCTCGTGCTGTTCACCAACCGGCTGACGATCGAACTGTCCTTCGTCGGCGCTTTCCTCGCCGCGACCTATCCGTTCACCAAGCGCTACACGCATCTGCCGCAGGTTTATCTCGGCGCTGCGTTCGGCTGGTCGATTCCGATGGCGTTCGCCGCGGTGACGAATTCGACGCCGCCGCTGTGCTGGCTGCTGTTCCTCGCCAACGTGCTGTTCTCGACGATCTACGACACCGAGTACGCGATGGTCGATCGCGACGACGACCTGCGCGTCGGCGCGAAATCGACCGCGATCCTGTTCGGCGACGCCGACCTGACCATCCTCGGTGTGCTCATGGCGACCTTCCTGCTCGCGATGGCGCTGGTCGCGCAGCGCGGCCACCTGCACTGGCCGTATTTCGCCGGCCTCGCCGTCGCCGCGGGCCTGTTCGCGTGGCAGATGTGGATCATGCGCGGGCGCGATCGCGATGCGTGCTTCGCTGCATTCCGCAACAACAATTGGGTCGGCATGGCGCTGTGGGCGGGCATCGCCGTGTCGCTGGCGATGAAGTGACTTCATAAACAAATGACTGAAAACGACCGCAATATTCCGGGCCTGCGCTTCCTGCAAATCGATGTGTTCGCCGAGCGCGCCGGCGGCGGCAATCCGCTCGGCGTCGTCTTCGGCGCGGACGACTGGAGCGATGCCGACATGCAGCGCTTCGCCGCATGGATCAACCTCGTCGAGACGACCTTCGTGCTCGCGCCGAGCGATGCGCGCGCGAGCTACAGGTTGCGCATCTTCACGCCGGTCAAGGAGATTCCGTTCGCCGGCCATCCGACCATAGGCAGCGCGCACGCCGCACTCGAAATCGGTCGCGTCGTGCCGCACGACGGCGGATTGCTGCAGGAGTGTGGCGCGGGGCTGTTGCCAATCCGCGTCGAGGGCGAGGGGGCGTCCAGACGTCTATACGTCCAGGCGCCGGCGGCACGTGTGCTGCACAGCGGAACGGACGATGCGCTGCTGCGCGCCGTGCTCGGCGATACGCGGCTCGGCGCGTTGCCACCGGCATTCGTCGAGGGCGGGCGACGCTGGTGGGTGGCCGAATTCGCGGATGAAGCCTCGCTGCGCGCATGGAAACCCGATCATGCAGCGATCCTTGCGCTCGCGCGTGCAGGCGACAGCCTTGGCTTGTGCTGCTTCGCGCGCGCCTCGGCGCGCGAAGAAAAAAATGCAGTCGCGCGCGCTGCGGATGCGAAGAATGGCTATAAAGTCGTCGTGCGCGCGTTCCCCGCCGGTGTCGGCATCGTCGAGGATCCGGCCTCGGGCGCGGCGAATGGATTGATCGCGGCGTACATCGCGCAGCGCGAGCCGCAAGGCACACTTGCGCGCGGTTATCGCGTCAGCCAGGGCCGCGAGATGGGCCACGATGCGACGATCGATGTGAGCATCGATGCGCGCGCCGATGGCGATGCGACCGTCTGGGTTGGCGGACGCTCGCACACGATCATCGAAGGTGCGATCAAGACGCGCGTCGCATAGCGGTCTCGCGCGTCGCCAGCCAGACGCCGAACGCGGCGAGGGCGAAGCCGGCCATCTTGGCAAGGGTCAGCGCGTCACCGAGCACGAAGTAGTTCATGATCGCAGTGACCGGTGGCATAAGGAAGAACAGCGCGGCCACGCGGCTCGCCGCGCCACGGCGCAGCAGCACGAACATCAGTGCGAACGCGGCCAGCGAATTGACCACGACGAGCCAGCCGAGGCTGCCGAGGAATGCCGCCGAGGCGTCGAAGCGCAAGCCCTCATGCAGCGCGAACGGCAGCAGCAGCACCGTCGCGCTGGCCTGCTGGATCGCGAGCCCCGCGCGCGGATCGACATCGACCGCGAAACGCTTCTGATACACCGTGCCCGCGCCGATGCCGGCGAGGCCGAGCAGCAGCAGGGCGTAGGCGAACCATGGCGCGTCGTTCGTACCAATGCGGTCGGCGACAGCGAGCACGACGCCGGCGGCGCCGAATGCGAAACCGAGCCACTGACGCGACGACAGCGCTTCGCCGAGTGCGCGCGAGATCAGCGCGGTCGCGATCGGGGTCATGCCGATCACGAGCGCGGCGATGCCGACGTTGACGCCGAGCGCGACGGCAACGTACAGCGCACCGAATTGCAGTGCCAGCGACAACGCGCCGGTCAC